>JAGQTO010000357.1 GCA_020439025.1 Mycobacterium sp. | reverse complement strand
CCGCCGAGGCGCACACCCGCGCGCTCACCCGGCGCACCAGCGCGGCGGCCGCCGACACCGCCCGCCTGGACGCAGCGGTACGCGCCGCCCGCGGCCTACCCCCCGCCCCCTGACAACCAAGCCCCTTCTTTTCGATCACCGGCCTCCTTGCCCCAGTTACTTCCTCGCACCGCCCTTCTCAACAAACACGCCTTCCCGATCCACACACATGCCTTCTTCCGTCAGCCACCCCGTCCCAAAACCAAGGCCACCCTAACCACCACTTTAAGCACTTGGCACATTTGCACAGATTGTGCGAGGCTGGGATGCGCCTGGCGGGCGCACCCCTGTGTGGCCTGGTTTGGCCGCTGGGTGGCGGGAGGTGGTGGCTGATGTTGACGATCGCGAAGCTGCGTCAGTGGTCGGTGCGGTACTACAACGACACGTCGCGGGCGGCGCTGAGCGCGGCGATGGATCGCCGGTCGGCTAATGGTGGGTTGGGGGAGTACTACACCGAGGGGGAGACCCGGGGTGCGGTGTGGATGGTGGCCGGGGACGCCGAGCGGGTGGCCGGTTTGGTGGGGTTGAGCGATGAGCAGCGCGCCGGCGGGGTGGCGGATTTGGATGCGGTGGCGCGCTGGCTCGATGACGGGATCGCCCCGAACGGGGCGTCGGGCCGGCGGTTCGCCGAGCGGCACAACCACGGTTTCGATCTGACGTTTTGCGCGCCGAAGTCGGTGTCGGTGTTGCGGGCGGTGGACACCACGGGGGTGGTGTCCAAGGCGGTGGCTGAGGCGCACACGGCGGGGATCGCGGCGGCGTTGGAGTATCTGCACCGCCACGCCGGCTACACGCGGGTGCATAACCCGGTGACGGGGATGAAGGACCTTCAGCGGCTGCCGGGGCTGATCGCGGCCGCGTATCAGCATGAGACGTCGCGGGCGGGTGATCCGCATCTGCACACCCATGTGTTGGTGCCCAATCGTCAGCCGCGCGCCGACGGCACCCTGGTGGCGATCGATTCGGATTCGTTGTGGCATGAGGCCCGGGCGGCGGGGGTGATCTATCAGGCGACGCTGCGTCGGCGGGTGTGGGAGCTGGCCGGGCTGGAATGGGACGCCGTTGATCCGCATTCGGGGATGGCGGAGATCGCCGGGGTGGACGGGTCGGTGTTGGCCGCGGCGTCGCAGCGTTCCACCCAGTTGCATCAGTGGGCCACCCAACATCTGGTGGTGGTCGGGGAGAGCGTGACGGCCGCGCAGTTGGCCAGCGCGCAGAAAGCCACCCGCCCGAAAAAGCCCGAACACCGGCCCTGGGCGGAACTGCGTGAGGAGTGGGCGGGCCGGTTCGGGGAGGTGGTGGTCGACCCGGTCGCGCAGTCAGTGGCGCGGGAGGCGCGGGTGGCCGCCGGCCGGGTGAGCGCCACCGAGGTGGTGGCTGCGGCGGTCGGTGGGATTACGCGTTCGGCGTTCACCCGTGCGGATCTTGTCGAGGCGTTGGGGGCGCGGCTGCCGGTGATGGTGGAGGCCGCCCCGGCTGATCCGCTGGAGTTGGTGGAAGCGCTGGCCGAGCGGGCCGCGGTGCGCGTCAACGGCCCGCGCGCGTCCCATGAGCGGGAAGGCCATGAGCGCTACACCGCGGCGCCGATGATCGCCGAGGAGATCGCGGTGTGGGAGATGATCGGCGCCCGCGACGCGGCCGCGGTCATCGACACCGCAGCTGTGGATACTGCCGGTCTGTCGGAGGACCAGGCGCGCGCGGTCGCCGCGGTGGCTGCCTCGCCGTGGCTGGTGCAGGTGATCGCCGCCCCGGCCGGGGCGGGCAAGACCACCTCGCTGCGGGCGCTGCGGGAGGCCGCCCACGCCGGGGGGATCGGGCGGGTGATGGTGGTGGCCCCGACCGGGCGGGCGGTCGACGTCGCCCTGGCCGAGGGTGCCGCCGACACCGGAGCCACAGTCGCGGCGGCGCTGACCGACCTGCGCCAAGGACGCGGGCAACTCGACGCGGGCACGCTGCTGCTGGTCGATGAGGCCGGCATGGTCGGCACCCCCGCGCTACGGGAGATTTTGGCCGCGGCCACGGGCGCGAGGGCGAAAACGGTGCTGGTCGGCGATGCCCACCAGTTGGCCCCGGTGCGGTCCCGCGGTGGGATGTTCGCCGAGCTGGTCGCCGACCTGCCCTGGGCGCAGCATCTGTCGGCGGTGTGGCGGATGGCCGATCCCGGTGAGCGGGACGCCTCCCTGGCCATCCGCGACGGGGACGGCGCGCAGCTGGCCCGGGCGGTGGGCTGGTATCGCGATGCGGGCCGGCTGCACACCGGTGATCCGGTCACGATGGCCGCCGACGCGCTGGCCGCCTGGACCGCCGACCGCGACGGCGGGGTGGACAGCCTGTTGATCGCGGATCGGTGGGAGATCGCCGATGCGCTCAACGAACGCATCCACCGCGACACCGTGGCCGCTGACGCCCCCACCGTGGGCGGGGCGCGGCGGTGTCGGATCGGGGTCGGCGATGTGGTCATCAGCCGCCGCAACGACCCCACCATCGAGGTGTACGCCGGCGGACCTGGGCGCGGCAAGGTCGCCCCGCTCGCCGACGCCCCGGTGCGTAACGGGCAACGCTGGCGGGTCGAGAAGATCGACCCGGACGGGGACCGGATCGCGGTGCGCCGCATCGGCGACGAAGCGCTGAGCGTGTTCACGGGTGACTATCTGCACCGCCACGTCCACCACGGCTACGCGATCACGGTGCACGCCGCCCAGGGGACGACCGCCGATCGCTGCCACGCCGTACTCGCCGCCGGCGGCCGGCGGTCGTCGGCGTATGTGGCGATGACCCGCGGCCGCCAGGCCAACCACGTCTACCTCTGCGAGCAGATCGCCGGCGAGCAGGATCACGAACACACCCCCACCCCCGAAGTGGGGGTGCATCCGGCCCGGCGGGGGGACGCCGCCGAGGCCGCGACCACCCTGCTGGAGCTGCTTGGCCGCGACGAACCGGGCCGCACCGCCGGCGCCACCGCCGCCGGCACCGACCGGGCCGGGCTGCCCGCCGCGGTCGTCGAGCTGCTCGATGCGCGTACCCGGGCCTTGGCCGGGGTGCGGGCCGCCCACGTAGAGCACACCCAGGCGGCAGCCCGGGCGCAGACCGCTGCGGTGCTGGTCGAGCGCACCGCCGATCTGCAGGCCGCGGTCGAGGCCTTCGTCTGCGCCGCCGGGGCACGCAGCGGGGGGACCGGCTATGCCAACCCCGTCGCCGACCCGGCCGCTGGCCATGGCCTGGATGAGTCCACCCGCCAGGCGATCGCCGCGGTCACCACCAGCATCCGCTCGGTGCACCCGCTGCGTGGCGCCGATCCCGGGCAGCGCGCCGCGATCATCGAGGCGGTCGCCGCCGCCGCCGGTCAGTCCGGGCACCCGACATGGCTGGCGCAGACCGGGACCACGACCACGGCCGAGGAGGTTGAGACCGCCTGTCAGCGGGCTGGGGTGAGCGTGATGGATCCGGCCGAGGCCCTCACCGCGATGGCCGGCCGGGAGAACAAGCTGCACGTGGGCGGGGTCCTCATCGTCGAGAACGCCGAGGCGCTGCCCACCGAGGCGCTCACCGCCCTATGCCTGCGCGCCGGGGCCAGCAACACCAAACTGCTGCTGTTCAGCGACCCCGCCGCCGACGGGCCCAGCCGGGACCTCACCGACACCCTGGCCGGCCTGCCGTGGGCTCAGCACCTCGGCCCCACCCCGCCGACACCGGGCATCGTCGAGCGCGCCGCGGCCTGGACCGCCGCCCACCCGGCTGGTGGCGTCGACAGCGTGCAGGCCGGTCAGGAGGAGCTGCCCCGCCCGCTGCGCCACGCCCTGACCACCGCTGCTGAGCACCGCAGCCCCGCTGTGATCGGCCGCCGACCGGCCCAGTCGGTCCTGGCCGACGACCTCGACGCTCGCCGGGCCGTGCAGCGGATCGCGCTGAGCCCCACCGCGGTGCACACCCTGGACCTGCACACCAGCAACGACGACGGGGGTCGGGGTAAAGCCGCCGTGATCGCCGCGCTGGCCCGCACCGGCGGCCCCGGGGTTCAGATGGCGGTCATCCCGATCGGACCCACCACCGTCGGCCAGGGCGCCGACCTGCCGTACCAGCGCTACCTGCTCGACGGGAAAACCGCCGCCGACACCCTGTACCGGCGAACCTGGAAACCCCCACCGGGCAGCCGCATCGTCCTCGACGGCGCTGACCACCTGACCACCAAGAGCCTGACGTGGTGGCTGAACATCGCCGCCCGACACGACCTCAAACTCGTGCTCATCACCGACAGCACCCACCCCGGCCCGCAACGCCACCTCACCGACACCCTCGCCGCCGCCGCACCCTGGGCCGCCCACCACCTCCACCACACCGTCGACACCGGCCACCAGGCCGCCACCACGGTTGTCGGGAGGCTCGTGCAGGCCCACACCAGCCTCATCACCGCCCACCACGACGCCGAACAAGCCATCGCCGAACAGATCGAGCGCTACCGCAGCCAACAACGCACCCGCGACCGCGACCGCCATCGCAGCCGCGACGACGGCTACGACCTCAGCCTGTGATCAGGGGCGGTCTCGGTCGTGGCGGTCAAGTGGGCGCTGACCGTCGCCAGCGGCCAGTTCGTCGTCGCAACGTTTACTAACAGACTCGTACGTTGCTGACCGGGGCTGGAAGCCTGCCGCCGATACGCTTCGGTGCGTGGCGGCCATAGATTTGGACAGCATTGTTTCCAGGCTGGCCAGCCAGCCGTCGCGGCCGGAAGCCACGATCCAGGCCGACATCTACGCGCTGCTGATCGCCGCCAACATTGGGCTCAACGACGAAACGGTGAAAACGGAATCCCCGGTCGAAGGCGGCAGGAGGATCGATGTCGAAATCGGTCAGTGCGTGATCGAGGTCAAGAAGAACCTGACCAGCACTGTTCTCCAAAAAGCCGAAGAACAGCTCGCCGGCTATGTCCAGCAGCGCTCCGAGGTGTTGGGCCGCTACGTCGGCATCCTGACCGACGGCGCGCAATGGCGGCTGTATCACCTGCGCGGGGATGCCCTGGAGCTCGTGTCGGTCCATCAGCTGAACAAGAACGCCCCCGATACCGGCGAACTGCTGGTTTGGCTGGAATCGGTGATGTCCACCCTGACGGCGATCAAACCACTGCCCGAAGAGATCGAACACCGTCTCGGTGCTGGCTCGCCCGCCCATCAGCTCGACGCCGCTGAGCTGCACGCCATCTACGCCGCCCACGCCGACGACAAAGACGTCCAACTCAAACGCCAACTATGGGCCAAACTGCTGCGCACCGCCCTGGGCGCGGAGTTCGTGGACTCCGAAGAACTCTTCATCAACCACACCCTGCTGGTGACCACCGCCGAACTCATCGCCCACGCGGTGCTCAACTTCGACGTCGGCCCCACCGGAACCCTGACCGCCCGTCAGATCACCAGTGGAACCGAGTTCGCCAACGCCCGCATCCGCGGCGTGGTCGAAGCCGACTTCTTCGACTGGGTCACCGACACCCCCGCCGGGGAATCCTTTGTACGCAACCTCGGCCGCCGAATCGCCCGATTCGATTGGAGCGCAGTCGAACACGACGTTTTGAAAGTCCTCTACGAATCGGTCATCACCAAAAACGTCCGCGAAAAACTCGGCGAGTACTACACCCCCGACTGGCTAGCCGACCGTATGGTCCACACCTTCATCCCCGCCCCGCTGGACACCGTGGCCGCCGATCCGGC
>JAGQTO010000356.1 GCA_020439025.1 Mycobacterium sp. | reverse complement strand
AGGATCAGGTCGCCGACTACGCCAAGCGCAAGGGCTGGACCCTGGCCGAGGCTGAGCGCTGGCTGGCGCCCAACCTCGGCTACAACCCGGAGGACTGAGCACCCGGTTCTGTCGGGGCCGAAAATTGTCGGGCCCCAAAATTGTCAGACCAGGGTGCGACCATGACGGCATGTCCACGACCGCAACGCCCACCCAGCGTCTCGAGGTGCTGTTCGAGGAGTTGGCGGAGTTGGCGGGCCAGCGGAACGCGATTGACGGACGGATCGTGGAGATCGTCGCCGAAGTGGAGCGCGACGAGCTCTGGGGCGCCACCGGGGCGCGCTCGGTCCCGGCGTTGGTGGCCTGGAAGCTCGGCACTTCATCGGGCAACGCGCATGCCATCTCCACGGTCGCCCACCGGCTTGAAGAATTTCCCCGGTGCGCGCAGGGCATGCGGGAGGGCCGTCTGTCGCTGGATCAACTAGGCGTCATCGCAGCGGGGGCCGGGGAGGGCTCCGATGAGCATTACGCCCAGCTGGCCGCGGTGGCGACCGTCAGCCAGCTGCGCACCGCGGTCAGGCTTGAGCCGCGACCCGACCCCGATCCGCGACCGCCCGTGCAGCGTTCGGTTACCAAGACCGGCGGGGAACACTCCACGAGCTGGCGGATCACCCTTCCCCACGACGAGGCGGCGACATTCGACGCAGCGCTGCAGTCCCATCTCGACGCGCTGATCACTGAATGGAAGAGCGATCACGGCGACGGCAACGCCGATGGCGATGCGGTCTCCGATGAGCGGCCGCCGATGCCTGGAGTCGTCGATGCATTCCTGCGGCTGGTCGAGGCCGGCTGGGACGCCGAGGCCACCCGCCGCCCGCACGGGCAGCGCACCACGGTGGTGGTGCACGTCGACGTCGAAAAGCGTGCCGGGGCATTGCATCTCGGTCCGCTGTTGAGCGACGCCGAACGGCAATACCTCACCTGCGATGCCACCTGCGAAGTCTGGTTCGAACGCGACGGCCGGGTCATCGGCGCCGGCCGAACAACCCGGACCGTCAACCGCCGGCTTCGCCGCGCGCTAGAGCACCGCCACCCCACCTGCGCGGTTCCCGGGTGTGGGGCCACCCGTGGGCTGCACGCCCATCACATCCGGCACTGGGAAGACGGCGGCCCCACCGATCTGGACAACCTGGTGCTGATCTGCCCGTATCACCATCGGCTGCACCACCGCGGCGCCATCACCATCACCGGGCCCGCGGACAATCTGGTCGTCACCGACAGTTCCGGTGAAGCTCTCGGTTCCGGGACCCTGGCACGTCCGCCCAACGGGCGGCCACCGGACGTACCGCCGTGCCCCGGACCACACGGCGAACGGGCCGACTGGTGGTGGTACGAGCCATTCCAGCCGCAGTCACCATCGACGAACTAGTCTTCCCCGCATGAAGGCCGTCCTGTTCGACATGGACGGCACGCTGGTGGACTCCGAGAAGCTCTGGGACATCGCGATGCACAAGTTGTACGCCAAGTTCGGTGCGGTGATGACCCAGGAGGTCCGGGAATCCACGGTCGGCGGATCGGCCGAGACGGTGATGCGCATCGTCTACTCCGACCTGGGTCTGGAACCCGACCCCACTGAGATGGCCGCCACCGCGGACTGGCTGCACGAGATCACCGGTGAGCTGTTCCGGGCGGGTCTGCCCTGGTGCGACGGCGCCCGCGAACTGCTCGATGCGCTGTCCGGTGCCGGCGTGCCGATGGCGCTGGTCACCAACACCCGGCGGGGTCTGGCCGAAAGCGCACTGGACAGCATCGGCAGGCACTACTTCACCGCCAGCGTGTGCGGTGACGAGGTGGCCAACGGCAAGCCGGCCCCCGACCCCTACCGGAAGGCCGCCGAACTTCTCGGCCTGCGCCCGTCCCAGTGTCTCGCCGTCGAGGATTCGGTCACCGGGGCCCTCTCCGCAGAGGACGCCGGATGCCCGGTCCTGGTGGTGCCCAACGACGTGGTCGTCCCGGGCAGTCCGCGCCGCAGGCACATCGGATCGCTGGTCGGCATTGGGGAGTCAGACCTGCGGGACATATTCGCCGAACTGGCTCCGATCCCCGGACCGGCCTGAGCCTTCTGTGCGATCGTGGGTCAACCACGTTTGCTCGAAAGGACGCCAGATGGCTGGACAAGGGCCCACCAGCGACATCCCGTCGATCTTCGGCGAAGAAGACTCGGGTTCCGGCCGCGGCGCGGTCCGCATCGCCTCGGTGGCTGCGCTGGGCGGATTGCTGTTCGGCTACGACAGCGCGGTGATCAACGGCGCAGTCGACGCGATCCAGAAGCACTTCGAGGTCAACAACGCCTCACTCGGTTTCGCCGTGGCCTCGGCGCTGCTGGGGGCGGCGGCGGGCGCCATGACGGCCGGCCGCGTCGCCGACCGGGTGGGCCGGCTGGCCGTCATGAAGATCGCCGCGGTGCTGTTCTTCATCAGCGCCATCGGCACCGGGCTGGCCGCCAACGTCGGGATGATCGTGCTGTTCCGCATCGTCGGGGGCGTCGGCGTCGGCGTCGCGTCGGTGATCGCACCGGCCTATATCGCCGAAACCTCCCCGGCGCGCATCCGCGGCAGGCTGGGCTCCCTGCAGCAGCTGGCCATCGTGACCGGCATCTTCGTTTCACTGGCCATCGACTACCTGCTGGCGCATCTGGCCGGCGGGGCATCCAACGAGTTGTGGCTGGGCATGGAGGCCTGGCGCTGGATGTTCCTGGCGATGGCCGTCCCGGCGGTCCTCTACGGGGTGCTGGCCTACACCATCCCCGAGTCCCCCCGTTATCTGGTTGCCCGGCACCGCATACCTGAGGCACGCAAGGTGCTGACCATGTTGCTGGGGGAGAAGAACCTGGAGATCACCCTTGATCGTATCCAGAGCACCCTGGCCGGCGAGAGCAAGCCGTCCTGGCGGGATCTGCGCAAGCCGGCCGGTGGGATCTACGGCATTGTGTGG
>JAGQTO010000355.1:10624-20332 GCA_020439025.1 Mycobacterium sp. | reverse complement strand
TGCTTGTCGGTCCGCATCACCTTGGTCCGCAGCACCGACTCGTTCAGGTTGAGCTGACGGTCGAGCTCGGACACGGTGGCCGGCTCCGCCTTGACATCGACGACGGCGTAGATGCCTTCGGCGTGCTTGGCGATCTCGTAGGCCAGCCGGCGGCGGCCCCAGATGTCGACTTTGTCGACCGTTCCACCGTCACCGCGGATCACGTTGAGAAACGTGTCCAGGGACGGGGCAACGGTGCGCTCGTCGAGAGTGGGGTCAAGGATGACCATGATTTCGTATGGACGCATGGGAACCTCATCACCTCCTATGGTCGTGTTCGGCCACGGCGTATTCCGTGGCAGGAGGGTCGCCTGCGTCGGCAACCGGGCAAGGCTACCGCAGGGCCACCTGATCAGGGAAATCAGTGCCGCTGGCCGAAGTACTCCAAAGCCAGCAACCGGGTCGTCTCCGATGCCTTCTCCAGGCTGCCGGAGTCGAAGGGCGGGTTCGGGTCGTACTCGATCATCAATTGACTCGCCTCCGCGGCCTGCCGGTCCACTAGGAGTTCGACCAGCCGCAGCGCCATGTCGATCCCGCTGGAGACACCCGCCGCGGTGATGATCCGGCGCGGAAGATGTTCGACGACCCGCTCGGGCAGGTACAGCGCCCCGAGCGAGGCGAGGACGTCCTGGGCCGACCAGTGGGTGGTTGCGGTGAGTCCCTCGAGCAGACCGGCGGCACCCAAGAGCAGACTTCCGGTGCACACCGAGGTGGTGAACAGGGTGTGCGGGTGGACCTGGCGAATCCAGTCGAGCATCGCGGTATCCCGCAGCAGTGCGCGGGTGCCCACCCCGCCGGGCACCAGCAGCACATCGGGTCTGGCCACCTCATCGAACTCGGCGTCGCAGGTCAAACCGAGCATGCCGTTATCGGTGCGCACCTCTCCCCGGCGGTGGCCCACGAACACCACGTCGAGGCTCGGCACCCGCTGCAGCACCTCATAGGGTCCCACCGCATCAAGGGCGGTAACCCGCGGGAACAACGCGATCGCCACCTGCATCCCACACCTCCTGACGATTCCGGGGCCGCAACCGTTGCGGCCACCACGACGGAAAGGCGTCCGGAGCGCCGTCGAACACCCCGCCGCCTGGGTCGTCCACCCGCCCCCGGTCCCGAACCAGATCCTGCGCCGGCCGGTAGATCTGGCGGATCACCAGGATCACCAGCCCCACCACCGCGAGGTCGCGGAGCAGAACGGTCGCGGTGAACCACTGCTCGGGGAGTCCCTTGTTGTGCTCGCCGTAGAGGTACATCATCCGCGGCACCCAGACCAGCGCGTCGATGCTCATCCAGGCCAGCAGCACCCGGCGGTGCGGCAGCGCCAGCACCGCCAACGGCACCAGCCACAGCGAGAACTGGGGACTCCACACCTTGTTGACCAGCAGGAAAGCGGCCACCACCAGGAAGGCCAGTTGCGCCACCCGCGGTCGGGTCGGAGCGGTCAGCGCCACATAGGCGATCCCCAGGCAACACAACAGGAACAGCGCGGCGACCACCCCGTTGAGCACCAGTGGCGGCTGCCAGAAACCCAGACCGGGATCGAACCCCCGCCAACCGGTGAAGGACCGGATGACGTTGTAGAGCGAGTCCATGTCCTGGGTTCGGCGGCTGTTCAGCCGGAAGAACTCCGACCAACCGCGCGGGTAGAGCATCAGCACCGGAAGGTTGATGACCAACCATGTGACGACGGCAGCCACCGCCGTCCGCACCGCCTCGGCGAGCCTGCCGGTGCGCACCCCCAGCACCAGCAGCGGCAACAGCAACAGGGCCGGATACAGCTTGGCGGCCACCCCGAGGCCGATGAGTACCCCGGCCAGAGTCGGCCGGCGTCGCGCCCAGGCCAGCAGACCACCGAGGGCAAATGCCGTTGCCAGCGAGTCGAAATTGGTGAAGATCTGGAAGATCAGGATCGGCGAGACGGCCACCAGCGCGGCGTCCCAGATCCGCCGGCCGGCCAACAGCGCGGTGGCCCACACCGTCGCCAACCAGGCAAGTGCGAGGCCGAAAGCGGCGATGTTGAAAAACATCACTACCTCGGCCACCCCGTTGAGCAACGGCAGCTTGGTCGCCTTCGCGACCACGGTGTAGGTCTTGGCCAGCGACATCGACACGTACTGGTAGACCCCGGTCAGCACCGGGTACTCCATGTACCGCACGGCCGGGCTGCCGTCGTACTGCTTCTGGGGTTTGCCCTGGGAGTCCAACTCCAGCCAGCTGGATTTGTAGGGAAACTTGCCCTGGCTCAACAACTCCGCCCCATACAGCGGCACGGTGTCGGAATAACACAACTCGTAGTAGGCGCGCTGGTTCTCCCAGTTGGCGACCTTCTGGTCGGGCGCGCCGCTGCCGATTGTCTGTAGGCACGCCGCCTTGGTCGACCAACCCAGAGCCAGGAACACCAGGGCGAGAGCGAACATCACCCGCAGCGGAGTGAACAGCCGGGTGCGGCCGATCAAGGCCCGCCGGCCGACCGGACCGCCGACGACCTCGGAGAGTGCGGCACTCAAATCATCGGTGCGGCTGGGCAGATCGCGGTCGTCGGCGCTGCGCAGGTCATCGGCCAGCGGCTGGGGCGAGACGGTGGGACGCCTCGGGGATCCAGCGGAAGACCCCGACCCCGTTGCCTCCGAGACACTCAGAGGAGCGCCCTGCGGCGCCCCGGTCACGGAGGCGGCGGAGGGGGCGGCAACGGCGCCGGAGCAGGCTCAGCCGGCGGCGGAGGCAGCGGCTCGGGCGGCGGGGGCGGCAACGGCTCCCCCGGCGGAGGCGGCGGCGGCGGCAAAGGCTGACCCGGCGGCGGGGGCGGGAACGGCTGACCCGGCGGCGGCGGGAACGGGATGGTCACCCCGGGCAAAACCTCGATGCCGGTCGGTGGCGGAGCCGCCGGGTCCGGGGAATTCGGCTGGCTGGGCTGCGCTCGGACCGGCGCCAGAGGCGGTGGGGGCGGCGCCGGAACGCCGGCGTAGCCGCCGACTTCGGCAGGCGTCGGGAAGGACTCGAAATCAGTGCCCTGCAGGGCCCCGTCCATGGTGGCCTTCCAGATGTCAGCGGGCAGGCCCGCCCCGTACACCGGGCCGCCCCAGCTGTTCACCAGCGGAACGTCACCCTGGACGGTGCCCACCCATACCGCGGTCGACAGCTGCGGCGTGTAGCCGACGAACCAGGCGTCTCGGTTGGCGCCGGTGTCGCCCAGTTGATGGGTTCCGGTCTTGCCCGCCGACGGCCGCCCGCCGGCCAGGGTGTGACCGTTGGACCACCCGGGGATCGGCTGCATGGCCGCGGTGACGTTGTCGGCTACCGCCGCCTCGATGCGCCGCTCGCCGGCGTTCTCCTCGGCCGAGGCATCGAAAAGCACCTCACCCTGGGCGTTGACGACCTTTTCCACGAAGTGGGGCCGGTGGTAGATGCCGGAGTCCGCCAGCGTCGCGTAGGCCGACGCCATGTCGATGACCCGTGTCTCGTACTGGCCCAGCACGACGCCCGGCGCGGGCGGGCCGCCCTGACCGTCCTCGGAGAGCGTGTGCTTCACGCCCGGGAAACTCTCCGGGATGCCGGCGCGGTGCGCTGCGTCGGCCACGTCGGACGGGCCGTTCTTCAGCTTGAGCATCAGCCGGTAGTAGCTGGTGTTGAGCGATTGCTTGAGCGCCTCGGCGATATTGCAACTGCCGCAGCCCATGCCCTCGGAGTTGGTGATCGTCAGCTTGTCGTCGACCTTCAGCGGCGAACTGTCTACCTGGTATCCCAGCCCCATGCCCTGCTCCAGAGCAGCCACCAGGGCGAAAACCTTGAACGACGATCCGGTGGGCAGGCCGGCCTGGGCGAAGTCGAAGCCGGTCGCGTCGGTCCCACCGAAATACGCCTTCACTCCCCCGGTTCGCGGGTCGATCGACACCACGGCGGTGCGCATCTCCGGCATTTCGCCGTCGAGGTAGGTCTCCGCTGCGTTCACCGCCGCGTCCTGGGCCTGAGTGTCGATGGTCGTGGTGATCTGCAGGCCCTGGGTGTTCAGGGTCTGCTGGTCGATGTTGAACAGATCGAGCAGTTCCTTGATCACCTGCCGCTCGATGAGGCCGTTGGGGCCGGTGGTGAGGTTTTCGGTCTTCGCGAGGTCTGGAGGCACGGTCTGCGGGAACACCTGCTGTGCCCGCTCCTCCGGGGAGAGCGCGCCGATGGTCACCATGCCGTCCAACACCCAGTTCCACCGCGCCGTCGCGCCCTCCAGATCGACCGCCGGGTCCAGGCTTGACGGGCGTTGGATGAGCGCCGCGAGCAGCGCGCCCTCGGAGACGGTCAACTGGTCGACCGGCTTGTCGAAGTAGGCCTTGGACGCCGCAGAGATCCCATAAGCACTGCGGCCGAAGTAGATGATGTTCAGATATGCCTGCAGCACCTCGTCTTTGGACCACTGCTGGCTCATCTTGGTGGAGATCACCAGTTCCTTGGCCTTGCGGATCAGGCCCCCGATCCCGGTGCGCTGGTCGCCGACAAGGGCGTTCTTGACGTACTGCTGGGTGATCGTCGACCCGCCCTGGATGTCGTTTCCGAACAGGTTGTTCTGCAACGCTCGGGCGAAACCGGAAATCGAGAAGCCAGGGTTGGTGTAGAAGTCGCGGTCCTCGGCGGCCATCACCGCGTTGCGGACCTGCACCGGCACCTGGTTGATGTCGACATCGACCCGGTTGCCCTCCGGGGGAACGATCTTGGCGAGTTCGGTGCCGTCACTGGCCAGGATCGTCGAGACCTGGTTGGTGCGGATGTCTCCAGGCTTGGGCACGTCGACGATCAGATAGGCCAAGGCGAAAGTGAGGATCGGCATCAGGACGCAAACGCCGGCGGCGGCCGCCAGCCAGCGCCGCAGACTCCAGCCGGCGAACAGCCGCCGCGCGCCCGGTCGCGGCGGCTCGCCCCCGCCACCATCACCTCCGCCCCCGGAGGCCGGCGGCTCCATCGGTGGAGAGGGCGGGGGGCCGGCCGGCTTACCGCCGAGGGCGGCCCTGACCGCGTCGATCTCCCGGCGTTCCTCGGCACTCGGAGCGGCCGTGACCGGCGCCATGACGGCGGTCAGGCGGTCATCTGGCGGGGACTGCGGGCGCACGGTGCTGACGGCGTCGGTCGGCGCAGTGTCCTCGCTCTCCGGGGCACGATGACGGGCAGCGCGAGCGGCACCGCCAGCCGGTGTCGGCTCGTCGGTGCTCGGCCGTATCGGACCCTCGCCGCTATTCACTGGCTGTACGCGCGCCTGAGCGGCGCGCCGTCCTGGTGCCGGGCGAGCCCTTGGCAGGGCGCGGCAGTCCGAGCACGTATGACTTGACCAGGTGGTTCCAACTGCAGGTCCGACATACCTCCACCACGTGAACGGCGAATTCGGTGTAGCGGGTCGCCAGCAGTACCAACTCTTCAGCGCTGCGCGCGGAGCCCGAGACCGCACCGAGGTGGTCGCCGAACACCCACGACACCAGGGTGAGTTGCTCCTTGCGGCAGATCGGGCACATCACCGAACTCGGCTTTCCGTGGAATTTCGCGGCCCGCAAGAGGTACGGATTCGCGTCGCAGACCTCGCTCACCCCGGTGCGACCGGAGTACACCTCAGCCAGCAGGGAACGCCGCCGCAGGGCGTAGTCCACCACCTGTCGCTGCAATCGCACGGAGACCAGAGTACGTCGGCCGGGCTGACGCCGATATGCGACTGACCGGACAAGCCCTACGATCACCTCCGTGGCTATCGGTCATACGGCCAGTACCCGGGCCAAGGACAGCGACCGCACCGGCACCTGTCAGATCCTCGACGGGGCACTCGCCGATGGCCAGCTGTCGATGGCCGAACACGCTCAGCGGGTGAAGTCCGCTACCAGCGCGGCCACACTGGGCGAACTGCGGTCACTGGTCGGTGACCTGCAGACGACCAACGCAGCGGTGCGGCTTCCGTCCCTCGAGACCCCGGCCCGGTTGCGGCCCGGCTGGGGTGTGCGGGTCGCCGCCGGCGCGGTCCTGGTGATATTGGGTATCGGTATCGGCTGGGGCCTCTACGGCAACACCAGCTCACCGTTGAGCTTCACCTCCGATCCCGGAGCCAAACCCGACGGGGTGGCGCCGGTGGTGCTGACCCCGCCCAGACAGCTCCACTCGCTGGGCGGGCTGAGCGGGCTGTTCGAGCAGATGCGGCAGAAGTTCGGCGACACCCTCGGCTACGAGGTCGTGATCTACCCCGAGTACGCCGTCCTGAAACGCACCGATCCGCGCGACGAGCGCCGGGAACTCAGCTACACCTACCGGGGCGGCTTCGACGACCCGAGCACCGCGCCGAAGGAAGCCGACGCCACCGTGGTGGACCTCGGCGCGTTCGACGCCAAGGCGATCGTCGGGGCGTTGCGCGGGGCCCCGGAAACGCTGGGCATCAAGGCCGAGGACGTCACCAGTACCTACCTGATCATCGAGCCGGCAAAGGATCCCACAGCCCCCGGCTCGCTCGGGATCTCGATCTACGTGTCCAGCGACTTCGGTGGCGGCTACCTTCTGCTGGGTCCCGACGGCTCAGTCAAACGCATCAACTACCCCTGATCGGGGATACCCCAACCGTCACGCCGCGGACGCATCCGAGGAGCTGATTTGGCGGCGAATATATCGGTCCGATACTATTTGGAGACGTGTCGTAGCACCGTAACGGTGTGTGCAGAGGAGGTGAGGAGATGCTGGAACTGGCAGTCCTCGGCCTCCTCCTGGAGTCCCCGATGCACGGCTACGAATTGCGCAAGCGCCTCACCGGGCTGCTCGGCGCTTTCCGGGCCTTCTCCTACGGCTCGCTCTACCCGGCCTTGCGCCGGATGCAGGCCGACGGGCTGATCGCCGAGGACGCCGCGCCGGAAGGCACCACCGTGCTGCGCCGCGCCCGCCGCGTCTACCAGCTCACCGACAAGGGCCGACAGCGCTTCGCCGAACTGGTGGCCGACACCGGTCCGCAGAACTACACCGACGACGGCTTCGGAGTGCACCTCGCCTTCTTCAACCGGACACCGGCTGAAGCGCGGATGCGCATCCTCGAAGGCCGCCGCCGTCAGGTCGAGGAACGCCGCGAAGGCCTGCGCCAGGCCGTGTCGCGCACCGGAACCTCGCTCGATCGCTACACCCGCCAACTCCACCAGCTCGGGCTGGAATCCAGCGAGCGCGAGGTGAAGTGGCTCAACGAACTCATTGCCGCGGAACGGGTGGCCCAGAGCCACCCCGACCAGAGCTGAAGTAATCACCGGAAGTACAAGAAGGAGAACGTCCATGACGAACGAAGTGCGCGTCGCAATCGTCGGCGTCGGCAACTGCGCGTCCTCGCTCGTACAGGGCGTGCAGTACTACAAGGATGCCGACCCCAACTCGACCGTCCCGGGCCTGATGCACGTCACGCTCGGCCAGTACCACGTGCGTGACGTCAAGTTCGTCACCGCGTTCGACGTGGACGCCAAGAAGGTGGGCTTCGACCTTTCCGAGGCGATCTTCGCCTCGGAGAACAACACCATCAAGATCGCCGACGTGCCGCCGATGAACGTTCCGGTGCGGCGTGGCCCGACACTCGACGGCATCGGCAAGTACTACGCCGACACCATCGACGTCTCCGACGAGGATCCGGTCGACGTGGTCAAGGTGCTCAAGGAGAACAGGGTCGACGTCATGGTCTCCTACCTGCCGGTGGGCTCGGAGGAGGCGGACAAGTTCTACGCGCAGTGCGCGATTGACGCCGGGGTGGCGTTCGTCAACGCACTGCCGGTGTTCATCGCCTCCGACCCGGTGTGGGCGAAGAAGTTCGCCGACGCCGGCGTGCCGATCGTTGGCGACGACATCAAGAGCCAGGTCGGTGCGACCATCACCCACCGCGTCATGGCCAAGCTGTTCGAGGACCGCGGCGTGCAGCTCGACCGCACCATGCAGCTCAACGTCGGCGGCAACATGGACTTCCTGAACATGCTGGAGCGCGAGCGCCTGGAGAGCAAGAAGATCTCCAAGACCCAGGCCGTGACCTCCAACCTGCAGAAGGAGTTCAACACCAAGGACGTCCACATCGGCCCGTCCGATCACGTCGGCTGGCTGGACGACCGCAAGTGGGCCTACGTGCGGCTGGAGGGTCGCGCGTTCGGTGACGTCCCGCTGAACCTGGAGTACAAGCTCGAGGTGTGGGACTCGCCGAACTCCGCCGGGGTCATCATCGACGCCGTTCGGGCGGCCAAGATCGCCAAGGACCGCGGGATCGGCGGCCCGGTCTGGGCGGCCTCGGCCTACCTGATGAAGAGCCCGCCCAAGCAGATGGCCGACGACGTGGCCAGGGCTCAGCTTGAGGAGTTCATCGAGGGGTAACTCCCCAACGCAAGTGCGTCCAGATCAGCGGCATCGCTATCTGGGCGCACTTTCGCGTTATATGGACCCTGTGCTCTCTGACGACGAACTGATCCGCCTCGACGAGTTCGCGCTGCTGCCCGACAACGCCGCCCAGGCCGGGATGACTGCTCCGCTGCCGCCGGTGACCCGCGTCCGGCGGGGACGGGTGAGCGCCCTGCGGTGGGGTGCCGGACCCGTCCGCGCGGTGTTCCTGCACGGCGGCGGCCAGAACGCGCACACTTGGGACACCGTCATCCTCGGACTGGGCATGCCGGCGCTGGCGATCGACCTTCCCGGGCACGGCCGGTCGGACTGGCGGCCGGACGGCGACTACGGACCGGCCCGCAACGCCGCGGCCGTCGAATCGGTCATCCGGGAACTGGCGCCCCACGCGGAAATGGTGGTGGGCATGTCCCTCGGAGGGCTGACCGCCATGCTGCTGGCGATCACCGCGGCGGATCTCGTTCCCGCCCTGGTGATGGTCGACGTTACCCCCTCCGCCCCGAACCGACACGCCGAGATGACCGAGCAGCAGAAGGGAACCGTGGCGTTGGTCCGAGCAGCGCGCACCTTCCCCAGCTTCGCGGCGATGGTCGACGCCACCGCGGCCGCCGCGCCGCACCGCGACCGGGAGTCACTGCGGCGCGGCGTATTTCACAACTCCAAACGCAACGACGACGGCACCTGGTCGTGGCGCTACGACTCCTTCCGCGAGGGCGCTGGCTTCGAGGGCCTGTGGGAGGGGGTCCCGGACCTGCGCACACCAACGACGTTGGTGCGCGGAGCCGACTCGTTCTTCGTCAACGACGAGGACGCCGAACAATTCGCCCGCACCGCACCGGGATTCCGGCGGACCGTCGTCGTCCCCGGGGCCGGCCACTCGGTTCAGGGTGATCAGCCCCGAGCGTTGGTGGAGATCCTCCGTTCGGCGCTCGGCCCCGACGTCACCCGGATGCCTAATCTGTAGCCATGACCTTTCCCGTTCGCATCGGCGTCCAGCTGCAGCCCCAGCACTCCAGCCATTACGGGTTCATCCGGGACGCTGTTCGCCGCTGCGAGGACCTCGGCGTCGACGTGGTGTTCAACTGGGATCACTTCTATCCGCTCTACGGCGACCCCGACGGCGCCCACTTCGAGTGCTGGACCATGCTGGGCGCCTGGGCCGAACAGACCTCGCGCGTCGAGATCGGCGCGCTGGTCAGCTGCAACTCCTACCGCAACCCCGAACTCCTGGCGGACATGGCTCGCACCGTGGACCACATCTCCGAAGGACGACTGATCCTGGGAATCGGATCGGGGTGGAAGAAGCGG
>JAGQTO010000355.1:1869-10457 GCA_020439025.1 Mycobacterium sp. | reverse complement strand
CATCTGGCACGGCTTCACCACCCCAGACACCTATCCGGGCAAGGCCGATGTGCTGGCGCTGCACTGCGCGGACACCGGCCGAGATCCGGGCACCGTCGAGCGGTCCTCTGGGGTGCAGGGCAAAGACGCTTCCGACCTGCTCGCCAACGCCGAGGCGCTGGCCCGGCTCGGGGTGAGCCTGCTGACGGTCGGCTGCGGCGGTCCGGACTACGATCTCGGCCCGGCCGAGGCGCTGGTGCGGTGGCGTGACGGGCGAGCCGGCGGCTAGGACCCCTCACCCACACCGCCGCCCCGGCGGTTCCGATGGCACATGTCCTGCCGACCGGGACGGACGGTTAGACTGGCGAGCTATGTCCGGATCCGACGCCCCGGTCTCGGATTTGGCCGCCGACCTGCAACGAGTCCTGTCCAAACTTTTCAACATGCTCCGGCGAGGCGACGCCAATCGGGGCTCGCGGCCGGAGCTCACCCTGGCCCAGATCTCGCTCCTGCTGACCTTGCTGGACAGCGGACCCATCAGGATGACCGAACTGGCCGCCCGGGAGCGGGTGCGGACCCCGACCACGACGGTGGCCATCCGCCGCCTGGAAAGGGTGGGCCTGGTCAAGCGTTCCCGCGACCCCTCCGATATGCGGGCGGTCCTGGTGGAGGTCACACCGCAGGGCCGCGTGCAGTACAACGAGGCACTCGATGCACGCCGCGCCTATCTCGCCTCGATACTGGGGCGGCTCTCCGACGGTGAGCGGGAAAGTCTGGTCAACGCCCTCGCGCCACTGGAGCGGCTCGCCGAGGCCGAAGGCTCTTCCTGACCGATCGGCCTTGACCGAGCGGCCCCACCGAGCGGCTCAGCCCAGCCAGTCCAGCACCGCCGCGGCGGTCCACGACTGTTGCATACTGCCGAGCGGTTCGCCGGTGAAGGGCTCGTAGTATTCCGCGAACCTGCCATCGCTGGCCTGCCGCAGGCCCTCCCGGCGCAGCATCAAGGACCGCTCCGACCATCCGCGCCGGGCGAAAGCCCAGGAGAACAGCCAGGTGAGCACCGGCCACACCGGGCCCCGCCAGTACTCGCGCGGGCGGAAGTCCTTCGACACCGGCGAGGTCGAGGGAACCAGCGCGAACTTTAGGTCGGGGTGCCCGCAGAACCGTGGGCCCTCGAAGATCTTCAGCAACGCGCGCTCCTGCTGATGGCCGAGGCCTCCGCACAACAGGGGCGCGAATTGCGCGACGGTCTCGGTGACAATCCACGACTGGGCCCGCAGATCGAAATCCCTTGCCGCCCCAGATCTCTGGTCCGCCGTCTGCGCCACCCCGGCCCGGAACCGCTCGGCCCAACCGTAGAGGTCGCGCACATCAGAGTTGGGCCGGTTGTGGTCCTCACCAATATTGGCCAGCACCTCGCAGGCGACCGCGAAGATCGCCGAGACGAATACGTCCTGAACCTCAAAGCTCATCACCGCCGGCAGCCGGCGGTCGTCGTAGCCGACCGACTTCATCTCCTCGAGCAGCCACAGGTAACGGTCGTACTCGCCGTCGGAGGGGCGTTGGTCGGGATCGGTGACAATGAATCGGTCGGCCCGCTCGTAGGGCGGCACCTCCCCGGCGATCACGTTGGCATAGGGACTGTCCCAGCGCGGAGAGTTGTCCATACCGGACTCCCAGCCGTGGTAGAGCGTGATCAGGCCGTGCTGGTCCGGGTCTCGGGCCTCGGCCAGCCAGCGGTGCCAGCGCACCAGATCGTCCCACCGGTGGTCGAGGAAGCCCTCGGCCACCGCGCGCGTCGAGCGGCCCCTAGCGCGGGCACGGTCCAGGATCCGCTGCACGGCGATTGCATGCACCGGCGGCTGGGTGATACCCGAGGTCTGCCGGCCGGGTGGGGCCGCGGCGGCCAGTCGTGAACACGCCCACCGATCCGGACCAGGAAAGTAGCCGGTCACACCCTCGGCGAACACGATGTGCGGAATCATGCCGTTCGACCACTGGGCCGACAGCAGCGTGTCGAGTTCGATCACCGCCCGCTCGACGCTCAAGGAGGCCAGTCCGACCGCCACGAACGCCGCGTCCCAACTCCACATGTGTGGGTAGAGCCGGGGCGCCGCAGAGGTCATCGCCCCGAGGTCATTGCCGCGAAGCAGATACGCGGCGCGGGCGGCGAGTTGGGTGGGCGCGAAGCCGGCGTCGAAGGCCACCTGTTCATTCTGCGGTGCGAGGCCGGTGCACCGCAGGTCGGTAGGCTAACCGCCATGGCGGCCACGGCGTTGATCACCGGAGCGAGCGGCGGTATCGGCACCGCGATCGCCGAGGCGCTCGCACCCACCCACACCCTGCTGCTCGCCGGCCGGCCCTCGCCGCGCCTGGATGCTCTCGCCGACCGGCTGGGGGCCACCACGTGGCCGTTGGATCTGACCGATGTCGACGAAATCAACTCCGCAGCAGAGGTTCTCGCTGAACTCGACGTTCTCGTGCACAACGCCGGCGTCGCGTATCCGGGCCGGGTGGCCGAGTCCAGCCCAGAGGAGTGGCGGGCGGTCTTCGAGGTCAACGTCACCGGAGCGGTGGCGTTGACGCTGGCGCTGCTACCGGCGCTGCGTGCGGCGCGCGGCCAGGTGGTGTTCATCAATTCCGGCTCCGGATTGAACGTCTCACCCGGACTGGCCGCCTACTCGGCCAGCAAGTTCGCCTTGCGTGCCTTCGCCGACTCGCTGCGCGCCGACGAACCCCTGCTCCGGGTCACCAGCATCCATCCGGGCCGGGTCGACACCGACATGCAGCGCGAACTCGTCGCCTACGAGGGCGGTCAGTACGACCCGGCCAATTTCTTGACCCCGCAAACCGTCGCCGGGGTGGTGGCCGGCGTGGTCGCCACGCCGCCGGACGCCCACACCCACCAGGTGGTCCTTCGCCCACGCGGCCGGCGGCCGTGACCGCGGTGGGTTTCGCGGTGCTCAGACGACCAGGTTGACCAATTTGCCCGGCACCACGATGACCTTCTTCGGCGTAGCCCCGGCAAGAAAGCCCAGAACCTTCTCATCTGCCAGCGCCGCTGACTCGACCGCCGCGCGGTCGGCGTCGGCCTCCACGGTGACGTGACCCCGGACCTTGCCGTTCACCTGGACCGGGTACTCGACGGTATCGGCAACGAGGTAGCGCGGGTCGGCCTGCGGGAAGGGCCCGTGGGCCAGTGACTCGGAGTGGCCCAGCTTGTTCCACAGCTCCTCGGCCAGGTGTGGGGCCAGCGGAGCGGTCATCAGCACCAGCGGTTCCAGGGCCGCCCGGGCGGTGACGCCGGATTTGGTGAGGTGGTTGGTGTACTCGATGAGCTTGGCCGCGGCGGTGTTGTTGCGCAGGCCGGCATAGTCCTCACCGACGCCGGCGATCGTCCGGTGCATCACCCTTAGCGTCTCTTCGGTCAGGTCATCCTCGGAAACTCTTGTCTGGCCGGTGTTCTCGTCGATCACCAACCGCCACAACCGTTGCAGGAAGCGGTGCGCGCCCACCACGTCCTTGGTTGCCCATGGCCGGGAGGCCTCCAGCGGTCCCATCGACATCTCGTAGACCCGCAGCGTGTCCGCACCGTATCCGTCGCAGATCTCGTCCGGCGAAATCGAGTTCTTCAGGCTCTTACCGATCTTGCCGAATTCCTGGAAGACCTCGATGTCGCCGCCCTCGCCCGGGAGCACGAATCGCCCGTCGCGTTCGACGACCTCGGCGGCTGGTACGTAGGCACCCCGGGAGTCGGTGTAGGCATGGGCCTGGATGTAGCCCTGGTTAACCAGCCTCCGGTACGGCTCGCGGGACGAGACGTGGCCGAGATCGTGAAGTACCTTGTGCCAGAACCGCGAGTACAACAGGTGCAACACCGCGTGCTCGACCCCGCCAACGTAGAGGTCCACGCCGCCCGGATCGTCGGAGCCGTGTTCTTCGGGTCGCGGACCCATCCAGTACGCCTCGTTCTCCTTGGCGCAGAACTGCTCGCTGTTGTGCGGGTCGGCGTAGCGCAGCTCGTACCACGAACTGCCGGCCCACTGCGGCATAACGTTGGTGTCGCGGGTGTAGGAACGCAGACCGTCGCCCAGGTCCAGATCGACGTGCACCCAGTCTCCGGCCTTGTTCAGCGGCGGGGACGGTTCACTGTCGGGGGCGTCCGGGTCGAACAGGACCGGGGAGTAATCCTCGATGTCCGGGAGTTCAACCGGCAGCATCGAATCGGGCAGCGGGTGTGCGCGGCCGTCCTCGTCGTAGACGATGGGAAAGGGTTCCCCCCAGTAGCGTTGCCGGGCGAAGAGCCAGTCGCGCAGTTTG
Organism: Mycobacterium sp.; assembly: GCA_020439025.1. Taxonomy (GTDB): domain Bacteria; phylum Actinomycetota; class Actinomycetes; order Mycobacteriales; family Mycobacteriaceae; genus Mycobacterium. The sequence continues at coordinate 6,158 of JAGQTO010000355.1, read as the reverse complement.
TATTCGACCCGGCGGCTGCCCCGGCCATCGGCCTGGAGTCGATCGGTGATCGTCCTCTTGGCGGATTGAACATCCAGGCCGTCGAGGTAACCGGAGTTCACCAGAGTGCCGTCGCCGGTGTAGGCCTCCTGCGAAATGTCGCCTCCGGCGATCACTTCGATGATCGGCAGGCCGAACTCCCGGGCGAACTCCCAGTCACGCTGATCGTGGCCGGGCACCGCCATGATGGCCCCGGTCCCGTAACCGAGTAGGACGTAGTCGGCGATGAAGATCGGAATCGGCTGCCCGTTGGCCGGATTGGTGGCATAACTGCCGATGAACACCCCGGTCTTGGTCTTGTTCTCCTGGCGTTCCAGATCGGACTTCGCGGCGATCGAGCGCCGGTAGGCTGCCACCGCTTCGCGGGGGTTGTCCGCACCGCCGGTCCACCGCGGATCTACCCCCTCCGGCCAGCGGGGTGCAACCAGGCCGTCCACCGAATCGTGTTCCGGAGCGAGCACCAGGTAGGTGGCCCCGAACAGGGTGTCCGGCCGGGTGGTGAACACCTCGATGTCCACGTCTCCCGCACCGAACAGCGCCGAAGCTCCGGTGGAGCGCCCGATCCAGTTGCGCTGCATGGTCTTGACCTTCTCCGGCCAGTCCAGGACATCGAGGTCTTCGAGGAGCCGATCGGAGTAGGCGGTGATGCGCATCATCCACTGCCGCAATCGTTTCCGGAAAACCGGGAAGTTGCCCCGCTCGCTGCGGCCGTCGGCGGTGACTTCCTCGTTGGCCAGCACGGTGCCCAGGCCGGGGCACCAATTGACCAGCGAATCGGCCCGGTAGACCAGTCGGTGTCCGTCGATCACGTCGGCGCGCTCCCCCGCGCTGAGCTCCGACCATTTCCTTCCATCGGCGAGTGCTCTTGTGCCCTCGTCGAATTCGGCAATCAGATCGGCGACCGGACGGGCCTTGTTCTCCTCGGGGTCGAACCAGGCGTTGTAAATCTGAAGGAAGATCCACTGCGTCCAGGCGTAGAAGTCCACGTCGGTCGTGGAGAAACTGCGCCGCTGATCGTGACCGAGGCCGAGCCGGCCGAGTTGACGGCGGAAATTGGCGATGTTGGCCTCGGTGCGGGTGCGCGGGTGGGTGCCGGTCTGGACCGCGTACTGCTCAGCGGGCAGGCCGAAGGAGTCGAACCCCAACGCGTGCAGGACGTTGCGTCCGGTCATCCGGAAATAGCGGGCGTAGACATCGGTTGCGATATAGCCCAGCGGGTGACCGACGTGCAGGCCTTCGCCTGAGGGATAGGGGAACATGTCCTGAACGAACATCTTGTCCGGCGGCACCGGGGCGCCATCGGTGGGTGCCAACGAACCCACCGGGTTGGGCACGTTGAAGGTGCCCCAACGATTCCAGTTGTCCTGCCAACGCTGCTCGATGCGGCCGGCCGATTCGGCGGTGTAGCGGAACCGCGGAACCGCGGCCTCCCCACGTGCGTCGGTGCTGGCAGTCGGCGATTCGGTCACGCAGACAGGGTATCGGTGGCCCGGGGTTGGCAACGGGCCGGTATCGGTAGCGTCGCAAGCCGGTCAGGGGTTGGTTCCAGCTCTGTTCCGGCGCCACCGAACCCGTTTTCCGCTGGTTACAGTCGCGGGCACAGCCAGTGGGCCGCCCACGTCAGGAAAGCCGGGTGGCCCGACCGTTTGAGAAGGACGATCGGATGAACAGGATTGCCCGTAACTGGCGGGTGCTGCTCGGGGGTGTGGCCGCCGGCTCGGCGGCCGTGTTCGGGTTCGCCGGGGCCAGTGCCTCAGCCGAACCCGTGTTGCCCCTACCGCCCGCACCCGCCCCGGCGACCGTGACGCAGACCGTCACCGTGACCCCTGGCGCGACCCCGCTGGGGGCCACCCCGGCCCCGGCGGCCAGCCCGGCCGCACCCGAGCCCGCCCAGGCGAGCGCCGCCCCGGCAGCGCCCCCGCTGCCCCCGGCCACCTCCGGCACGATGGCCGAGTTCTTCAAGGAGAAGGGCGTGGCGATGGAGCCGCAGCAGGCGGCCGGGTTCACCGCGCTCAACATCGTGCTGCCGGTCCCGACGGGCTGGAGCGTGGTTCCGGACCCGAATGTTCCGGACGCGTTCGGCGTGATCGCCGACCGTCAGGGCGGTGACGGGCTGTACACCTCCAACGCGCAGCTGCTGGTCTACAAGCTGGTCGGCGATTTCGACCCGCGGGAGGCCATCAGCCACGGCTACGTCGACAGCCAGAAACTGTTCGCGTGGCAGTCGACCTCGGCCTCGATGGCCGACTTCGGCGGCTTCCCCTCGGCGAAGATCGACGGCACCTACCGCGAGAACGACATGACGCTGAACACCTCCCGACGTTACGTCATCGCACAGTCGGGATCCGACCGGTATCTGCTCTCGCTGTCGGTGACCACCGCAGCCAACCAGGCGGTCGCGACGGCGAACGCCACCGACGGGATCGTCAACGGGTTCCGGGTCAGTGCCCCCACCGCGACGGCGGCCACGACACCGCCGGTGCAGTAGCAGCGGTCGGGGCGCGCCCCGACGTCTCGTACAGTGAGTCCCATGGTTGTCGGGGCTGTGGTGTGTCTTGGCCTTGCCGTGCTGATCGGCGGATCCGGACTATGGACGCTGACGCGCACGCCGGCCATCGACCTCACCGGGCAGGTGCTGCGGGCGGTGGCGCCCACCCAGGTGGCCGCCGCAGTGATGCTGGCCGCCGGCGGTGTCTCGGCGCTCGTTGCGCCGCCGAACATCGGGTTGATCGGGTTGATCGGCGGCGCCGTCGGCGCCGTCGCAACGATCGGGGCCGGGTCCTGGCAGGGCGCGCGCTACGCCGCCCGCCGGCAGTCCGCCGGCGGCTGCGGTTCCGGCCAGGGCTGCGGCGGCTGCGCCAAGGTCTGCGGCTCCTGAGCCGGCCCCAGCCCAGATGGGGTCAGTTGCGGCTGACGTCAATGGGGTGAGTCGCCAGGATCGACATCGGCAGCGGCTGCCGGCGCAACACCCGCGACCACAGATCCACCCGCGGCTGCACCAAAACATCGGAGGGCAGCGCGGAGAGCACGATCCAGTCGTCGCGCTCGATCTCGCCCTCCAGCTGACCGATGGTCCAGCCGGAGTAACCGGCGAAGATGCGCACCCCTTCGACCGCGTTGGCGATCAGGTCCGGGTCGGCGTCGAGATCGACCATGACGATGCGCCCCGCCACATGACGCAGGCCCTGCAGGCCCTCCGGATCCACGCCGATCCGCAATGAACCCAGGCACAGCGCCGCATCGCGCTTGACCGGGCCCCCGATGAACATCGTCTTGGGCTTGGTGGTCAGATCCGACCACTGCGGCAGCACGTTGTGAACCGCCGTCTCACTGGGACGGTTGAGCACCACACCCAGGGTTCCGCCCTCGTTGTGCTCGACGACGTAGATCACGCTGCGCCGGAACGTCGGTTCCAACAGATCGGTGTTGGCGAGCAGCAGCGTCCCCGCCCGCACCCGGTTTGCCGCGGGCGCCAGGAAATCATCGGGATCCTCCGATTGCGCCACCTGACCATCATGGCACGGCGACGCCGCGAACAGCGATGCGCGGCGACGTTGTTTGTACTGTGAATCGGTGAACCACGACCGCACGGCAGGCTCGCTGTGGCGGTCGGTGCGCGGAGTCCCCGACTTCTGGCGGCTGCTGGAACTGCGGGCGGCAACGCAGTTCGGCGATGGCCTGTTTCAGGCCGGGCTGGCCGGGGGGCTGTTGTTCAACCCGCAACGGGCAGCCGATCCGTGGGCGGTGGCCGGCGCGTTCGCGGTGCTGTTCCTGCCCTATTCACTGCTGGGCCCGTTCGCCGGTGCGCTGTTGGACCGCTGGGACCGGCGGGCGGTGCTGATCGTCGCCAACGCCGGGCGATTGGTGTCCGTCCTTGCCGTCGCGGCCTTGTTGGCGACGGGCGCCCGAGATCTCTTCGTGCTGTGCGGCGCGCTGATCGTTAACGGCTTCAGTCGCTTCGTGACCTCGGGGCTTTCGGCGGCCCTGCCGGATGTGGTGCCGCGAGAGCAGGTGGTCACCATGAACTCGGTGGCCATCGCCACCGGTGCCACGGCCACGTTCCTGGGCGCCAACTTCATGCTCTTGCCGCGCTGGATCGTCGGGGCCGGCGACGCGGCAGCCGCGACGGTGATCTTCCTGGTGGCCATCCCGGTGGCGGCCGCTCTGCTGTTGGCAGTGCGCTTCCCGCGCCATGTGTTGGGCCCGCATCACCCTGCCGTGCACGGCTCGGCGGTCTACGCGGTGGCCAG
>JAGQTO010000355.1:0-1772 GCA_020439025.1 Mycobacterium sp. | reverse complement strand
CTGGTGCTGGTGATCGTTCGGCACACCGGTGCGGAGGGTGTAGCCGGGCTCGGCATAGCGGTGGTATTCGTCGCCGCCACCGGCACCGGGTCGTTTCTGGCCAACGTGCTGGCGCCATCGGCGATCCGGCGGTGGGGCCGCTACGCGACCGCCAACTCGGCGCTGGCGTCTGCGTCCCTGATCCAACTGGCCGGCGCGACGCTGAACCTGGCGGTGATGGTGTTGTGCGGTTTCTTCCTCGGACTGGCCGGTCAATTGGTGAAGCTGTGCGCCGACAGCGCGATGCAGATCGACGTCACCGACGCCCTTCGCGGCCACGTGTTCGCCGTTCAGGATGCTCTGTTCTGGATGTCGTTCATCATTGCGGTCACCTTGGCGGCCGCGGTGATTCCGGCCGACGGGCATTCGGCGGCGCTGGCGCTGGCAGGCTCAGTGATCTACCTAGTCGGCCTGACGGTGCACTCCAGGGTCGGCAGGCAGCGCCCGCCCGGCGAACTACGCTGAACAACATGACCGCCGCGAGTCCGATCGTCGACGACCTCCAGGCCGAGAGCGAGGCACTCGACGGACTGGTCGCCGGGCTGCCGGCGCAGTCCTGGAAACTGGCCACGCCGGCGCCCGGGTGGACCATCGCCCACCAGATAGGGCACCTGCTGTGGACGGATCGAGTGGCGCTGACCTCGATCACCGATGATGCGGGGTTCACCGAGCTGCTGGCAGTCGCGCAGGAGAATCCGGCCGGCTTCGTCGATGCGGCCGCCGAGGAGTTGGCGGTCGCGCCACCCGAGGAGTTGCTGGCCGACTGGCGGCGCACCCGCAACGAACTGCACACCGCGCTGCGCGCCGTCCCCGACGGTCGCAAGCTTCGGTGGTTCGGGCCGCCGATGAGCGCGGCCTCGATGGCCACCGCCCGCCTGATGGAGACCTGGGCCCACGGCCTGGACGTGGCCGACGCGCTCGGAGTCGCGGTCGGCCCGTCGATGCGGCTGAAGTCGATCGCCCATCTGGGTGTGCGCACCCGCGATTTCGCCTTTACCGTGCATGGCCTGACCCCGCCAGCCGAACCGTTTCACGTGAAACTGACCGCTCCCGACGGCAGCCGGTGGACCTGGGGCCCGGAGGATGCCGAACAGCGGGTCACCGGGTCAGCAGTCGACTTCTGCTATCTGGTCACCCAGCGACGGCCGCGCGCCGGACTCGACCTCGAAGCGGTTGGGCCGGAGGCCCAGCGGTGGCTGTCGATCGCACAAGCCTTCGCCGGGCCGCCCGGCGTGGGGCGCTGAGCGCGCCAGCGCGAAGAGCCGCCGCGCCGTTCAACACCGCGTGGGGCGCTCAGCGCGCCAACGCGAAGAGCCGCCGCGCCGTTCAACACCGCGTGGGGCGCTAAGCGCGCGCCGGCGTGTTGCCGAGTGTGCGCCCAGTGCGAGAAACCACTCGGAATGTCGCAGTGAGTGCACGCTCGGCACGTCAGGCGGGACCGGCGCCGTCCGCTGTTCCGTCCCCGTCGGCGTCTATGAGCACTACATCCCACCGGCCGTCCCCGTCGGTGTCGACATATCCGGTCATCTGCGAGCCATCGGTCAGCAGGGCCCGGTCGGCCAGGCCGTCACGGTCGACGTCGAGCACCCGATCGGGTTCCCCGTCGCCGTCGACGTCGACCTCGGACCCGGTGTGCTCGGCCCCGTCGAGATCGACCCAGCGCGGCGGCCCAACTGCCGACCCCCCGGTGCCGACTGCCCACGCGCCCGACCCGTCATCGGTGTAGTCCGCCT
>JAGQTO010000354.1 GCA_020439025.1 Mycobacterium sp. | reverse complement strand
GTTCAGGACGGCACCGACGGCGACTATTCCCGTTACGGCGGAGTCGATTTCGACGAGGCGATCGCCCAGGGCTCACCGCTGCGCGACTTCGGACCCCGCAGCGCCGACGACATCTATTTGCTCTACACCGGCGGCACCACCGGATTCCCCAAAGGGGTGATGTGGCGCCACGAGGACATCTACCGCGTGCTGCTGGGCGGGACTGATTTCGCCACCGGTGAATTCGTCGCCGACGAGTACGACCACGCCAAACAGGCCGTGGCCGGACCGCCGATGGTCCGCTTCCCCATTCCCCCGATGATCCACGGCGCCACCCAGTCGGCCACCTGGATGGCGCTCTTCGCCGGGCACACCACCGTCCTGGCTCCTGAGTTCGACGCCGAGGAGGTGTGGCGGGCCGTCGAACGGCACAAGGTCAACCTGCTGTTCTTCACCGGCGACGCGATGGGCCGGCCGCTGCTGGACGCACTGGAGTCCGACGATTACGAACTCTCGTCGCTGTTCCTGCTTGCCAGCACCGCCGCGCTGTTCTCCCCGAGCCTCAAGGAACGCTTCATCGAACTGCTTCCCAACCGGATCATCACCGACTCGATCGGTTCCTCGGAGACCGGCTTCGGCGGCACCAGCATCGCCGCCAAGGGCGCTTCTCAGGCCGGCGGCCCCCGGGTGATGATCGACCGGAACACCGTCGTGCTCGACGACGAGGGCAACGAGGTCGCCCCGGGATCCGGGGTGCGCGGCGTCCTGGCCAAACGCGGAAACATCCCGGTCGGCTACTACAAGGACGAGGAGAAGACCCGGCAGACCTTCCGGGTCATCAACGGGGTGCGCTACGCGATCCCCGGCGACTACGCCACCGTCGAGTCCGACGGCACCGTGACGATGCTCGGCCGTGGTTCGGTGTCGATCAACACCGGCGGGGAGAAGGTGTACCCGGAGGAGGTCGAGGCCGTACTCAAGGGTCATCCGGACGTTTTCGACGCCCTCGTCGTCGGCGTACCCGACCCCCGTTACGGCCAGCACGTCGCGGCGGTGATCGCCCCGCGCACCGGTGCGCGACCCTCCCTGGCCGAACTGGATGCTTTCGTGCGCAGTGACATCGCGGGTTACAAGGTTCCGCGCAGCCTGTGGCTGGTCGACGAGGTGCAACGCTCGCCGGCCGGCAAGCCCGACTACGCCTGGGCCGGAGCGGAGACCCGGCGCCGGCCGGCCGATGAGGTGCACGGGGAGGGCTCGGCCTCGCGATGACGCGCATCTGTCTACAGTCAAGCCGATGACCATCGACGCGTGGATTCAGCATCCGACCCGCCGGTTTCTATCCTCGGACATGTTCGCGTCACTACTGCGGTGGACGGGCGGCCGGATCCCCGACCAGGATCCGCCGATCGAGGCGACCCTGGAACAGATGGACGCCGCCGGAGTCGACGTGGCACTGCTGACCGCCTGGCGCGGACCGCACGGCCAGGACCTGATTTCCAATGATCAAGTCGCGCAGTGGGTTGTGGCCCACCCCTCGCGGTTCGCCGGCCTGGCTTCCGTCGACCTGGACCGGCCGATGGAGGCGGTGCGGGAGCTGCGGCGGCGGGTACGCGACGACGGGTTCGTCGGTCTTCGGATGCTGCCGTGGTTGTGGGATGCCCCGCCGACCGACCGCCGCTACTACCCGCTCTACGCCGAGTGCGTCGAACTCGGTGTGCCGTTCTGCACCCAGGTCGGGCACACCGGGCCGCTGCGTCCGTCCGAGACCGGCCGGCCGATTCCCTACATCGACCAGATCGCCATCGACTTCCCGGAGTTGACGATCGTGTGCGGGCACGTCGGCTATCCGTGGACCGAGGAGATGGTCGCCGTCGCCCGCAAACACCCCAATGTCTACATCGACACCTCGGCCTACACCGTCCGGCGGTTTCCGCCGGACTTGGTGGCCTTCATGAAAACCAGGACCGGAGGACGAAAAGTATTGTTCGGCAGCAACTTCCCGATGATCGGACCCGCGCACTGCCTCGAGGGCCTCGATGATCTCCAACTCTCCGAGGCCACCCGCGCCGACTTCCTCGGCGGCAACGCCGAGCGCATCTTCGCGGTACGAGGCGGTGCGGCGTGAACGGGGCGCAGGCGCTGATCACCGCGCTGGTGGACAACGGCGTGCAGGTCTGTTTCGCCAACCCGGGCACCTCTGAGATGCACTTCGTCGCCGCGCTGGACTCGGTGCCCGAGATGCGTGCCGTCCTGACGCTTTTCGAGGGAGTGGCGACCGGCGCCGCGGACGGGTACGCCCGGATCTCGGGGGTTCCCGCCGGCGTACTGCTGCACCTGGGGCCTGGGCTGGGCAACGGCCTGGCCAATCTGCACAACGCGCGGCGGGCCAGGGTGCCGATGCTCAACATCGTCGGCGACCATGCCACTTATCACAAGAAGTACGACGCGCCACTGGAGTCGGACATCGACGCGGTGGCCGGCACGGTGTCCGGGTGGGTCCGCCGCAGCACCAGCCCGGCGGCGCTGGCCTCCGACGCGGTCGAGGCGATCGGGTTCGCCCGGGCCCAACAGATGATCTCGACACTCATTCTGCCCGCCGACGTTTCCTGGTCAGACGGCGCCGAACCGGCGGGATCTCTTGTGCCGCAGAACGGCCAGGCGGCACCGGATCCGGGCCCGGTCGAGGAGGCGCTGCGCGCCGACGAGGCGACGGTGATCCTGATCGGCGGCGACGCCACCCGGGGACGGGGTTTGGTGGCCGCCGCCCGGCTGGCGCAGGCATGCGGCGCCCGCCTGTTCTGCGAGACCTTCCCCACCCGACTGGAGCGGGGTGCCGGTCTCCCCGCCGTCGAACGGCTAG
>JAGQTO010000353.1 GCA_020439025.1 Mycobacterium sp. | reverse complement strand
GGCGCTGCACGGGGACCCGCGTCAGGTCTGCCGTGAGGCAGCGCAGGGTTCGGTAGCCCAGCGCGTAGGAGGAGGACAGGAATCCACCGAGAACCCAGGCGCCGCAGTCCAACCGGCGTAGCGACAGTTCTCCCCAGGTCTCCCCGGTCGGGGTGATGACGTCGGCGGCCGGGTCCGGTTGTCTCGAATCCCCGGAAGCCGGGCACCATTCGCCCCCGGCCCACCTCCAGTAGCGCGCGCGGTCACCGATGTGCTCGGGCCGCACCCGACGCAGGATCAGGCCCTTGTCCCGCTGGAATCCGGTCGACACGACGTACACCCAGCCGTCAGAGGGGTCGTAATCCCAACTCCAGCACTGGGCGTGGCCATCGTGCAGGCCGGCCGGGAACCGCGCTCGTCCGCCCAGACTCTGCCAGGACACGCCGTCATCGTCGGACCGCCGGATCTCCGTCCAGGCGACGTTGCCGAAGCCGCGGTTGACGATCGCGTGCAGGAACAGCGTGTCGCCGACCCGCAGCAGGTCCGAGGGGATCACGGTGCTGATGCCCCGGCGGAGCAGGCCCGCATTGGGGCGGTGCCGGTAGTGCCACAGTTGCCGCGCGTAGCCATGGTCGGCCCCACCTGCCCGCTGGTAGCGGATCGGGTGGGTGGCGTCCCCGGTGCCGATCAGGATCACCGGCGAGCGCCAGTCGCCGGTGCCGACCCGGCTGCCGGAGAAGGTGTCGCCGAACACCGACACCAGGTTGCCGTCGGCGGCCCGAACCGAGGCCCCCAGATCCGTGCAGACCATCCCGAAGCGGTCGGTGAGGCCGGGGCCGGTGAGGTCGGCGACCTTGCCGACGAATCCGTCCGCGCCGGGGTTGACCGCCGGCATCAGCCGCCGGCCTGGAGCACCACCATCGCGCGGGCGGGTACCCGCACCGGGTCGCCGGCCTTGATCGCCGCCGCCTCGGCCACCTCGCCCGGTCCGGCCGCGGTGTCGACCACCGGGGTCCACGACGACGCGAATTCGGCCGGGGGCAGGATGAACTCGATCGGCTCGTGGTGGGCGTTGAAGCACATCACGAAGGAGTCGTCGGTCACGCGGCGTCCTCGCGAGTCGAGGTCGGGGATGCCGTGGCCGTTGAGGTAGACCGCGACCGACTTGCCGAAGCCGGCGTCCCAGTCCTCGTCGCTCATCTCGGTGCCGTCGTGGCGGAACCAGCTGATGTCGGGCAGGCCCGCGCTGCCGCGCCGTCGCACCGGCCGGCCGGTGAAGAACCGCTTGCGGCGGAAGACCGGATGGGCCGCGCGCAGTGCGGCCACCGCCTGGGTGAACTGCAGCAGTTCGGCGTCGGCTCGGGCCCAGTCCACCCAGGTGACCTCGTTGTCCTGGCAGTAGCCGTTGTTGTTGCCGCTCTGGGTCCGTCCCAGTTCGTCGCCGTGGGAGATCATCGGAACACCCTGGGACAGCAGCAGGGTGGTGATGAAGTTTCGTTGCTGGCGGCTGCGCAGAGCGTTGACCTCGGGGTCGTCGGT
>JAGQTO010000352.1 GCA_020439025.1 Mycobacterium sp. | reverse complement strand
AGCCTGGCTCGCTGGTGCTCGTCGACGAAGGCCTTGGCGGCCAGCGCCGGACGGTTCAGTGCACCGTCCGGCGCCAGGATGTCCCGGCCGAAGTGGTCGACCAGCGCGGCCAGCCCCTCGGTGCCCGGCTGGACGACCTCCCGGGAGATGACATCGCCGTCGACGATCACCGCCCCGCAGTCGGCGAACGTCGCCGACACGGTGGACTTACCGGCGCCGATCCCGCCGGTCAGGCCGATCCGCAGCACGGCTCACAGCCTCGCCCGGAGCGGATCAGGCGTTGCCCGCGAGCTTCTCGCGCAACGCCGCCAGCTGGGCATCGCTGGCCAGCGATCCGCCGGCCGACTCACCCGAGCTCGACGAGGTGGCACCCGAGGGACGCTCGTCGGCAGCGGCCTCCGCAGCAGCGAACTTCTCCATCTGCGCGGTGTGCATCTTGTGCCGGCGCTCGGCCTCGGCGTAGCGGGCCTCCCACTCGGTGCGCTGCTTGTCGAAGCCCTCGAGCCATTCGTTGGTCTCGGCGTCGAAGCCCTCCGGGAAAATGTAGTTGCCCTGCTCGTCATAGCTGTCGGCCATGCCGTACTTCGACGGGTCGAACTCGTCGGTGTAGTCCTCGTTGGCCTGCTTGAGGCTCAGCGAGATGCGCCGGCGCTCCAGGTCGATGTCGATGACCTTGACCATGGCGTCGTCGCCAACCGCGACAACCTGGTCGGGAACCTCGACGTGGCGCTCGGACAATTCGGAGATGTGCACCAGGCCCTCGATGCCCTCCTCGACACGGACGAACGCGCCGAAGGGCACCAGCTTGGTGACCTTGCCCGGCACGATCTGACCGATGGCGTGGGTACGGGCGAAGTGCCGCCACGGGTCTTCCTGGGTGGCCTTGAGCGACAGCGAAACACGCTCGCGGTCCATGTCCACGTCCAGCACCTCGACGGTGACCTCGTCGCCGACCTGGACGACCTCCGACGGGTGGTCGATGTGCTTCCAGGACAGCTCCGAGACGTGCACCAGGCCGTCGACCCCGCCGAGGTCGACGAAGGCGCCGAAGTTCACGATGGAGGACACCACGCCCTTGCGGACGGCACCCTTGACAAGCTGGTTGAGGAACTCGCTGCGGACCTCCGACTGGGTCTGCTCAAGCCAGGCGCGCCGAGACAGAACCACGTTGTTGCGGTTCTTGTCCAGCTCGATGATCTTGGCCTCGATCTCCTTGCCGATGTAGGGCTGCAGATCCCGGACCCGGCGCATCTCGACCAGCGAGGCGGGCAGGAAGCCACGCAGCCCGATGTCGAGGATCAGGCCGCCCTTGACGACCTCGATGACGGTGCCCTTGACGGCCTCGTCCTTCTCCTTGAGCTCCTCGATCGTGCCCCAGGCGCGCTCGTACTGGGCGCGCTTCTTGGACAGGATCAGCCGGCCCTCCTTGTCCTCCTTGGTGAGGACCAGGGCTTCCACCTCGTCACCGACGGACACCACTTCGTTGGGGTCGACGTCGTGCTTGATGGAGAGCTCACGGGAGGGGATGACACCCTCGGTCTTGTAGCCGATGTCGAGCAGGACCTCATCCCGGTCCACCTTGACGATGGTGCCCTCGACGATGTCGCCATCGTTGAAGTATTTGATGGTCTTGTCGATGGCGGCGAGGAAGTCCTCGGACGAGCCGATGTCGTTGACGGCTACTTGCGGCGAGGTGACGGTGGGACTTGGCATATTGTTGGGTTGCTCCGGACAGGGTTGATCGAAGGGACGATTTTTCTCAGGTCTGTACCCGAAGAGATGCACACGGGTACCAGCCGAGCCTACTCGACCGACCACAAGCCGACCAAACCCAGGTGTTCTCGCAGCTACTCTCCTGGGGTGTCCTACGCCACAGTCCCGCCCTTTCCGCGGCCGGTCCGCAAAGTCGGCGCCCCACTCGGATCCATCATCGCGCTCGGCACCGTCGCGGCGCTGATACTGGGCCTGCTGACCGCGGTCAACCCGGGTGGGACCGCGCTGGGGCTGGTGCTGTCCACCACCGCGATGGCGCTGGTTCTGCTGTGTTACCTATGGCTGGACCGCTGGGAACCGGAACCGCCACGGCTGTTGATCATGGCCTTTCTCTGGGGATCGTCGGTCGCGGTGCTGCTGTCGGTGGCCGTCGAGACCGTCATCGAGCGGACCTTCGGCGACGGCGGCGACCAACCCGCCTTCGCCACGGTGGCGATCGGTGCGCCGCTGGTCGAGGAGGCCGCCAAGGGGACCTTCCTGCTGCTGATGATGACCGGCCGGCGCCGCAATGAGCTCAATACGCTGACCGATTGTCTGGTCTATGCGGGCTTCACCGCCGTCGGGTTCTCCTGGCTGGAGAACATCTTCTACATCGCCAGCGGCGAGACCCTGGGCGGCTCGCTGGCCATCGCCGGCATGCGACTGCTGATGGGCCCGTTCGCCCACCCGCTGTTCACCTCCATGTTCGCCATCGGGGTGTACTGCGCGTTGCGCCGGCGCTCCCTCGCCGGCCGGCTGGCCTGCCTGCTGGCCGGGTATCTGGTGGCGGTGCTGGTCCACGGACTGTGGAACGGCTCGGCAATGCTGGGCGCCGGCACCTACCTTGGCGTGTACGTGCTGTGGATGATGCCGGTCTTCGCCCTGGCGATCGTCCTGGCCCTGACCAGCCGGAGCCGGGAACGGCACATCATCGCCGGGAAGCTGCCCGCCCTGGTGGCCCACGGTCTGGTGACCCCGGGCGAGGCGACCTGGCTGGGTTCATTGCAGGGCCGCAAGCTCGCGGTGGCCAGTGCCTCCCGGTACGGCGGGCGGGCGGCCGCCTCGGCGGTCAAGGCCTTCGTGCTGCAGGTGGTTGCGCTGGCCTACACCCGGGACCGGATCGACCGCGGGTTCGGCGACGCCAGGGTGTACGCCCTGCAGGAGGAGGAGGCCCGTGGGGTCGCCGCCGCCCGAGCCAGGGCCGGAATGGCATTGAGCGTGCTCAACGGCCACCGGTTCCCTGTGCCCTGACCTATACGGCGCCCCCGGTGCCGGCAGTTCCGCCGGCGCCACCCGCTCCGCCCTCAAAGCCGGTGGCGACGGTTCCGGGCGAGCCGGCCGACCCGGTCGTGCCGGGGTTGCCGGTCCCGCCGTCGCCGCCGTCGCCACCGGTTCCGCCCACGCCACCGGTCCCGCCGTTGGCCACTACACCTGGGCCGCCGCTGCCGCCCACTCCCCCGGTGCCACCGTCACCGCCGGCGCTATCCGCGCCACCGACGGATCCGCCGGCCGCACCGTTGCCGCCCTTGCCCGCATCCCCGCCGGCACCGCCGACACCGCCTTGGGCGTTGCCGACATAGGCCGCAGTACGGGTCTGGGTCACCCCGGTCCAGCCGCCGGCCGGTTCGGTGTACTCGACCAGGTACCCGCTGATCAGGTTCGCGCCGTTGAGCGGTAGGTCATTCCAGGCGCCCAGAGTGCCCCGGAAATTGGTCGACCCGTAGTGCTCCGCCCGTCCGGCGTTGTCGGGCTGGTTGGGCGCCCAAGCCGCGTAGTAGTACGGCTCAGTGGCGTAACCACCCTGAGCCGGGGTGCCACCCTGCCAGAACTGCGTGCCGGCCTCCGGACCGTTCCGCCACGTCCAGACTCCCTCATTTCCTGCGTCGGAGGCCCCGATCCAGATGTCGGAGGCGTTGACGTAGAACATGATGAACTGGTTCTCCGAATCGGTCGTGATCGTGACCAGATAGCCCGTCGCACCGTTGAGCGTCTTGGTCGCCGCCTGCGCCAGTGCGTTGGTCCAAGTGATATTCCTGGAGGCCACATACTGGTAGTAGCTGTTGTTGATCGGGTTGTAGTAGGTGTTGGAAACGTTGAGCGACGAGGTGACGTCGAAGTCGAACGCTCCTTGCACCGACCCGGTCGAGACGAGCATGGTCGCCAGCGCGGCGTTGATGTCGGCCTGTGTCCCGGTGAAGTTGAGCGTCGTCTTCTCACCGGTGAAATCGAACCCGTAACTCGGGGTCAACCCGGCGTAGCTGCCGAACCTGAACGTGGTCCCGTCCGGGGGGTTCGGAATCGAGACGGATACCAGCAAGAC
>JAGQTO010000351.1 GCA_020439025.1 Mycobacterium sp. | reverse complement strand
CACGCCAGCACCGCATGGTACAGTTCGAAGCAGTTGGCGAAGCTATGCCCGCCACACGAAATCCAACCCGCAACCCCACACCGGGGAGAGCGGGTTTTTTCATGCCCGGCCAGCGTGAGGACAACGGATTTGACGCTCTACCTCGACCACACCACCTTCAACACCATGCAAGTCACCGCCACCCAAGCAGCCACCCACTGCGGCGTCGCCCTCTGCACCATCACCAAATGGGCACGCGAACACCGCATCACCCCCACCGGAACCAACAACGCCGGCCGCAAGCTCTACCGCCTCGCCGACATCGTCACCGTCGAACGCGACACCCGCACCCGACGCACACTGACCACCCCACGCCGAACCGCCTAACCCCGCCAGGCCATGACCACCGCCGCCCTCGTCATCGCCGCCACCTTCACCACCCTCGCCTTCGCCACCGTCATCGCCATCGACCACACCACCCGCCGCATCGCCGCCCTCGAAAGGCTCACCGTGACCAGCACCAACACCATCCAGGCCGTCATCGACAACCTCACCAACCAGCTCGTCAAAGCGCAGCGCGAAATCACCGCCCGCATCGCCGACGTCCAAACCCAACTCGACGCCGTCGGCGCCGCCCAGGTCGACCTCACCGCGCTCACCGCCGCCGCCCAAGCCCTCGACGACATCGTCCCCGACCCGCCCCAAATCGAACTGGCCACCACCGACGGCACCGTGCTGGCCACCCTCGACATCAACCCCGACACCCCGGCCGACACCGAGCCCGCCTAACCACCGTGGCCTGGGCCGACGGCACCACCACCGGACAAGGCTCCACCCGAGCCACCCGCGCCGCCCGAACCCACTGCCTCAACCACGCCCGCCACCGCTGCCAAATCCAACACCCCGGCTGCACCGGCACCGCCACCGAAGCCCACCACCCCGACGGACTTGCCGACACCGGCCGCCGCCGCCAAGACGCCCTCGACACCCACCGACTCATCGCCACCTGCACCCACTGCCACCGCATCGAAACCCGCGAGCAATCCCGCCGCGGCCTGAACCGGTGGAAACGCAAACCCGAACCCCACCCCGGTCTGCTCCCCACCCGATAGGCGAACCCCGATTCGTGAATGGGGGCCTCCACCGGTCCCCCGGCCGCCCAGGGCCCTCGTAGGGGTCTGGCGCTCGGGTCGCGCCTGAGTCTGGACCGAACCCCCGATCCGCCACAGGAGGGGCCGTTATGGCGCCTGCGTGAGAGGAGCAGCCGATATGGCATCCATGCAACGACGATTCAGCCCGAGGCCCTGCTGATGGCGGGCCGTGGGCCGAGGCCCAAGGACGCCGACCGGCTGGCCGGACACGGTGCGGCCAAAGCTCGTTCCGCCGAGTTGCGGGTCTACACCGCAGATCCGGCAAGTCAGCCGCCGCTGCCGCCCCGGTTCGCCGTCAACGCGGAGGGCCGCAAGAAACGGGTGGCCTGGCCGGCGGTGACCCGCCGGTGGTGGGCCACCTGGGGGGCCGAACCGATGACTGCCGAGTTCCGGCCGACGGACTGGGATTTCCTGCTCGACACCGCTCTGCTTCATGCGCAGGTGTGGGGTGACGGTGACATGCGGGGCCTGGCCGAGTTGCGGTTACGGGTGGCCAAGATGGGGGCCACCTCGGAGGATCGGGCGCGTCTGCGCATTGTCTACGCCCAGGCCGACGAGGCCGAGGAGAAACGGGACCGCAAGTCCTCGACTGCGGCGCCGAAGGCCTACGAGCGGCTCCGCGCCGTCGACTGATGCCGTGGAAGCCGCGGTATCCCGGGGAGTTTCCCACCCTGGGATGGCATGGGCTGGAATGGATCACCGAGAACCTGGCGCAGCCGGACTGCGCGGACTACCGTCCGCTGACCCTCACCGAGGAGCAGGCGGCGTTCCTCTTGCGTTACTACCGGATCGACCCGGCCACGGGGCGTCGGCGGTATCGGCGGGCGGTGTGGTCGCGACCCAAGGGCCACGGTAAGTCGCCTCTCATGGGAGCCATCGCCGCCCTTGAGGGGTTGGCGGATGTGGTGTTCGACGGCTGGGATTGCGACGGCCGGCCGGTGGGCCGCCCGTGGTCGTCGCTGCGCACTCCGCTGATCCAGCTGGCGGCGGTCAGCGAGGATCAGACCGCCAACGCCTACGGGCCTCTGCTGGAGATGCTTCGGGAAGGCCCGGTCGTCGACCGCTATCGGGTTGATCCGATGGAGACGTTCGTGGCGTTGCCGAAGGGCCGCATCGAGTTCATCACGTCGGCGGCGCGCTCACGGGAGGGCAACCGCCCGGTGTGGGTGGCGCTGGATCAGACCGAGGCGTGGGTGCCGTCTAACGGCGGGGTGAATCTCGCCGCGGTGATCCGCCGCAACCTGGGCAAGGTTGGTGGCAGTTCGATCGAGACCCCGAACGCGTTTCTGCCCGGTGAGCACAGTGTGGCCGAGAAGTCCGCGGCTTACGCGGCCGAGATCGTGGAGGGCCGTACTCGGGACGACGGCCTGCTGTATGACCACCGTGAGGCGCCGGCCGATACCGACATGGCTGACCGGGAATCCCTGATGAAGGGCTTGCGGTTCGTTTACGGCGACTCAGCCCGCGATGCCGGCGGATGGGTCGACCTTGACCGGATCGTGGCCGAAATCTATGACCCCGCGACCGACCCGCAGGACGCGCGGCGTTTCTACCTCAACCAGATCACTCACGCATCGGATGCGTGGGTGTCGTCTCCGGAGTGGGGTGCGTGTTTCGACGGGGATGCTGTGGTGGCTGATGGTGATGTGATCGTTCTCGGGTTCGACGGTTCCCGCGGCCGGGTGAAGGGCAAACCGGACGCCACCGCGCTGATCGGCTGCCGGGTCCGTGACGGGCATCTGTTCGAGGTGGGGCACCGTTCGGTGTGGGAGGCGCCGCGCCGGGAGATGTCGATGCGTGACCGGGTTAAGACCGGGGACGTGTCGGCGTGGGAGCCGCCGGTCGCCGAGATTGATGCCGCGATCCGGATGGCGTTCAAACGGTGGACGGTGGTCGGGTTTTACGCCGACCCGTCGGGGTGGACCGAGCATGTGGCCCGGTGGGAGGCCGCGTTCGGGGCGAAGTTGAAGGTGAAGGCCTCGGGGCAGTCGCGGATCGCGGCGTGGCCGCGCGGCAAGGACACCCGGGCGGTGGAGGCTGTGGCGGCGTTACACGCGGCGATTGAGCACGGCGAGTGCAGCCACGACGGGTCGGCGGCGTTGACCCGCCATGTGCTCAACGCGCGCCGCCGCGCGGTCCGCACCGGCTATCTGCTGTACAAGTCATACCCGGATTCGCCGGACAAGATCGACGCCGCCTACGCGGCGGTGATGGCGTGGAAAGCCCGCCTTGATGCGGTGGCCGGCGGTGTCGGGAAACGGAAACGGCGTGTTGTCGCCAGGATCAGATAGGAGCGGGTTCGTTGGCTGATCTCACTCCGCAGGATTGGTTCGAGACGATCGCCGCGATGTTCACCTCGCCGACCCGCCGGCCGTGGGAGGACCGGTTGACCCGGCCGAGCCGGGAGCTGGCGGCCGGGAACCACTTCACCCGCTACACCACCGCCCGCAACCGCTATCTGGACATGCTGTGGTCCTACAACGTGGGCGATCCGCCGTTGCCGGCGATCGAACCGGAGTATCGGGACGCCTTCCTGCATGTGATGCGCAAGGCCCGCTCGAACTACGCCCCGATGTGTATTCGGGCGATGTTGGACCGCATGGAGTTGCAGGCGGTGTCGACGCCGCTGGATTCCGACGTCAACGGCGACGATGTGGCCGCCGACATCATGGATCAGACCGGGTTCGTGGCGGTGCTCAAGGAGATTTTCGAGTACGCGTTCTCGATGGGTGAGGCCTACGCGATGGTGGTGCCCGGGACGGCCGGGGACACGGTGCTCGACAACGGGGTGGCGGTGCCGTCGATCCACGCGATCGACCCGCGGCGCTGTATCGGTGTGCCCGATCCGTTGCATCCGATCCGGCTGGCCGCCGCGGTGGTCCGTCACAGCGACCCGATCCGCGGGGAAGAGTTGGCGTATCTGTTCCTGCCGGGGGAGAAGTGGACGTTGAACTTCACGTCCGGTTCGTGGGGGGTCGCCGATCCTGTTCCGGAGCCGGTGGCGGGTTTGGATCAGTTGGGTGGCGTTCCGATCGTGCGGTTCGACAACCTCAACGGGTTGGGGGAATACGAGCCGCACATCGACCTGCTGGACCGTATCAACGACACCACGCTGCAGCGCATCATCGGGTTTTGGTATCAGGCGTTGCGGCAGCGCGCGATCATGGGCGACGACGACGAGCACGACGAGGACGACCCGGACCTCGATGGTGCGGTGCGGGATCTCGGCGCGGAGTTGAAGGCCGGGCCGGGGGCGTTGTGGCGGTTCCCGAACGACTGGACGATCTGGGAGTCCCAGCAGACCGATTTCGGGCCGTTCATCAACGCCAAACGTGACGATGTCAAAGAGTTCGCCGCGGTGACCGCCACCCCGCTGCACCTGATCACCCCGGACGCCGCGGGCGGATCGGCCGAGGGGGCCGGGCTGATGCGGGAGTCGCTGACCTCCAAGGTGCGCGACCGCAGGGCCCGGTTCACCCCGCCGCTGCGGCTGTTGTGGCGCATCGCGTTCGCGATGGCCGGGGAAGCGGGCCGCGGCCGCAGGATGCGGCTGCACTGGGGGCCCATCGAGTTCCGGACGCTGGCAGAAAAGGCGTCGGCGTCCAGCCAGGCGGTGGGCACCCTGTCCACTGAGACCCGCGGGACGCTGATCTGGGATCTGACCCCCGACGAGAACGACCTGAATTTGCAGCAGCTGCAGGCCGAGCAGATCGTCGCCGATTCCGCCGTCCCGCTGTTGCCGGGTAATGACATCAGCCCTGGCTGAGGGCTCTTTGAGCTACCGGCAGGCGTTGGCGGTGGCCGGGCAGGCGATCGCGGCCCGTAAAGCGGTGACTCCGCAGCAGAAAGCGGTGCAGGTCGCCGCGGCCGCTGGTGAGCGGGTCATCGCGGTGCGGCAGCGCGCCACCGACGCCGCGATCGGGCGGATCGCCGCCTTGTGGGCGGCGGTCAACCCTTATGACCGGCGCCAGGTTGACGAGTTCGCGGCGGCTGCCGCCAAGATTCTGGCTGCCGCCCAGGTAGCGACCGGGCGGGCGGCGGCGGCGTCGATCGTCACCCAACTCAAGGCCATGGGTGTCACCGTTGCGGCCGCCCCGATCCTGCCGGTCGATGTGCGCGGCCAAACGGTCACCGTGGGCACACGCGGCGCGGTGACCGTCGTCCGGGACACCGTCACCGTCGACTACGACGGCGGCTCCGTGCAGGTCGCCCCTGGAGACATGACCACCGAGGCGGTGATGCGCCGCCCGGCGGCGGTGTATCGGCGGGCGGTCGCCGATGAATCCGGTGACGCATCGGCGGCGTCGCTGCTGCGGATCGGCCGGCTCGTCGATGAGCAGCTGATGCTCACCCAGCGGCTGGCCGAGACCGCGGTGATGACCCGGGCGGTGTCGCTGGACGCTAAGGGCCCGAAAGTCCTCGGCTACCGGCGTCTGATCCACCCGGAGATGTCGCGCGGGGGGACGTGCGGGTTGTGTATCGCCGCCGCCGACCGGATCTACCACGCCAAGACGCTGCGCCCGATCCACGCGTTGTGTAAGTGCACGGTCTCTCCGGTGACCGCCGACCACGACCCGGCCGACGCGCTCAATCAGGCTGACCTGTCCCGCCTATACAAAGACGCCGGCGGGACTTCGGCGGCGGCGTTGAAACGGACCCGCTACACCGTCGACGAGCACGGTGAACTGGGTGCGGTCCTGGTCCCCAAAAAGCCCTACACCCCGCGGGACAAAGCCAAGCGGGCCGACGCCGCACGCAACGCCCGCGCAGTGGCCGCCAAGCCGGAAACGAAAGCCGAGATCGCGGCCCGGCACTTGCCGCACATGGAGAAGAACCTCGCCGACATGCGGGCCCGCGGCGTAGCCGAAGACGACCCCAAGATCGTCTGGCACAAGAAACGCATCACTGAGATGCAGGCCGATGCGGATCGGCCAGTGACCCGTGCAAGTGGGGCTTCGGCGTCCAGAATAAGTGTGGAACAAGGAAAAGCGCCGAAGACAGCGAGTGGTACTGATAGCCCAGGTGGGCCGCCCAGGCCGCCCCGTAATATCCCGCCGATGATGGGCTCCCCGGAGGACCGCTATCCCGACATGCAGAACGGCGATCCCGCTCCCTTGCGTCCGTCAGATATCAGGGCGATCGGCGAAGCCGACCTTCAGCACATTCTCGAACGGCATGGCTACAAGTCGGGGATGCCCAGAACGCGCGAGTTCCCCGAACGGTGGGGTAAGGCAGTTGAGGGCCCGATAGAAGCTGGTCTATGGGATCCAGCGACCCAACGAACAATATGGCCAGATAGGAGCGCTGATACGGTTTTCATCCGCGCGCTCTATGACCAGGTTGTTTTAAGGATCGTCCTGACGCGAGTTTCGGAAAGAAGCGGGTGGTGGGACGTGATCACTGCACATCCGATTAGCGGTACCGGCGTCTTCTACAACCACCCGGATCGCGGACGGATCGAGTATCCGTTGAACCTTGATGACCTGACCCGTACCATTGAGTGATGGCAGCGGTACTGATCGACGGCAAGCGTTTGGCTGAAGATCTAAGCGCTGCTCTTCCTGCTAGCGCTCCCATGGTCAGCGAGAACATGGCGCTTGGGGAATGGGAACTGGCGATCTCCTCGGCTTTAGCGGCATTCAGTTCGGCAGATGCCCCATTGTCAGGAGAATTGCGCGCCAGAGTCGAACAACTGCTTGATGATCCGGCACTTTGGCACAAGTTCGCCGCCATGATCAGGCGGGAATTAACCAGAGTCCCGCTCGCCTAATCGCTTATTTTGTCTGAATCACCTAGCTAGTCCGATCGAACCCCGTTGAGCTGAAGCTCCGGGGTTCTTTCGTATCCACTGACTTCCACCCCGTCGGGGTGGTTTGTGCCCGTTACGGGCTTGTTTTCATCCACCCCCGATATGGGAGACACCTGTGCATCGCAACCGTTTTTGCCTCCAGTTCCTGCCTAACGACGCATTCCTGCCCAACGACGCATCTCCGGCGACGCCCGCTACGGACGGACCCGGCAGCGGCGCCGGCGCAGGCGCACCACCCGCACCGCCGGCCGCCCCCAACGATGGGCAGCAGCCGGTAGATCGGGGGTTCCCGGAGAACACCCCGCTGGCAGAGATGACCGACGGCCAGCGGGCGAACTACTACAAGTTCCAGAACCGGCAAACCGACAACAAACTGTCGGCGTTCAACGGGATCACACCCGAGCAGGTAGCGCAGATGACCGCCGAACTGGAGGTGCTGCGCTCGGAGAAACTGACCGCCGACGAGAAGGCGATCAAGGATGCGACCGACAAGGCCGCCGCCGACGCCCGCGCCGCCGCGGTGGCCGAGCTCAAACCCAAGCTCGACCAGGCAGCGATCCGGGCGGTCGCCGCCCAGTTCCTCACCGGCGAGCAGCTGGCGGCGTTCGTCGACACCACCAACCC
>JAGQTO010000350.1 GCA_020439025.1 Mycobacterium sp. | reverse complement strand
GACACTTATATCGAGAAGGACAGCTCGATCAACGACGACGTCGAACGGTTGCGGCATTCGGCGACCTCGAATCTGCTGTCCCGCCGTGATGTGGTCGTGGTCGCCTCGGTGTCGTGCATCTACGGACTCGGCACGCCGCAGTCCTACCTGGACCGGTCGGTGGAGTTGCAGGTGGGCAGCGAGGTGCCCAGAGACGGGCTGCTGCGCCTGCTTGTGGACGTCCAGTACGACCGCAACGACGTGTCCTTCACCCGCGGGACGTTCCGGGTCCGCGGCGACACCGTCGAGATCATCCCCTCCTATGAAGAACTGGCGGTACGCATCGAGTTCTTCGGCGACGAGATCGAGGCGCTGTACTACCTGCACCCGCTCACCGGCGACGTCGTCCGAAAGGTGGACTCGTTGCGGATCTTCCCGGCCACGCACTACGTCGCCGGACCGGAGCGGATGGCGCAGGCCATTTCGAGCGTCGAGTCCGAACTCGCCGAGCGTCTGGCGGACCTGGAGAACCGGGGCAAACTGCTGGAGGCCCAGCGGCTGCGGATGCGCACCAACTACGACATCGAGATGATGCGTCAGGTCGGGTTCTGCTCCGGCATCGAGAATTACTCCCGGCATATCGACGGCCGCCCCGCGGGTTCCGCCCCGGCGACGCTGCTGGACTACTTCCCGGAGGACTTCCTGCTCGTCATCGACGAGTCGCATGTGACCGTGCCGCAGATCGGCGGCATGTATGAGGGCGATATGTCCCGCAAGCGCAACCTGGTGGAGTACGGATTCCGGCTGCCGTCGGCTGTCGACAACCGTCCGCTGACCTGGGAGGAGTTCAGCGACCGGGTGGGTCAGACCGTGTACCTGTCGGCGACTCCGGGCCCCTACGAGCTGGCTCAGACCGGCGGCGAGTTCGTCGAACAGGTGATTCGCCCCACCGGTCTGGTCGACCCCAAGGTCGTGGTGAAGCCGACCAAGGGACAGATCGACGACCTCATCGGCGAAATCCGGGCGCGCGCCGACCGCGACGAGCGGGTGCTGGTCACCACGCTGACCAAGAAGATGGCCGAGGACCTGACCGATTACCTGCTCGAGATGGGCATCCGGGTGCGCTACCTGCACTCCGAGGTCGACACGCTGCGCCGGGTGGAACTGCTGCGGCAGCTGCGGCTGGGAGAGTACGACGTCCTGATCGGGATCAACCTGCTGCGGGAGGGCCTCGACCTGCCGGAGGTGTCGCTGGTGTCCATCCTGGATGCCGACAAGGAGGGCTTCCTGCGCTCCACTCGCAGTCTCATCCAGACCATCGGCCGCGCTGCCCGGAACGTCTCCGGGGAGGTGCACATGTACGCCGACAACATCACCGATTCGATGCGGGAAGCCATCGACGAGACCGAACGTCGCCGGGCCAAGCAGATCGCCTACAACACCGAGCGTGGCATCGACCCGCAGCCGTTGCGCAAGAAGATCGCCGACATTCTCGACCAGGTCTACCGGGAGGCCGACGACACCGAATCGGTCGAGGTCGGCGGGTCGGGCCGGAACTCCTCCCGCGGCCGCCGCGCCCCGGGAGAGGCCGGCGGCTCCGGCATCATCGAGGGCCGCGACGTCACCTCGATGCCGCGAGCCGAACTCGCCGACCTGATCAAGGACCTCACCGCGCAGATGATGACCGCGGCCCGGGATCTGCAGTTCGAACTCGCCGCCCGGCTGCGCGACGAGATCGCCGACCTCAAAAAGGAACTTCGCGGGATGGACGCCGCCGGTCTGAAGTAACCCGTCGCGGGATAACCGTGACGCTTCCGGTTGGGCACGGTTCGGTCACCCTGCGATTCGCCTCGCGCTCCGTGTCTTACAGGTCTGTAGTTTCGCCTCAGACCTCACTACGGATGGAAAGAGCGATGTCTATGACAACCACTCGGTTGGGACTCAAAGTCGTTGTCGGCGTTGGTTTGTGGGGAGCCGCCGTGGCGCTGGGTCCGGATGCGGCCGCAGGTCCCCTGAAGACCGGCGGCTACGAGTGCATCGAGGATGCGGCGGGCACTGCTGCGGCTGGGGCCGCGGCGGCGGCACCGGGTGCGGCGGGGGCCGCGGGTGCGGCCGCAGCGGCGGGTGCGGGTCCTGCGGCGGGCGCGGCCGGCGCCACCCCCGGAACGGACGACGCTTGCCTCGGCGCCCCGGTCGCGGACATGGCCGGTGTTCCGATGGCGCTGCCGGGCCCGGTTCCGGCGGGGGCCGCGTTGCCGATAGGCGCGGCGGCGTCCATCGCATCCATTCCGGTCGGCGCACCCGTTCCGATCGGGGCTCCGGTTCCGATTGGTGCACCGGTTCCGATCGGTGCGCCCGTGCCCATTGGTGCACCGGTTCCGATCGGTGCTCCCGTTCCGATCGGTGCCCCGGTGCCGGTGGGGGTGGCGCCGATCGTGGGTGCCGCTCCCGTTCCCATCGCCGCTGCGGCGGGCGCCCCGATTCCGGTCGCCGCCGCGCCGGTCGCGGGTGCCCCGATCCTGGATATGGGCGGCTTGGGAGGCAAGGGCGTACCGACTGGTCCGCCACCGGCCGGCGATCCCGTGCCCGGCCAGCCGATCATTCCCGGTCCGGCCGCCGGCTGAGGCCGGTCTGATTCCTGGGCGGGAGTAGCAGCGATGCGGGCGGTTATTCGGAGTGTTCTTTGCATGGTCGCGATCTTCGCGAGCCTTGTCGCCGGGCCGGCCGGCGAGAGCATGGCGGCAGCCAGCCAGGCCCACCGGTTCGGCATCGCATCCGTACTGCCGCGGGCCGGCACGGTCGTTGGCGTCGCACACCCGGTTGTGGTGACCTTCAGCACTCCGATCGATGACCGCCGTGCGGCCGAACGCGCCATCGGCATCAGGTCGACACCGGCGATGACCGGCGAGTTCCAGTGGCTCGGCAATGACGTCGTGCAATGGGTTCCCGACGACTTCTGGCCGGCGCACAGCACCGTCGCGCTGTCCGTCGGCGGTCGGCGGATGACGCTGACCACGGGACCGAAGGTCATCGGTGTCGCCAGCATCGCCGACCACACTTTCACCGTGACCATCGACGGTGTCGAGTCCGGACCGTCGTCGGCGCTGCCGGCGCCGCACCACCGACCCCGCTGGGGACAACCGGGGGTCTTTCCGGCCTCCATGGGCCGGCCCCAATACCCGACGCCGGTCGGTATCTACACCGTTCTGGCCAAGGAACGTGGAGTGGTCATGGATTCGAGCACGGTCGGTATCCCGGTCAACAGTCCGGACGGTTACCACCTCAAGGTGGACTATGCCGTTCGATTCACCCGCCGCGGCCTGTTCGTGCACTCGGCGCCATGGGCGGTGAATTCACTCGGCCACGCCAATGTCAGCCACGGCTGCATCAGCCTGAGCCTGGAGGACGCGGAGTGGTACTTCGACACCGTCAACGTGGGTGACCCCATCATCGTCCGGGAAAACAACCTCGAGGTTCCCACCGGGCCGAGGTTCGGCTTCGCCTACTGAGAGTCGACCCTGCTGGGAGTCGATCGGGCCGCGGATTCATCGGACAGACTTGGTGACTTGCGCGAAACTGAACTGCCAGCGCTCCACGACGTGGAATCCAAACCGGCTGGGGACCTGGTAGGCCATTGACCGTCCGAGGCGCGGCCCGGGCGGCAATGCCGGGCCCCGTTGGTGATCGGGCATGCGGGGGTCGCGTTCGGTGACGGTCCACAAAGCCGGGCAGCCGGGCATCGCGTCGGCCCACGCCCATACCGCGACATGGCCGTCCCACAACCGTTCCCGCTGCAGCGCGGTCCGGCCACGGCCGTGGTCGCGCAGCTTCCGGTAGACGTCCGGCCGGGCGGCCGACAACGGGCGGATCGGCCCGGGGTTCCAGGCCGATGAATTGTCCAGCACGAGGCAGTCGCCCGGCGCGGCGTTGCGGTCGATGACGTCGGCCACGG
>JAGQTO010000067.1 GCA_020439025.1 Mycobacterium sp. | reverse complement strand
CGGTGAGATCGCGCCGTACCAGGCGCCGGTCGTCGCCGCGCCGGCTCCGGCGGCTCCCGCCAAAGCCGGTGCGCCGCGGCGGAACGGGCGGCCTCGTCGCTCCGGCGGTGGCGGTCAGTCCGGCCGCTCCGGCGGTGGCGGTCAGCCCCGTCGCTCCGGTGGGACCGGGCAGCAGCACCGGGGTGGGGCCGAGGCCCCGCAGGCCCGACCGGTCGGTCGGCGCCGGGCGTCGCGCGCGGCCGGGTCGGCCACCGTCTGACGGGCCTGTGCTGACGGGCCTGTGCTGACGGGCCTGCGCTGACGGGCCTGTGCTGACGGGCCTGTGTTGACGGGCCTGGCCCGCCCCGGCGTCAACCGCCGATTCCCAACCTGCGGGCCAGGTCGGGGCCACCCACCTCGGTGATGAACGCCGGGTCCCCGCACACTACAAGCTGGTCGCGGGCACGGGAAAGCCCCACGTACAACCGCTCCGGAGCGCGGTCGAGGGCGTGGCGGTCGTTGACCACCAGCACGATGGCGCGGCGTTCGAGGCCCTTGAAGCCCAGTACGTGTCCGTAGAACACCTGCTCGGCATCCCAGAAGGAATCCCAGTAGGCCTGGTTGCCGGTCTCCTGGCGGTTCTTCTGCTCCGGGTGACGGCTGCCGGTGGTCAGCAGCGCGACGTCCTCGGATCGCCAGCCCTCGTCCAACAGGGCGTCGATCTGGTCGTCCCCCATATCGAGGGCCTCGTCGGCCGCGCAGGCTACGAACCGGACCTCCGGTCCGTCGCCGCCGAGGAAGCGCATCGGGTGGTCGACCAGGGGCTGGAAGGCGGTGGCGATTTGTCGGGTGTTGCGGATGTTCTGGTCGAGGATCAGCGGCACCAGCGGCACCGGCGGGGTTCCCTGGCGATCGAAGACCCGCTGTCCCTCGTCGATGAACACGTAGAGCCCGCCATCGTCGGGGTCGCGCAGCGCGGCCAGCACCGGCTCCCACCAGCTGTCGGCGAAGTCCTGCGCCTCGTCGATGACGATGGCGTCGAACTTCTGGCCCTCCCCCAGCCCGGTGGCCAGTTCGAGCATCTGGGCGGGCAGATCGTGCTCGAAGAACTGGCTGGTCTCCTTGGTGCGTTCGGTCTCCGGGGGGCTTTTCGATGCGCCCCAATCGATTCCGAGACTGTGGAACTCACCCACGTAGCCCGGTTGTTGGCGCTGCGGCCAGGTGGCGGTGATCCGCTTGAGGTAGGAGGCCAGCCCGTGGGAGTAGCAGATCAGGGCCACCCGCTGGCCTGCCCGGGCGAGCCGGCGGGCCTGCTCGAGGGCCATGAAGGTCTTGCCGCTACCGGCGCCGCCGCGGATCTCCACCCGCGGAAGTAGTTGCACCGCACCGAGAATGACGGCCTGCTGCTCGTTGAGGATGTCAGCGGCGTCCTCGTTCTCCAGCGCGCGGGCGACCACGTCGCGCTGCGGCAGACCGCGCCCGCCGAGGGCGGTTCGGATCTGATCCACCGCGGTCGAGGTGATCAGCGGCAGGTGCGTTTTCTGCGTGAGCGCTATGTGGCGCAGCTTGTCACCCAGGACATCCATCTCATCCCGGTCGATCACCATCCACCGCGGACAGTCGGCGAGCGCAAAGTCCTGTGGCACTTGACTGTTCGGAAAAACAAGAACGTGGTTCCAGCGGGGACGATCCAGAGTCCAGCGCGGGTCGCGTTCGATGAAGTCGCGCAGCGCGTAGCGGGCCTGGCGAACCTGCCGGATCGGTTCGATGACCTTGACGCGCCCGGTGCCGCGGTTGCGCTGCAGCCAGTTCCTGCCGTCATGCCACACCTCGCCGCCTTTGACCTCGATGCACACGACGCCGGCCCCGTTGAGGACGACGACGAAGTCGATCTCGTGGTCCTTTTCGTGATCGGTGACCCGTTGGCCGCAGATGACGAGGTCGTCGTCGCCGAGTTGGTTCAGCAGGGCATCGAGCACCTGGCGTTCGGCGGCGTTGGAGGGACGCGGGTTCTCCGGCAGCAGGATCGGCATCGCGGTCGGCTATCCCCGGGCCGGTGTCTTCTCGAACAGATAGTGGAACACCATCCACTCGTTGCCCTCGCGGTAGCCGAAGACCTCCGAGCAGAACAGCAGGAACATCCGCCACCGCTCCAGCGCGATCGGGGCGGGTACGGGTCCGCCGTCAAGGATCTGCAGGCACTGCGCCTTGTTGGCGTCGAGGCGGTCCAGCCAGGCGTCGAGGGTCTTGCTGTATTGCCTGCCGTCGACGTCCCACACCCGGGCCTGCTTGAGGTCGGCGGGCAGGAAGTGCTCGAACAGGTCGCGGCTGGGCATGGTGCCGCCGGCGAAAAAGTACTTGCCC
This sequence comes from Mycobacterium sp., assembly GCA_020439025.1. Taxonomy (GTDB): domain Bacteria; phylum Actinomycetota; class Actinomycetes; order Mycobacteriales; family Mycobacteriaceae; genus Mycobacterium. Next base: position 17,945 of record JAGQTO010000067.1, on the reverse strand, counting down.
ATCCAGTCGGTGGTCTTGAAGTCGTAGGCGAAGCGGCGGTTGCCCAGGATTTGCACCATCATCCGGCCGTCGTCCTTGAGCCACGAGCTGACCTTGGCCAGCACCATGTCGTAGTTCTTCATGTGCTCGAGCATTTCGCAGGAGACGATCACGTCGAACGCGCCGCGGAACTCCGGGTCGTCGAAGGCGCTGGCATCGGCCTTGACGTTGGTGAACCGACCGGCGTGCTTCTCGTTACGGGACTTGATGAACTCCTGCTGGGTGGCGCTGTTGGACAGGAACGTGACGTGGACGTCGTCGTAGTTGTCCAAGATGTAGCTGCCGTGCGAGCCCCACCCGCAGCCGAGGTCGAGCACCCGCACCTGGCCTTTCGCCGCGACCACTTCGCTCAGTTTGAGCCGCTCCTCGATGAAGGTGCGCAACATGGCGACCTCGGCGTCGGCGAGGCTGGTGGAGGCGTCCGGGAACAGGCAGCACGAGTACTTCAGGTAAGGCCCGAGCATGAGGTGGAAGAAGTCCGTGGGCACCTCGTAGTGCTGGATGTTGGCGTCGTCCTGGTGCAGCGCCCCGGCGCTGCTGCGCAGTTTCTCGAAGTACTTCTTCTTGTAGAAGGCCTGCTTCTCCAGATCGCCGCCGCACTCGAAGGTCTTCACCCACTGGGCGCACATCAGGCGGACCAGCGCACGCATCACCGCGTCGGGAAGAAGTCCGCGTTCCTTGAGGGCCAGGATGCTGTTGAAGAGTCGCTCCACGCCGACGATCCAAACACACCCGCCCGACCGTCAACGCAGGTACAGCAGGACCGTCAGCACCACCAGGATGGCGTAGACCGCCAACGAGGCCACCCCGGCCCGGCGGTCGGCAATCATCAGGGACTCCTGGGCCTGCTCGTGCGCCGAGCGCCGGCTGCCGATCACGGTGTAGACCATCGCGATGAGGACGTAGACCATCGAGAGGATGTAGACGACGTCGATCATCATCAGGTAGCCGACCTCAGGCAGGTTGGAGGTGACCGTCCACTGCAGGGCCATCAGCGTCAGCATCGCCGTCACCGCGATCCCGGTGCGGGCCTCCTCCAGCCGCGCCGGGATCACATAGATCAGCGCGGTCAGCAGGATGATGATGGTGACCGGGAGCATGATCTTGATCGCCAGTGGCAGCACGTCGCGATCCACCGGGATCGTCACGGTCACCCGCGAATAGTCCGGTGAGCCGGCGGCCAGATCACCGAAATCGGTCGGGTACTCGTAGTCCTCCACCACCAGGGTGGGCGAATCGATGACGAAGCCGGGCAGGGAGATGTTGGTATCGATGGCGGCCGGTTTTGTGTCGGGGACGAATTGGAGTTTGCTGGCGTCGTTGGCGCCGTCCTCGAACTGCAGCAGCAGGTTCTGCACGTCGAAGGGGTACTTGCGCAGGTTCATCTTGGATATCCACAGGCCCCGGATGCGGAAGGCCCTGTACTTCGACCCGTCGGGCATGTCCTCGGGCGCCTCGGAGAGCGGTTCCACCACCACGCCGTCGAATCCGAAGGGATTCATCACCTCGAAGCTGGCCGACGGGTCGATGTCGCGGTTCATCCAGCGCAGCCACACATAGATGTCGGCGTTGAAGCTGTTCGATGGGAGGTCAAGGTCGTAGATGTCGTTGATGTAGACACCGATGGCGACTTTGTCGGGTTCCTCCTGGGCCGCGGCCTGCGGTGATGCGGCCAGCGACACTCCGGCCAGAACGGCGAGGGCCCCCAGAATCATCACGAGTGCCTTCAGCGGGGCGGATGGACAACGGTGGGGGGCGATCAAACGGTCTCGCACGGCCCGCAAACTACCACCGAACTGTGTGGTCGCCCGCTTGAGCAGTGGCGGGGCAGCGGTCGCGGCCGGACGAAAGCTCTGAAGCCGTTACATGCCGACGCCTTCGGTTCGGCCGGCACGTCGGCGAGTTCAGCGGGCATGTTGCTATTGCCCAGCTTGGAGCGACAACGACCGGAGTGGACCAGCACTTGTCGCTTCGAGGCGGGCAAAACTACATGTGGTCTGCCGAGCCCACCCCGCGTCCGACGATCCCCGGTGCCGCGGGGTTCGCTCATTAAGGTGATCAGTCAGCCCCTCGGCGAAGGAGACCCCCGGCGAAGGAGACCAAGTGTCCTCGAGCGACTCACGCGCAGTGCTGATCACCGACGCCGACGCGTTCGTTGGCCCTGCGGCCGTTCGGCGGTTCCGCGCGCAGGGAGACGCCGTCACCGCGATCTCCGAGCCGCTGGCATCGCGGGAGCACGCGGCGCAGGTGGTCGCCGAACACGGACCGTTCGACGTCGTGATCGCCAACCTCGAAGCTCCGATCACCGTCGCCCCGATCACCGAGCACGACGACGCGGTGGTGCGGGAGGCCTTCACGCGGCTCGTCGATCCCCTGTTCTGGCTGTTCGGGGAGTGCCTGCCGCCGATGATCGAAAACGGCGGAGGCGCCGTCGTCGTCCCGACCTCGGCCACTGCGATCCGCAGCTCGACGCACCCCATCGCCGCCTACCAGGCGGCGCGGGCGGCCCAGATCGCCCTGGTCCACAGCGTCGGCCGCGAGATGGCCGTCCACGGTGTCCGGGTCAACGGCATCGCCCCGAATTTCATCGAAAACCCGTCGTACTTCCCCCCCGAGACGATCGCCGATCCGCGCTTCCAGCAGTCCCTGCGCAGGAACGTTCCAGCGCAGCGGATGGGCAGCGGCGATGAAGCCGCCTCGGTGCTGTGGTGGCTCGCCTCCCCCGAGGCGTCCTACGTCTTCGGCGCCATCATCCCCACCGACGGGGGATGGACCCTCGGATAAGGGTCGCGGAGCAGGGGTCAGAACCAGGAAAAACTGGTGGCAGGTACAGGATTCGAATGCGTAAAGTGAGGGGCGGGACGGCAGACCGCCTACCTGCTGAAATGGGCCTCTGACCAGGGTTGATAGCCTCAGGGCCTGTCGCAGTCTCACCCAGACTGATACAGGCTGATTCAGGCCCATCTGGCACGGAGATGGCACGAAACGAGGGGAACCCATGACCGCACAGCGCCAATTCGGCAACATCCGGCGACTGCCATCGGGCCGATACCAAGTCCGCTACACCGGACCAGGCGGCGTGCAAGTCAAAGCCCCCAAGACCTTCGCCCAGAAGGCCGACGCAGAGGCTTTCCTCACCGACCGCCGCCGCGAGATCGACCGGAACCTCTGGGACGCTGACAGGGCCGCACAGACCCGCCCAAGGGTCACCTTCGCCGACTATGCCGACCAGTGGCTCGAACACCGCCAGGTGGCAGGCAGGCCCCTCCGAGAGAGGACACGGGACGAATACCGCCGACTCCTCGACCGGCTCATCGTGCCGACCTTCGGACCCCGAGAGTTGACGGCGATCAAGCCAGCCGACGTTCGCCAGTGGCACGCCACCACCGCCGTCGGCAAGCCAACCCAAAGGGCACACGCCTACGCACTCTTCAAAGCGATCATGGCCACCGCCGTGGACGACGAATACATCGACGCGAACCCGGCCCGTATCCGAGGAGCCGGTGCAGCCAAGAGGAAGAGAACCATCACACCGGCAAGCGTCGAGGAGATCGCGGCGCTCACCCAGAAGATGCCCGAGCGCCTTCAACTCATGGTCACCCTCGCGTCGTGGTGCGCCATGCGATTCGGGGAAACCGTCGAGCTACGCAGACGAGACATCGACCTCGGCGCTGGTGTCATCCGAATTCGAAGGGCCGCAGTCAGAGTCGGAGGGAAATACGTTGTGGGACCGACGAAGTCGGAGGCAGGCACGCGAGACGTGGCCATCCCACCGCACCTACTGCCCCAGTTCCACCACCACCTCGCCTACCACACCGCCGCAGGGAAGGACGCTCTCCTGTTCCCCTCCGAGGAAGGCGGTCACCTCCACCCGTCGGTCCACCAGAGGCACTGGTACAACGCCCGTGCCGCCATCGACCGGGAGGATCTCCGCTGGCATGACCTGCGGCACTCCGGTGCAGTGCTGGCAGCGGCAGCCGGTGCAACGCTGGCAGAACTCATGGCACGCCTCGGCCACTCAACACCCGGCGCTGCCCTGAAGTACCAGCACGCAGTAGCAGGCTCCGATCATGCTGTCGCGGAACGGCTTTCGAAGCTGGCGATCTAGAAACAGCCCCCGCCGTCGAGGCCCGTCACCCCACCGACCGCTTTGCGGCAAAGCGGTTTCCGTAGTGGAATCGCTTTGCGGCAAAACGGTCTGCGGGAGACGGGCCTCGCCTATATCCAGGCCCAGGTGATCAACACCTGATCACCTGATATCGCCGCGCCGAATTCCGCTGCGTCCCATGTAGACTCGGAACCGCACCGCGCAGTCCCGACTCCCTCGCTGGCTCACGACGACATTCGGACCCGCTGCACGGAGGTTCTCGAACGGTCCAGGTGATCCGAGACAACTTCATACAGTCCGTATCAGCGGCAGCACCGGAATCGTGGGTGGTGGTCTGCCGGGGTCCGGTCCCAACCTGTGAACACGCCAGATTCGGATCGGAGAACCACACCAATGGCGAAGAAACCACGCACAGTTCAGCCAGGCACCTACCTGTCTATTCCCGAGGTGGCCCTGCTCATCGGAGTCACTGAGTTTTCAGTGAGGGAGATGATCAAGGACGGGCGCTTGAAGGCGTACTGCCTCGGTCCCCGCATCGTTCGCCTGAAGCGCGACGAGGTCGAATCCGCCTGGCAGCCATACGGAGTCGCACGATGAGTGACAACCGCCGCATGCCATCGATGGACAGGATCATCGACTACTGGCGACAGCAGGACAGGCCAGAGCTTGAGGCCATTGCAACCGAAATCGGTTGGGGCGCTCCGTTTTGCTTCGGCTGCGGGTGGATGCCACCAGTGGTCCGAGACAGGAAAACCTCGTGGAAAGTCGCGGGTGGTTGGCTCGACAGGGCACACCTCCACGACCGCTTCGACGGTGGACCGGACGAGCCGCACAACATCGTCCCGCTCTGCCACCAGTGCCACGACGACATGCCCGAATTCGGTAGTTACGACGGCGAGACGGCAGAGGAAGCGAAAGCCGCTGCGTGGCAATGGGTTACCGAGCGCCCACCTGTGCAACCCCTGTTCCAGGTGTGGACCGATATGGACATGTGCCTGAAGAACCGTGTGCCGAGCAGGCTCACGGTCCTGAAGTCGAAGGTCCGTTACCTCGAATTCCTCATCGACGTGCTGGGGCAGAAGTCTCAGCGTGAGGATCTGGAGCGGTGCTACCAACAGTGCGGCCCTGGCCGACGGGCCGGGGAGCCGCAGCAAGCAGCGAAGGTGACGGCCTAACGGCGAAGGCCCCGCCGGGAACCGAAACCCGGCGGGGCCTTGCAACCGCCAGCCAACCTGACACGCCACGAGCAGGAATGACTTCCCATGTCCCCCGCGAGAGGAACACATATCCCATGAAAGGAACCGCTCCCCATGAAAGGAACTCCCATGAAAGGAACACTTCGATGATATCAACGGCCACAGAGGAACTCGCTGAGATTCTCCTGCTGTGCAACGCCCTCTACGGCAGCACCGTCGGCAAGGCCCACATCTCCGTAGGCATCGAACCCCACCTCAACACGGCAGGGAAATACACCCACAAGAGCCTGATCCCGACGGTCTTCGAATGGCCCAGCGAGGCAGAACAATTCGCACGAGAGATCCAACGCGAGTCCTCGACCGCCGACGTTTACCTGTGCCCTTACCTGATGCACGGCGGTAAGAGGGCGAAAGGCGCAGCAGTCGAGAGGCGAATCGTCCACTGCGACTACGACGGCGACATCGACCTCGGCAGGGTCCGCGAACTCGGAGGGTTCGCCGTCGCCTCGGGCACACCCGGCCACGCCCAGGTCTACATTTCCCTCACCGATCCGGTCACCGCCGCCCACCACGAGATCCTGTGCAAGGCCCTCGGCGGATACCTCGGCGGTGATGCCGACTCGAAGATCTCCGACAACGATCTGATGAGGCCGACGGGGACGTGGAACCACAAGCCCACCGTCGATGGGCGGGAACCGGCAGCCGTCGAGTGGCTCATCCGGCCCGAAGGCCAACGCATCGAACCCGAGGCCCTGGCGAAGCTCCTCGGTGCCCATATCGGCCCCTCACAAGCCGCTGGAGCGACGAACGGCCAGACAGGGTCCAATCACACCATCGACGGCCTCGAACCGTTCACAACGGAACTGTTCCCGAAAGTGGTTGCAGCCCTCGCCAACCCGAAGACGAAAGGCGACGGCAGCACCGACAGGTCAGCGACAATCGCCGCCGTCATCGGGGCCTGCTACGACTCTCACCTCACTCTCGCCAACGCACGGTGGGTCATCGATGCCGACGAGGTGCTGCGCTCGAAGGTCGAAGAGCGCAGAGCCAAGGGCCACGACGAAGTCCTGACCGTGTGGCTCAAGATCCAGAACTCCCGGCAAGACGAGTTGCGGAACCAGAACTGGTTCAGCGCCGAGGACGGCGACGAAGGGACAACCTCGGCGGAGGGGAACGGAGGAAGCCGCGTCCTCACGTTGCACAGGGTCAGCGACATCTCCGACGACATACCCGATTGGGTGTGGGAACACGGCAACCAAGGCCGAATCCAGCGGGGAGTGCTGACGATCTTCGCCGGGAGGCCCGGTGCCGGAAAGTCAACGGCGGCACGATGGTTCGCCGCCAGAGCGAGCCGAGGGGAACTCGAAGGGATGTGGAACGGGAAGCCGCAGAACGTCGCCTATATCGCCACCGAGGAGTCGGCGCGGTACGTCATCAAACCCGGCCTCAGGGCAGCCGGTGCCGACATGAGCCGAATCTTCATCCCCACAGTCGAATTCAACGGGCAGGCAACGGGTCTGCTGGCCGAGGACGACGAGAAAGACCTCACCGAGCAACTCCTCGACGCAGGGATCACATGGCTGTTCCTCGACCCCATGATGTCCACCATCAAGACCAAGACCGACATCTATCGGAACAACGAGATGAGGCAGTCACTCGCGCCCTGGAACAGGATCGCTGAAGCCATCAACGGGGCCGTGATCGGAATCGCACACCTCAACAAGGGACAGAACGGTGACGTAGTCGCCGCGCTCAACGGTTCTAGTGCGATAGGCGAAGTGGCACGGTGCGTATTCGGTTTCGCGAAAGATCCAGAGAGCGACGAAGGTGACCGCGTCATGTCCCAGGTGAAGAATTCGTGCGGACGTGAAGACCTGTCGCTGAACTACGTCATCCGAAGCGAGATGGTGCGGACTGACTCTCGGAGATCCGGCGTGATGCCCCTGTTCGAGATCACCGGGGACTCCGACACCAACGTGTCCGAGATCCTCACGCCGTCGAGTGGACGCAAGGACGCTGGTGTCCTCCAGCCGGTCCTCGACTACGTCAACAGCCGAGACGTCACCACCGCCGAGGACGTTGTCAGGGCGAAGCTCGCGAGGGACAACAAGAAGGCTTCCCAACAGCTTTCGCGTCTCTGCAAACGTCACCTCATCGACAAGACAGCCCACGGCTGCTACTCCCCCAGAGGTAGGGCACAGGGGAAGGGAGGTGGTGGAAAGTGAAGATTTCGAGCGTCTTCCGCGTATACGTGAAGATTTGAAGATTTGAAGATTTGACGGCAAAAAGGGCCTCCTACGTGCGCGTATTTAAAATCTCTATCTCTCTCTCTAAATCTTCAAATCTTCAAATCTTCAAGTGTGTACGCGAGGCGAACCCCACAGTCCCCCATACGAACCCACCCTGTGCCCGACCGCCGGGGCCAACCGGTGCCCCAGGTGATCAATCCACGAATCACCTGAACCCCCCAGAAAGGAAACACACTGTGCCCCAACGATTCAGCCGAAGCCCGAGGGTCATCGAACGCGAGAGGCAGGCCCACAGCGTCGTGGCGCTTCTGGCCGAGATCCTGCGAGGCGTGCCACGCCTCGAAGGCGCTGCCTGCATTTCAGCCCCGACGGTCTTCGACCTGGACGACGGCGACCGCAAACTCGCGACCGCCGTCTGCTCAACGTGCCCAGCGCAATCGGATTGCGCCGCATGGGTTTCGGGTTTGCGTCCCGGCGACGTGACAGGAACCGTGGCCGGGGAGATCTACCGCCACCGCCACAACTACTACCGACGAAAGGCAGCAAGCGCATGACGTGGTCACCAGAAACCCAGGCCGAACTGATGCCCGACGATGGCGACTTCAGCAGGGCTATGAACATGGTTGCAGGAATGGCCACCGCAGACACCGACCTGATCGACGCTTCGACGTATGAGGCGGCACAGGTAGGGCGGTTGCCGCAGATGCAACTGGCCCTCGGTGAGCTACTGGTACGGGCACATGATCTACGGGACGATGAGGATGCGCTGGCCGACTGGCGTATCGCCATTGCCAAGCACCGCAACGACGAAATGAGAGGCAACCATGAGTGAGCAGACCAACGAGGCCCCCGAGGCCACCGAGGCCCCCGAGGCCGAGGCCCTGGACGGGGCCGCAGAGGCCCCTGAGAGCGCCGTAGAGCCATCGGGGGGCACCACCGAGGTGGACAGTGCCACCGAGGCCAACGAGAGCGTCAGCAGGCGAGATCAGAAGCTGGCTGACGAGGCAGCGAAGTGGCGCGTGACCGCGAGGCAGACCGAGACTCGACTGAAGGTTGCAGAAGCCCGTATTGAGGAACTCCAACGCGCCGAAATCAACCGGCAACTGGCCACCAAACTCGAAGCGCCGGAGGACTTCTGGCTCGCGACGAACCGCACGCTCGCGGATCTCCTCAACGAAGACGGCCAAGTCGATACCGAGAGGGTGGCCGAGGCAGCCGAAGCCGTGCTTGCCAACAGAAGCCACTGGAGAGCAAAGCTGAAGCCCGTTGGCGCACCGGCAGACTCGGTGACAGGAGACGGGAAATACGAACCGCCGAAAACCGTTACCTGGCATTCCCTATTGCAAGGCAACGCCGGATAGAATCGAACCTGGCGCATCCGCAACACGCTCTGCGCCAACGGCTTTCGTCAGGGACGAAGCCAGCCTTAAATCGAACATCATTCGCTGTGCGCGTGTTGGGTTCGACGGTTCCTCCCGGCTGGCTGACTCCTCGCCGGGAGGGACCGGCACCCCAGAGTTCACAGCACAACAAAGACTCTGGAGTTTGTTATGGCCCTCTTCACCTCAAGCGCCGCAGGACTTCTTCGGCCCGAGGAAATTTCAGCCCTCGTCATCGAACCTCTCAAGGATGCCTCGACGGCCCTGGCCGTCAGCACCAACGTCAGCACGCAATCCACCGCGTTCCGCATCCCCTCGGTAGTCGCGGACCCCGCTGGCGGCTGGTATCAGGAAGGCGCGAACATCGACCTCTCGGATGCCGAGATTGCCGAAACCATCGTCGTGCCAACCAAACTCGCGGTTCTGTCGAAGATCTCGAATGAATTGGCAGCGGACTCGTCACCTGCCGCCGCCTCGGTGGTGGGGCAGGGCATGGCGAGGGACATTGCTCGCAAGGTTGATTCGGCATTCTTCGGGAACACCGTCGCCAATGGCCCCTCGGGTCTACTGAGCCTCGAAGACGTGCAAACGGTGGCCGGTGGTGACCTCGACAACCTCGACCCTTTCGCTGAGTGCATGTCGAAGCTGGAAGCCGTTGGCAGCGAAGCGACTTCGTTCGTCTGCTCCGCGACCGACGGATTGCATTTAAGCCAGTTGAAGACCTTCGACGGTGTGACGCAGTCGAATCAGCCTCTGCTGGAGTCCGATCCCGCGAAGCCCACGAAGCGCCGCATCTTCGGTGTGCCGCTGCACGTCGTCCCCGACGGCATCATCGAACCGGGAGTGATCTGGGCGCTCGACCGGGCGAAGCTGTTTACGGTGATCCGGCAGGACGTGACCCTCGAAGTTGACTCCAGCGTCTTCTTCGCCAGCGACTCGCTGGCCGTCCGCGCCATCCTTCGCATCGGGTTTGGTCATCCCCATGAGCCAGCCATTGTGAAGATGACCTGGGGCAGTAGCTCCTAGTTAGACCAGCGGCCCCGCTGCGTGAGAAAGCCTCTCTCCGTTAGCGCGGCGGGGCCGCTACCAACCACAACCGCCGAAACCGATTGAGCGCCAACATGACTAGATCCATCTACGACATAGAGACAGACTTCGAGGGCAACCTTCTCCGAGAGACAACCGAGCAGTGCGCCGGTTGCTCGCAGCTTCGAGTGATCACCGGCTATTACCTGAACGGCTCGCCCGACTCGTGGTCACCCTCGGATCTGATCCCTCTGTGCCGACGCTGTGAGTCAAAGCGCCGCAACAACATTGAGGCACAGAAGGCGAAGCCCTACCGATGGCTGTGAACCAAGTGCCCACGGCCCTGGACACTTCGCCCGAGCCATTGTCTAACGCGTTAGGCAATGCGCCCGAGCCATTGCCCACGGCCCTGGACAATGCGCCCACCAACCAAGTGTTCACGGCCAGGAACACTTCGCCCGACCAAGTGTCTAACGCGTTAGACAGTTCGCCCAACCAAGTGTTCACCGCGATGAACACTTCGCCCGAGCCATTGCCCAACGCGTTGGACAATGCGCCGATGTCGGACGCGGCCAGGTTCCTCGCACCAACCAGACGATGGCCAGAACGCAAACCCAAGCCACCGAGGCCAGAGCCGACCGAGACAGGCAGAACCATCTGGATCGGCGGCTAGGCGCGAGAAACCGTTGGCAGACAACGGGATTGCGAAAGCTGTTGGGGGACAACGGGGAACATCGTCACGACCGTAACGAGGTTGTCCCCGCGCGGACGCAGGCCAGCAAACCTCGACAGGCTCGCGACCAGCACAGACGGCCCTGGGGCAACCCTCCCCCGCCACCCGAGATCACCCGGCCTGGACAGCAGATTCCGATCCGTCCGATCAGAAAGGCCAGCAAATGTCAAAACTGAACATGTCAAAACTGACATGAGAAGCTCCGACCGGGATGGCTCTTGCGCGGAAATCCGCGCGGAGCAAGTTCTGGCCATATGGGATTACTTCTCAAAATTGAGAAGCTCACAGATCTGTCATCTGGTAGATCTACCAGATCGGATGTGCCGCAACATGTTTGAACACGGTCATACTGGGAATATGAAATTCGCTGCGCCCCAAACGAACTCCACCGCCGAGTCCGCTGGACAGAAGCTCACCAGCGCCGTCCTGGCCGACCTGGAGATGCAGGATCTCGAACCCGATGCTCGCGAGGTTGAGTTGCTCGCGAGGGCAGCGAAGGCTGCCGACAGGATCGAACACCTCGAAGCCATCGTCGCCTCGGAGGGGGAGACGTTCCGTAACAAGTCAGGTGTCGTGTTTCCCAGCCCTCTGCTTGCTGAAATCCGTTTGCAGGACGGCATTCTCATGCAGGCGCTTCGAGGCATCAAGATGGAACCAGCGAAGACACCCGCCGGTAAGGATGCTGCGAAATCGCGTGCAGGGCAAGCGAGTTGGCGTGCGAGGCAGGCCCGTGCGATTCCGATTGGCGGGATCAAGTAGATGGCTCGACCGAGGAGATCCGATGGCCACGTCTCCCACGGCGCTGGTGTAGTGATCCCCGGCATATACGAGCGTCTGTGCGCCACGACCTACCGTGGGCTGGACCCTCGTGTGTTCGTCAGCCCCGACGGCCAGTACGAGACGGTTCAGGCCGCGCTAGCGGTCCACAATCCACTGCTCGACAAGTTCGACGCGAATGAGCCTGTTGAGGTGCCGAAGTGGCGTGTCTCGAATCATCAACTGCGCCAGCAATATCCGTGGCTGGCTGGTGTCGGATCTGTCGTGGTCTTCCCTGATGACACGGTGGAGCCGGTGGCTGAGGGCTAGAGGCCCCCGGCCTGGGAGCCGCCGGCTCCTCCAACACTTACGGGTAAGATCCGTTGTGTGAGTAGAGGATTCGGAGCAGTACAGAGAGACATCCTAGCCAAGCTGGGCGCCTCGCCCAACACTTACGAAGTCACACGCTGGCTCAGCGCCGACGAGATCCGCGAGCATCTACGCGAGACAAGCTGGACGAGGCTTCCCGACGAGGAGATCATCCGCAGCCGCTGGCGGTTCCCTTGGGCGAAGGTCACCGCCCGATACACGCTCCTCACCGAGGTATGCGGAGCCGATGCCAGCCCATCCCGTGTCGAGTCCTACCGCAGAGCCGCCCACAAGCTCGCCGCCGCCGGTCTAGTCGAGACGGCGCTCGTGAGCCACGAGAGGGTCCGCAGCGACGGTGTGGCCTATCGGAACGAACTTGCCATCAGGCTGACCGAGGAAGGGTGTGCCGAGGCAGCCGGTCGATAGTGACGCTCCTCGCGGCGCAGCACCTCGGTCCGCGACGGACCGTTTTCCTCGGTGGAATCGGTCCGTCGCGAACCGATGGCCCACCTGTTCGCGGCGAGCAACTTTCCGTAGGCCAACCTGTTCGCGGCGAACGCTTTCCGTAGGCCAATCCGTTCGCGGCGAACGCCTGGCCCCCTCGGTGGCCAGCAACCCCGAACACCTCGACGGGGACCAGGCTGTGCGCCAAGCCATTTGGCACGTTCATGGCACGCCTCGGAATTCGAGGCCCCAAAAACATGCTTTGACCTGCGAAAACGCTTGGTGGCAGGTACAGGATTCGAACCTGTGTAGGCTTTCGCCGACGGATTTACAGTCCGCTCCCATTGGCCGCTCGGGCAACCTGCCTGGGGTCAAGCCGGTCGACCCGGCTTGATGCGATTAGCAGGGTACAACGAGGATGTACCCCGGACACAACCGGCCGATCCCGAGGAGAGCGCCACAGTGGCTGATTCCAGCTTCGACATCGTCAGCAAGGTCGACCGCCAGGAGGTCGACAACGCCCTCAACCAGGCGGCAAAGGAACTGAGCACCCGCTTCGACTTCCGCGGCACCGACACCTCCATCGCCTGGAAGGGCGAGGAGGTCATCGAAATCGTCTCCTCCACCGAGGAGCGCGCCAAGGCCGCCGTGGACGTCTTCAAGGAGAAACTCATCCGCCGCGACATCTCGATGAAGGCCTTCGACGCCGGCGAACCGCAGGCCTCCGGCAAGACCTACAAGGTCAGCGGCACCCTCAAGCAGGGCATCAGCAGCGAGAACGCCAAGAAGATCACCAAACTGATCCGCGACGACGGCCCCAAGGGGGTCAAGAGCCAGATCCAGGGCGAGGAGATCCGGGTCAGCTCCAAGAAGCGCGACGACCTGCAGGCGGTCATCGCGATGCTCAAGGGCGCCGACCTCGACGTGGCATTGCAGTTCGTCAACTACCGCTGATCTGGCACACAGCTGCGGCGTGTGAATAAGCTGGTGAAGGTCACTCCGGCACGAACGCAGCGAGGACAGCGATGACCGTCACCCCCCAGGACGACACCCGGCCCGTCGAGCAGGACGGCGGCGACTACGACGTGGTGATCATCGGCGCCGGCATCTCCGGGATCGGCGCGGCCTACCGCCTCGCCGAGGCCGACCCGTCCACCCGCTACGTCATCCTGGAGCGCCGCGACCGCGTCGGCGGCACCTGGGACCTGTTCCGCTACCCGGGGGTGCGCTCGGACTCCTCGATTTTCTCACTGAGCTGGCCCTGGGAACCCTGGACCGGCCAGGAGTACGTCGCCGACGGAGACGTCATCCGCGACTACATGGAGGACGCCGCCCGCAAGCACGGCATCTTCGGCCACATCCGCTTCCACACCACCGTCGTCTCGGCCGACTGGGACTCGGCCACCGACACCTGGACGGTGCACGCGCAGGAGAACGGCACACCGACGACCTACCGCGGGCGATTCGTCTTCTTCGGATCCGGCTACTACGACTACGACCACCCGCACAACCCGGATTTCCCGGGTATCGAGAACTTCGCCGGGCGCGTCGTGCACGCCCAGCACTGGCCCGAGGACCTCGACTACGCGGGAAAGAACGTGGTGGTCATCGGCTCCGGGGCCACCGCCGTCTCGCTGGCGCCCGCACTGGCCCGAACGGCCGGCCACGTCACCATGCTGCAGCGCTCGCCGGGCTACCTGTTCTCCATGCCGAGGGTCAACCGGTGGCTGCAGCCGATCCGAAAGTGGTTGCCCAACAAGGCTTCATACATGATCGTCCGCGGTGTGGCGCTGTCCTTCGAGAAGATCATCTGGATCTTCGCCCGCGGCCTCCCGGCCGGGATGAAGAAGATGGTGCGCTGGCAGAACACCAAGCAACTGCCCGCCGGCTATCCGGTCGACCGGGACTTCAAGCCGCGCTACAACCCGTGGGACCAGCGGATGTGCCTGGTCGCCGACGGCGACGTGTTCACCGAGATCTCCAAGGGCCGCCTGGAGGTGGTCACCGACCACATCGACCACGTCGATGCCACCGGGATCGCGCTGAAATCCGGCCGCCACCTCGACGCCGACATCATCGTCAAGGCCACCGGGCTGAACCTGTTGGCCCTGGGCGGGGTGCGGATCAGCGTGGACGACAAAGAGGTCAGGCCCCAGGAGCGGTTCTCCTACAAGGCCCACATGCTCGAGGACGTGCCGAACCTGATCTGGTGCATCGGCTACACCAACGCCTCCTGGACGCTGCGCGCCGACATCACCGCCCGGGCGACGGCCAAACTGCTGGGCTACATGAAAAGCCACGGTTATACCCACGCCTACCCGCACCCCTCGGGCGCCCCGATGGCCGAGAAGCCGACCTGGGATCTGCAGGCCGGCTACGTCCAGCGCAACGCCCACGCCCTGCCCAAGTCGGCCACCAAGCGCCCCTGGGTGGTGCGTCAGGACTTCCTGGCCGACGCCGTCGACTACCGGTTCATCGACAAGGTCGACGAGGACATGGTGTTCGGCCGGGTCCGCACGCCCGCCGAACTCACCGGCTGACCCGCCAGGACCGTCAAACGGGCGCTAAACGCCCACCGGCGGCACTAACGTTGGACGCCATGACATCCGATCGCCGGCAACCGCAAGTCGTCGTCCTCGGCGGTGGCTCCTGGGGGACCACCGTCGCGTCCATCTGCGCTCGGCGCGGGCCGACGCTGCAGTGGGTGCGCTCGGAGGACACCGCGGCGGATATCAATACCAACCACCGCAACTCCGAGTATCTCGGCGAAGAGGTCGAGCTGCCCGAGAACCTGCGCGCGACCAACGATTTCAACGAGGCCGCACACTGTGCCGACGTGATCGTCATGGGTGTTCCCTCACACGGCTTCCGCAGCGTGCTGACCGAACTGGCCAAGGAACTACGGCCGTGGGTGCCGGTGGTCAGCCTGGTCAAGGGCCTGGAACAGGGCACCAACATGCGGATGAGCCAGATCGTCGAGGAGGTGCTGCCCGGGCATCCCGCGGGCATCCTGGCCGGCCCCAACATCGCCAAGGAGGTCGCTGAGGGCTACGCCGCCGCGGCCGTATTGGCCATGCCCGACCGCAACCTGGCCGCCAACCTGGCCAGCATGTTCCGCACCAGCCGGTTCCGCACCTACACCAGCGATGACGTCGTCGGCGTCGAGATCGCCGGGGCGTTGAAGAACGTCTACGCCATCGCGGTGGGCATGGGTTACGCCCTGGGTATCGGCGAGAACACCCGCGCCATGGTGATGACGCGGGCGGTCCGGGAGATGTCCAAGCTCGGCGAGGCCATGGGCGGTCAGCGCGACACCTTCGCCGGACTGGCCGGCATGGGTGACCTGATCGTCACCTGCACCTCGAAGCGCAGCCGCAACCGTCACGTCGGCGAGGAACTCGGCTCGGGGAAGACCGTTCAGGAGATCATCTCCGGGATGAACCAGGTGGCCGAGGGCGTCAAGGCCGCCAGCGTCATCATGGAGTTCGCCGAGAAGTACGGCATCGTGATGCCGATCGCGCACGAGGTCGACGCGGTGGTCAACCACGGGTCTACCGTCGAGCAGGCCTACCGCGGCCTGATGGCCCAGAAGCCCGGCCACGAGGTCGACGGAACCCCGTTCTGACCCGGCGGGGGTCTGACCCGGCGGGTTTTAGCCCGGCGGCATCCCTGGCAGCATCGGGTTGGTGCCCTCCGGACGCTCCAGCAAGGGGCTGCTGGCGTTGATGTAGGTGCCATTCGGGCCGACGACGAAGCCCACCTGATCACGGCTGTTGAAACAGGCCACCGCCCCGGCGTCATCCACCCCGCAGCTGACCGAGCGGTAGCTCAGCCGCGTGTTCGGCGGAAGCGGCCTGACGGCGCCGGCGGCGGCGAACAACGGCTCCGCGGTGGTGGAGAAGGCGGGCGCGCCGACCGGCCCCCCGCTGACAAGGTTGGCGCCCTCCGGCGCGCCGGGCAGCGCTCCGGAGCAGCCGTAGTCGCCGTTGAGGTTGTCCAGGATGCAGACGACCCCGGCCGGACCGGCGAAGGCGTACCACCTGCCACGGTTGGCGGTGTAGTCCGCAGGATTCAGGGGGGTGTAGGCGTTGACATTGGGAATTGGGGGCGCCGGAGCGGGGCTGGGCTCCGCCCAGGCTGTTGCTGAACTCGACACACCAGCCCCTGCCGCCACAGCGGTAATGACCAGAAACCTGAGTAACATTACAACACCGTACCGAACCGAAATTGACGGTCAATGAATGGTTCAAAACTGGTTTGGATGGCCTAAACTTAAGACTGTTCTAGGGGGAGCCTGAGAAGGAGGGCCGGAGCGGTGAATGGGCGCATCGGGCACGGACTGCGCGGTGGCGCGGCGGCCTTGGGCGTCTCTGCCGGACTCCTCATCCTAGCTTCCACCACGCAAACTCCCGACGGATTCATCCATGCCAGCTTCGGCGGGCCGTTGGACATATTCGGCGATCCCTCGGGCGACGTGCTGGCGATCGGCGATGGCCCAGCCGACGCCACCGAGCTGGCCGCCCTGCTCCAGACGCCGGTCAAAGGCGCCACGAAGCAGCCGGACACTCCGTTCCGGGTGGCCTTCGAAGCGGGCTCGACTCCCGACACCACGGCGCTGAACGTATTCGCGGCGGACGAGCCCAGCGGCCTGCCCACCGCGAATCAGTCGCTGGATCTCGCCGCCAAGCCGGTCGTCGACAACCAAGGCCGGGTCGACTGCGCGGGCTCGGTGCGCTGCGACTTCGATCCCGCCACCAACGTCACGACCGTCACCTACGCCGACGGCCTGGTGGCGATCGTCCAGAAGATCAACGACCTGACGGTGGTCGCCTACAAGAACGCGACCGGGCATCTGCCGAAGCCGGTTCAGTCGCTGCTGCCGCCCGCGCCGACCCAGGTGGCCCCGCCGTTGGCCGCGGCGGCCGCCCCGGCACCGGCTCCTGCGACCGCACCTGTGCTTCCGCCGCCCGCTTCCGAGACCGCCGCAGCCGCGGTTGATCCGGGTCCGGCCGCCCCGATTGAGGACCTCGGTCCGGAGTTGGGCGCCACTCGCGGCGGGCCGAGGGTCAACGTGACCCGGCCGCCGATGGACTTCACCCCGGGCCGCGGCGGCTCGGACGCTCCATTCGCGGGCGGTTCGGGCACCCCGGCCAACATCCCAGCACCGAAACTGCCGAACCTGGACAAGGTCAAGGACGCACTGGACTCGGTCGCCGACGCGGTCAACGACGCCGTCAGCAAGGTCGGCAAGGCGCTCGGCGCGGGCGCGGCCGAAAAGCCGACAAAGTCCGAAAAGCCGGAGTCCTGACTCCGCTGCTGACTCGCCGTCCTACCGGCCGCCGGCCATCTTCTCCAACCGGGCGATCCGGTCCTGAATCGGCGGGTGCGTCGAGAACAGCCGGCTCATCCGCTCGCCGGACCGGAACGGGCTGGCGATCATCAGGTGCGCCTGGTCGGCGATCTGCGGGGCCGGCGGCAGCGGCGCCTGTTCGACTCCGCCGCTGATCTTGCGCAGCGCCGAGGCCAGCGCCAGCGGGTCACCGGACAGTTCCGCGCCGGACTCGTCGGCCTGGTACTCCCGCGACCGCGACACCGACATCCGGATCACCGTGGCCGCCATCGGCGCGAGCATCGAAACCAGCAGCA
>JAGQTO010000066.1:15174-21078 GCA_020439025.1 Mycobacterium sp. | reverse complement strand
GGGCGCCTCGCGGCGGGGGAGACGGTGCTGGTGCACGGTGCCGCCGGCGGCATCGGCACCTCGACCCTGCGGCTGGCCCCCGCACTCGGGGCGAGCCGGGTGATCGCGGTGGTCAGCACCCAGGACAAGGCCGAGGTGGCCCGCGCGGCCGGTGCCACCGACGTGGTGCTGGCCGACGGCTTCAAGGACGCGGTGGCCGAGCTCACCGGCGGCCGGGGCGTCGACATCGTGATGGACCCGGTCGGCGGCGATCGGTTCACCGACTCGCTGCGTTCGCTGGCTCCGGCTGGCCGTCTGCTGGTGGTCGGTTTCACCGGCGGGGAGATCCCGACGGTCAAGGTCAACCGGTTGTTGCTGAACAACATCGACGTGGTGGGCGTCGGATGGGGCGCCTGGACCCTGACCCACCCCGGAGCGCTGACCGAGCAGTGGCAGGGTCTTGCCGCGCTGCTCTCCTCGGGCCGTCTGGCGCCGCCGCAACCGCAGGTCTACCCGCTGTCGCAGGCGGCCGAAGCGGTGGCCTCGCTGGAGAACCGCAGCGCGCGGGGCAAGGTGGTGCTGCGGGTGCGCGACTGACCGGGCCCCGAGACCCGAGGGTTCAGACCCAGGGGGATTAGATCCGGCCGGAGCGGGGTAGTGGAAGGGGGCCGGGCCAGTGGAAGGGAGACTGTCGATCAGCCCGCCCCATGGCACTCATGTCGAACGCGGTGTGGTGGCGCATCCCACCGCCAAGGACTTCGCCCACGCCCGCGCCCTCCCCGCCGACCGCGTCTGGTTCAAGAGCGCGGTGTTCTACGAGGTGCTGGTGCGCGCCTTCGCCGACTCCAACGGCGACGGTGCAGGGGATCTGCTCGGACTGATCGACCGGCTGGACTATCTGCAGTGGCTCGGGGTCGACTGCCTTTGGCTGCCGCCGTTTTACGACTCGCCGCTGCGTGACGGCGGCTATGACATCCGCGACTTCTACAAGGTGTTGCCCGAGTTCGGCACCGTGGACGACTTCGTCGCCCTCCTTGACGCGGCGCACCGTCGCGGCATCCGGATCATCACCGACCTGGTGATGAACCACACCTCCGACACCCACCCCTGGTTCGTGGAGTCCCGCCGCGATCCGCACGGGCCCTACGGCGACTTCTACGTCTGGAGCGACACCAGCGATCGCTACCCGGAGGCCCGGATCATCTTCGTCGACACCGAGGAGTCCAACTGGACCTTCGACCCGGTGCGGCGCCAGTTCTACTGGCACCGGTTCTTCTCCCATCAGCCCGACCTGAACTACGACAACCCGGCCGTGCAAGAGGCGATGATCGATGTCCTGAGGTTCTGGCTGGACCTCGGCATCGACGGGTTCCGCCTCGACGCCGTGCCCTACCTGTTCGAGCGGGAGGGCACCAACTGCGAGAACCTGCCGGAGACGCACGCCTTCCTGAAGCGGTGCCGCAAGGTGGTCGACGACGAATATCCGGGCCGGGTGCTGCTGGCCGAGGCCAACCAGTGGCCTGCCGATGTGGTCGAGTACTTCGGCGATCCTGCCAGCGGTGGCGACGAATGCCATATGGCGTTCCACTTCCCGCTGATGCCAAGGATTTTCATGGCGGTCCGCAGGGAGTCCCGGTTCCCGATCTCGGAGATCCTGGCGCGCACCCCGGAGATTCCGGAGACCGCGCAGTGGGGGATCTTCCTGCGCAACCACGACGAGCTGACCCTGGAGATGGTCACCGACGACGAGCGCGACTACATGTACGCCGAGTACGCCAAGGATCCGCGGATGAAGGCCAACGTCGGCATCCGGCGCCGGCTGGCCCCGCTGCTGGAGAACGACCGCAACCAGATCGAGTTGTTCACCGCGCTGCTGCTGTCGCTCCCCGGATCCCCGGTGATCTACTACGGCGACGAGATCGGTATGGGCGACATCATCTGGCTGGGTGACCGCGACGGCGTCCGCACCCCGATGCAGTGGACCCCGGACCGCAACGCCGGATTCTCCACCTCCAACCCGGGCCGGCTGTACCTGCCGCCCAACCAGGATCCGGTCTACGGCTACCAGTCGGTCAACGTCGAAGCGCAGCGGGACTCCTCGGCCTCGCTGCTTAACTGGACACGCACCATGCTTGCCGTGCGCCGCCGCCACGAGTCGTTCGCGGTGGGCAGTTTCCGCGAACTCGGCGGCTCCAACCCCTCGGTGTTGGCCTACCTCCGCGAGTCCGACGACGAGGTGGTGCTCTGCGTCAACAACCTCTCCCGATTCCCGCAGCCCATCGAATTGAATCTGCAGCACTGGAATTCGTACACCCCTGTTGAATTGACCGGACACGTCCGCTTCCCGCGGATCGGTCAGCTGCCCTACCTGCTCACCCTGCCGGGTCACGGGTTCTACTGGTTCAAGCTGCAGATCGAGGAGAACCCATGATTTCCGACGTCGCCGCCCTGCCCTGGTCGGAGTGGTTGCCACATCAGCGTTGGTACGCCGGACGCAGCCGCGTCTGGCAGTCGGCCGCGCCGCACGCCGTCGTCGCACTGCGCGACGGTCTCGATCTCACACTGCTCGACGTGCACTACACAGACGGGTCGCGGGACCGCTATCAGATTCTCGTGCAATGGGATTCGGCCCCAATGTCGGAGTACGACCGCGTCGCGACGATCGGCAGCGCCGAGGAGCACATCGGCTATGACGGCCTCTACGAGCCGGATTCGGCCCGGTTCCTGTTGGCGCTTCTGGATTCCTCGGCTGCCATCGGCGCGATTCGATTCACCCGGGAACCCGGCGCGGTGTTGCCGGTCGACGCCGAGGCGCGGGTCAGCGAGGCCGAACAAAGCAATACCAGCGTGGTTTTCGAGGAACAGGCGATTCTCAAGCTGTTCCGCCGGGTGTCCCCGGGGGTCAACCCCGACATCGAACTCCACCGGGTGCTGGCCCGAGCGAACAACCCGCACGTGCCCCGGCTGCTGGGGTCCTTCGAGATGAGCGATGACGATGGGCCGTGCCCGCTGGGCATGGTCACCGCCTATGCAGCGAACTCGGCGGAAGGCTGGTACATGGCCACGGCGAGTACCCGCGACCTTTACGCCGAGGGCGATTTGTACGCCCACGAGGTCGGCGGCGACTTCGCCGGTGAGTCGCAGCGGCTCGGGGCAGCGGTGGCCTCGGTGCACGTGGACCTGGCCCGCGCGCTGGGCACCTCAACCGCGCCCCTGGCGGTCGACCACATGCGGGAACGCCTGGCCGCAGCGGCGGCCAGTGTTCCCGAATTCAACCGGTACGTGGCTGCGATAGAGCGCCGCTATCTCGCCGTGGCCGACCGGGACATCACGGTTCAGCGGGTGCACGGTGACCTTCACCTGGGGCAGGTGCTGCGCACGCCGGACAACTGGCTGCTGATCGACTTCGAGGGTGAACCGGGCCAGCCGCTGGAGCAGCGGCGGCGGCCGGACTCGCCACTTCGCGATGTCGCCGGGATGCTCCGCTCCTACGAATACGCGGCCTACCACGGGCTGCACGACCAGGCGGACCGTCAACTGGCCGCGCGGGCCAGGGAATGGGTCCAGCGCAACTGCGCTGCGTTCTGCGACGGTTACGCTGCGGCCTCGGGGGCCGACCCGCGCACCCACACCGACATCCTCGCGGTCTACGAGCTGGACAAGGCCGTCTACGAGGTGGCCTACGAGGCCCGGCATCGGCCCGGCTGGCTGCACATCCCGCTGCGCTCGATTGCCCGACTGGTCGGATAGAAACCGGTGGGCTCCGGCTCCGATGGGCCGCACCGGCGGGTCCGGGATTTCCATCGCACCCGCTGACCTGCGACATCGCCGTGCGGGTGAGCCAGGTCTCCGTGCGGTGAGGTTTGTGGGGCCGATCACCACAGGGGGCCGGTGATTGGTCTGATCCGTTACTGCCCTGGCACTCTGGAAGTTTCGAACATTTGGAGAATGACATGTCTTCCCCCACAACGGGCGAGCCTTCGGCCACCGTGGCCGAGCAGAAGCCGGCGCGGTCCGGCGTCGCCGACGCGCTGATCTGGCTCGGCGGCGGCGACACCCGGGCGGCCCTGGAACCGCGCGAGCGATCCGCGGACACCCTGGCCGGTGTCATCGTGCTGATCACCGCTGCCCTGGCCTGGCTGGTCTCGGCGACCGCCCTGGCTGCCGCCCCGCAGATGCCGACCGTCGCCGCCGTCGCGATCGGTCTGTTCTTCGCTCTGTTGGTGGGTGTGGTCAGCCGCGCTGTTGCCGCCGGTTCGACCAGGAGCGTCCCGGCGCTGGCCGGCCGTGCCCTCGGTGCCCTCGCGGTGGGCGTCATCGTCGGGGAACTGGCGTCGCTGGTGCTCTTCTCCGGTTCGATCCAGCGCCGCATCGACGAACAGGCCGTCCTGACGACGCAGTCGGTGCCCGCCGTGGCGCAGGCCGCGGCCGATCTGGATCGGGTGCGGGCGTCGCGCGCCGAACTCGACTCAGCGGTCGATCAGGCCCGTACCCGCCGCGACGAGGCGCTGGTCGTGGCCCGCTGCGAATACAACCCGTCGCCGGATTGTCCCCAGACTCAGATCACCGGGGTGCCCGGTGCCGGTCCGGAGACCCGAACGGCCAACGCCATCCTGGCCGACGCCCAGCAGGAACTCGACCTGGCCGTTGCCGAACGCACCGAACGCGCAGGAGGCCTCGACGATGCGATCGGCGCCGGCGAACAGAAGTTGGCGCAGGCGCGTGCGAACGCCGCCGGCAATCCCGATCGTGGGCTGGGTGCGCGCTGGATCGCCATGAACGACCTCACCATGACCAGTGCCGAGACGCTGATGCTGCGGTTGGCGGCCATCGGGTTCTTCGAGTTGCTGATGTTGCTGCCGCTGATCCTGCGGCTGTGGCGGGGCGAGACGGCACATGACCGGATGCTCGATGCTCGCCTCAGGCGCGATATCGCGGATCTCAACGCCGAGACGGCCATCGCGGTCAAGCAGGCCGAGGTCCGTGCCAAGACCGAAACCCTCTGGGCGGAGCAGGAACTCGCCGAAGCCCGACTGGCGGCCGAGGCCCAGTACGAGATCAACCGTGAGCACCATCGGCAACGGGTCATCGCCGCCGGCGGATCGGTGGCCGCAGCCCGGGGCCTCGGGACGACGCCCGAACGGGAGTACCTGCCGATCGCCGCTGCGGCACGGGCGGCGAGCCGGGCCGCTTCCGACCGGGCCGCCGCCGAGCGGGTCGCCGCAGACCGCGCCGCCGCTGAACTCCCGGCCCCCGACGCCGATGCCGTCGATTCTGCGGCAGTTGATCCGGCGGCCGTCTATCCCGCGGAGTCCGGACCGGGCACCGAACTGGCCACGACAACAAAGCGTCCCGACCGCAGATCGCCGGTCCCGGGCCTGGCCAATGTGGCGTCGGTGGCCAACCTCGCCTCGATGGACAACGTCAAAGCCGCGGCCCGCTGGATCACTCCGCTGGTGCCCCAGATCGTGGGCCGGGCGATCGACACCACCAAACAGCCCCTCCGTGCCGCCCGCCAGGCGTTCGAGGAGGTGGAGGAGATCACCTTCTCGTTCCGGCGGGTTCACAAGGTCACGGTGGACAGCGAGCAGAGCGGCGGTGAATCCGCAGCGTCAGGTGACGCAGCACCGGGGGGCGCCGACCGCGGTTGGGTCGACTCCCGGTTCCACCGGCAGGCGCGGACCGACGGGCGAGCCGCTGCCGGGTCGGCCGGGGCCGCGCCGATCGGTGGAGTTGTCGGCACTGCGGCGGCCCTTTCCGGGCACGCCGACCGGCCTGAGCGTGAACTCGACGCGGCGGCCGGCCCGCGTGCGCTGCGTGAGCCTGAAGGTCCGCGGGGCTTGCCGCCCGGCGACCGGGACTAGACAAGTGGCGGCCCCTTCGGGGTGACGCGCACCGGCGTGACGCACGACGGCGTTCGATCAG
>JAGQTO010000066.1:11932-15119 GCA_020439025.1 Mycobacterium sp. | reverse complement strand
GATCTCGCGCAGCCGGGCCCGCTGCGCGTCATTCAGGTCGCCCTCGAGGGTGAGCACCCGGTCGATCCGGTCCACTCGGCCCTCGGTGGTCTCGCAGGAGCGGCAGTCCTCAGCGTGGATCTTGGAGTGCTGCAACCGAACCGAGACCCGGGTCAGCGGCAGCTCCTTGCGGTCGGCGTAGAGACGTAGCGTCATCGCCGTGCACGTCCCCAAGGACGCCAGTAGCAGGTCGTAGGGCGCGGGGCCGGTGTCCAGGCCACCGGCCTCGGTCGGCTCATCGGCGATCAGGCGGTGCGGACCGGCCGTCACCGACTGCTGGAAGACGCCCACGCCCGTCTCGGCAACCTCGACCGCGCGCGGTTCCTCGGCATCCACCGGTTGCGGCGGTGGGTCGGCAGGTGCCAGATAACGCGATGCCCAGGCCGCGATGACATCGGCGGCATAGCCGGCATCGCGGCGCCGGGCCAGCAGATGATCGGCGTCGTCGAGGGAGACGAAACTCTTGGGATGCCGCGCGGCGAGGAAGATCCGCGTCGCGCTGTCGATGGGAACGATCTTGTCGGCCGGCGCGTGCATCACCAGCAGGGGTTTGCGGAGCCGGCCGACCTGCGCCAGCAGATTCTGCTCGGCGATGTCGTCGAGGAACTCGCGGCGGATGCGGAAGGCCCGCCCACCGAGAACGACCTCACCCTCGCCGTGTTCCCGGATACCGTCGATGCGGTCGCCGAGCAGGTCGGCGATGTGGCCGGGGTCGGACGGGGCGGCGATGGTCGCGACGGCCTTGGCCTCGGGAACCCGGCCGGCCGCCGCGAGCACCGCGGCGCCGCCGAGGCTGTGGCCGATGAGCAGCGACGGCGCCTGGTGGGTGCGCCGCAGATGGTCGGCCGCGGCGACGAGATCGTCGACGTTCGAGGAGAAGTCGGTGTTGGCGAAGTCGCCCTCGCTGGATCCCAGGCCGGTGAAGTCGAACCGCAGCAGTGCGATACCCCGCACGGCGAGGGCCTCGGCCATCCGTTTGGCGGCGCGGCTGTCCTTGCTGCAGGTGAAGCAGTGCGCGAACAGGGCGTAGGCCACCGGATCACCGGCCGGGGACTCCAACAGGCCGGTCAGCTGCTGGCCATCGGAGTTGGGAAAATCGAATCGCTCGGCCCGCATCGGTGTCCTCCGCTCGTCGGCGCCGCAAGTTTAACGGCCCGGATTTGTCCCAGGCACGGTCTACGGTGGTCGCGATGGCCCTGCACATTATCCGCGCGGAACGCACCGACATCCTCGCGGACGGGTTGGGGGATTTGCTGGCCACGCCGCCGCCCGACCCGTTCGCCGAGGATCTCGTCGTGGTGCCGGCCCGCGGGGTCGAACGGTGGCTGTCGCAGCGGCTATCCCACGTGCTGGGCAGCGGCAGTGGTGCCGACGGGGTCTGCGCGGGAGTGTCATTCCGGTCTCCCGCCTCGCTGATCGCCGAGATCGCCGGCACCCGCGACGACGACCCCTGGTCACCGGAGGTGATGACCTGGCCGTTGCTGGAGGTGATCGACGGCCACCTCGACCAGCCGTGGTGTCGCACCCTCGCCGACCACCTGGGCCACTTCGCGGCCGGGGAGGAGAGGGCCCTGCGGCAGGGTCGCCGCTACGGGGTCGCGCGACGGCTGGCGGGGCTGTTCGCCTCCTACGCCCGACAGCGCCCGCAACTGCTGGCCGACTGGCTGGACGGCGAAGTCGGCGGACTCGCCGAAGATCTGGCCTGGCAGCCGCCGCTGTGGCGGGAACTGGTCGCGCTGATGGCCATCGATCCCCCGCATGTCCGACACGCCAAAACCCTTGAACAGCTGCGGGAGTCGGGTTCTGAGCAGCTGCCCGGCCGGCTGTCGCTGTTCGGCTACACCCGACTGACCGCGACGGATATCGAACTGCTCGAGGCGCTGGCCGTTCACCACGAGATGCACCTGTGGCTTCCGCATCCCAGCGCCGGGCTGTGGACAGCTCTGCAGGACCTGCGAGGTCCGGTACCGCGCCGCAAGGACATCAGCCACCGACGGGTCGGCCACCCCCTGCTGGCCACCCTCGGGCGCGATCTGCGCGAGTTGCAGCGCTGCCTGCCCGCCGTGGTGGCCACCGACAAGTTCCTGCCCGGCGCCGCGCACCCCGACACCCTGCTGGGCTGGCTGCAATCCGATATCTCGTTCAATGCCGTTGGCGTACAGCACCGGTCATTGCGTAATGACGACCGCTCGGTCCAAGTGCACAGCTGTCACGGGCCGGCCCGGCAGGTCGACGTGCTGCGCGAGGTTCTACTGGGTCTGCTCGCCGACGACGAGACCCTCGAGCCGCGCGACATCCTGGTCATGTGTCCCGATATCGAGACCTACGCGCCGCTGATCGTGGCCGACTTCGGCCTCGGCGAAGTGGTCCGCGACGGGCACCCCGCCCACCGGCTACGGGTCAAGCTCGCCGATCGATCCCTGGTGCAGACCAATCCCCTGCTGGCGGTGGCCTCGCAGCTGCTCAGCCTGACCGGCAGCCGAGTGACCGCCACCGAGGTGCTCGACCTCGCCAACGCGGACCCCGTCCGGGCGCGATTCGGGTTCACCGACGACGATCTGCAGGACATCACCGACTGGGTGCGCGAGGCCAACATCCGGTGGGGTTTCGACCCGAAACACCGCGCCCCTTACGGCGTGGAATTCGTCCATAACACCTGGCGTTTCGGCCTGGACCGCATCCTGACCGGGGTGGCGCTCTCCGATGACTCCCAGGCGGGGGTCGAGGCCACGCTGCCACTGGACGACGTCGGCAGCAACAGTGTCGAACTCGCCGGTCGGCTGGCCGAGTTCTGCGGACGCCTGCAGGTCGTGGCCGACTCGTTGAGCGGTACTCGGCCGCTACGGGACTGGCTCACCGCGCTCGCCGAAGGGATCAGGCTGCTGACCCGCGTCGAGGACACCGATGCCTGGCAGCTCAGCCAATTGGAGCGGGAGTTCAACGACGTCGTCGCGACCGCCGGGGCCCGCGATCAGACGCCGCTGCAACTGTCTGACGTGGCTCAGTTGCTGCGCCGCCACCTCGCCGGCCGTCCCACCCGCGCCAACTTCCGCACCGGCACCCTGACCGTGTGCACCATGGTTCCGATGCGCTCGGTACCGCACCGGGTGGTTTGCCTGGTCGGCCTCGACGACACCGTCTTCCCCCG
>JAGQTO010000066.1:7843-11821 GCA_020439025.1 Mycobacterium sp. | reverse complement strand
TGGTGGTCACCTACACCGGGGCCGACGAACACTCCGGCCAGCTACGCCCCCCGGCCGTGCCGCTGGCCGAGTTGCTCGACGCGTTCGATGCGACCACCGCCGAGCCGGTGCGTGAACGCATCACCGTGCGTCATCCGTTGCAGCCGTTCGACGCCCGCAATGTGCAACCCGGGGCGCTGACCCCGCGCCGGCCCCACACCTCTTTCAGCTTCGATCCGACCGTACAGCGGGCGGCCACCGTCGCCGCCGGCCACCGCGAGGAACCTCCAGGGTTCGTCGCACGTCCGTTACCGGCGCCCGATGCCGCAGACGTGTCGCTGGCCGAACTGACGGCCTTCTTCAGGGACCCGGTCAGGGGGTTCTTCCGGGCGCTGGACTACACCCTGCCCGCCGAGGTGGACGGTATCGACGACGCGATCGCGGTCGAGATCGACGCCCTTCAGGAGTGGACCGTCGGGGACCGGATGCTGCGCGACGTCCTGAGCGGCATCACCCCGGAGCGCGCGTTGAAGGCCGAGTGGTGCCGCGGCACCCTGCCGCCCGGTCAGCTGGGCTGGCGCAAGGCCAAGGAGATCCTCGACCGCGTGGTGCAACTGGCCGCCGAGGCGATGCCGCTGCGCTCAGAACCCCCCCGCGCCGTCGACGTCGACATCGAACTCGGCGCGGACCGGCGGCTGGCCGGCACCGTCTCGCCGGCCTACGGGGCGCGCCTGGTGTCGGTCACTTATTCCAAGCTGGACGGCAAGCACCTGCTCGCGGCGTGGATTCCCTTGCTGGCGTTGGCCGCCCACATGCCGGCCACCGAATGGTCGGCGGTGTGCATCGGGCGCAGTAAGGGGCGGGGCGGGCCGAGAACGGCGCATCTGGCCCGTCCCGAGGTTCCCGCGGCCGAACTGCTGAAGGATCTGGTCGCCATCTACGACGCCGGGCGCCGCGAACCGTTGCCGTTGCCGTTGAAGACCTCCTTTGCCTGGGCGGACGCGCGCCACAACGGTTTCGATCCGGTCTATGCGGCCGGCCAGCGCTGGCGGTCGGGCAAGTATCCGGGCGAGGACGCTCAGCCGGCCCATGTGCGAGCCTGGGGACCCGGCGCGGCCCTGGACGATCTGATGCAGCCGCTTCGGCCGGGTGAGGGGCACCCCGGCGAGAACAACCGGCTGGGTGCCTACGCGGCCCGATTGTGGTTTCCGTTGTTGGAATCGGTGCAGGGGGGTTAGCCATGGAATCGGGAAACGAACCCGGCCGTTTCGATCTGCTCGGCGCCCTGCCTGACCCGCGTTCGACCACCGTCCTGGAGGCCAGCGCGGGGACCGGCAAGACCTTCGCCCTGGCCGCGCTGGTCACCCGCTACCTCGCCGAGGGGGTGGCCACTCTCGACCAGATGCTGCTGATCACCTTCAGCCGGGCCGCCACCCAGGAACTGCGTGAGCGGGTGCGCCGTCAGATCGCCCATGCCCTGGCATGTTTCGGCGATCCCGCACTGGTCGGAGACAACCAGGTGGTCGCCAGGCTGTTGGAGTGCGATGCCCAGGAACACCAGCGACGGCGGACCAACCTCGCCGATGCGCTGGCCGATTTCGACGCCGCCACCATCGCCACCGTCCACCAGTTCTGCAACATCGTGCTGACCTCGCTGGGAGTGGCCGGCGATTCCGATGCCGGGGTGGAACTCGTCGAGAGTCTCGACGATCTGATCACCGAGGTCGTCGATGATCTCTATCTGGCCAGGTTCGGCCGGGACCGGGAGGAACCTCAGATCAACTACCAGGAGGCCCTCACCCTGGCCCGCGAGGTGGCCGGTAACCCGGGCACCGAACTGCGTCCGAGGGATCCGGAGCCGGGAACCGGCACCGCGGCACGCATCGACTTCGCCAGGGCCGTGCTGGCCGAACTGGAAATCCGCAAGCGCCGCCGCGGAGTCCTGGGCTACGACGACCTGTTGACCCGACTGGCCGACGCGCTCAAGGGGGAGACCTCGGCAGCACGGCATCGGATGAGCCGGCGCTGGCCGATCGTCATGGTCGACGAGTTCCAGGACACCGACCCCGTGCAGTGGACGGTGATCCAGAAGGCCTTCGGCGGAGTCTCGACGGTGGTGCTCATCGGGGATCCGAAACAGGCGATTTACGCCTTCCGCGGCGGGGACATCGTCACCTATCTGATGGCGGCCGACACCGCGGGGGACAAGCGGACCCTCGACAAGAACTGGCGCAGTGACGATGCGCTACTGAACCGGTTGCAGGCGGTGCTTCGCGGCGCGGAGTTGGGTGACTCGCGCATCGTCGTGCGCGATGTCGACGCCCACCACCGCGGCAGCCGCCTGGTGAACGCGCCGCGCAACGACCCATTCCGGTTGCGGGTGGTGGGGCGGGAGCAGTTCGGTAAGACCGGCACCAAGACCATTCCGATCGGTGAACTGCGGGACTTCATCCCCCGCGATCTTGCCGGCGACATCGGGGCGCTGCTGGCCAGCGACGCCACCTTCGAGGGGCGCAAGGTCGCGGCGGGCGATATCGCGGTGATCGTCGAGAAACACAATGACGCCCGGGCTTGTTTCGACGCCCTGATCGCCGCCGGCATCCCGGCGGTCTACACCGGGGATTCCGACCTCTTCGGCTCCCACGCCGCAACCGACTGGCTGACCCTGCTGGAGGCCTTCGATCAGCCGCATCGCTCCGGGCTGGTCCGGGCGGCGGCTTGCACCATGTTCTTCGGCCACACCGCCGAGGATCTCGCCGAGCAGGGTGATGCGCTCACCGACCGGGTCGCCGAGACCATTCGCGAGTGGGCCGATCATGCCCGTGAGGTCGGCGTCGCCGCGGTGCTGGAGGCCGCCCAGCTGGGCGGCATGACCGAGCGCGCGCTGCGGTGGCGTGGCGGCGAACGCCACCTCACCGACATCGCGCACCTGACCCAGCTGCTGCAGCGAGCGGCCCACCGCGAGCACCTCACGCTGCCCGGTCTGCGGGACTGGTTGCGCAACCGGCGCGAGGAGCGCAGCGCGGCCGCTGAGCGGTACCGGCGGCTGGACAGCGACGCCGTCGCCGTGCAGATCATGACGGTGTGGGGCAGCAAAGGACTGCAGTTCCCGATCGTCTATCTGCCGTTCGCCTTCAACCGCAACGTGCAAAACCGTGATCTGATTCTGTTCCACGACAACGGTATTCGCTGCCTGCACATCGGCGGCCCGGAGAGTCCCGACTACCGGTCGGTGGCAGCGCTGGGCCGGCGGGAGGAGGCCAGCGACGCCAGCCGACTGATGTACGTAGCGATGACCCGGGCGCAGTCACAGGTCGTGGCGTGGTGGGCACCGAGCTACGACGAACCCAACGGCGGCCTGTCCCGGCTGCTGCGTGACCGGGAGCCCGGACAGGCCGTCATCCGTGACCGCTGCGACCCGAAGTCGGTCACCGACGCCGAGGCGATGAAACGGTTCCAGCAGTGGGAGAACCATGGCGGGCCCGTCGTGGAAGATGCCCGGATCGTCCCGGTGGGCCAACTGGTTGCGGATGCGCCCCCGAAGGATCTGCGCGCCAGGCATTTCCATCGTCACATCGACACCACCTGGCGGCGCACCTCCTACTCGGGGCTGGTGCGCTCGGCGCAGGAGGCCGTCGGGGTCGACAGCGAACCGGAAGTGCTGGAACTCGACGACGAGGTGGCCGAGGTCCCGCTGCTGGAGGCGCCGGCGGGGTCCGAGCTGGCCTCCCCGATGGCCGATCTGCCGACCGGGGCCAAATTCGGCAGCCTGGTGCACGCGGTGCTGGAGACCGCCGACCCACAGGCCGCGGATCTCGAGGGCGAGCTTCGGGAACAGATCGAGAGGCATTCGCTCTGGTGGCCGGTGGACGTCTCCTCCGCCGATCTGGCGGCCGGGCTGCTCCCCATGCACGACACGCCACTCGGGCCGCTGGCCGATGACCTGACTCTTCGAGGGATACCGCTGGGGGACCGCCTGTGCGAGTTGGATTTCGAGTT
>JAGQTO010000066.1:5233-7755 GCA_020439025.1 Mycobacterium sp. | reverse complement strand
GGGATCCGTTGGCGCCCTATATCGACCGGCTCACCGACGCGACGCTGGGCAGCCAGTCGCTGCGCGGGTATCTCAGCGGCTCGCTGGATGCGGTGCTGCGCATCCCGGGGCGACCCGACGATCCGGGAGGCCGGCGTTATCTGGTGGTCGACTACAAAACCAACTGGCTCGGTGAACCGGACCGGCCGCTGACTGCCGGCGACTACACCGCGGGCCGGATGGCCGAAGCCATGCTGCATTCGGACTATCCCCTGCAAGCCCTGCTGTACAGCGTGGTGCTGCACAGGTTCCTGCGGTGGCGCCAGCCTGGCTATCGGCCGGAGCGGCATCTCGGCGGGATCCTCTACCTGTTCATCCGTGGCATGTGCGGTGCGGACACCCCGGTGTCCGAAGGCAATCCCGCCGGGGTGTTCGGCTGGCGCCCGCCGGCCGCGCTGGTCGAGGAACTGTCCGATCTGCTCGACGGGCGGGAGGCGGCGGCGTGAGTACGACGGTGAGCGATCCCGCCGACTGGCGGCGCAGCGTTTCAGCCAGCGGACTGTTGGGTGTCTTCAACGAGGCGGGCGTGCTGGAGCCTGCGGACGTTCTGGTGGCTCAGCGCGTGACGGCCCTGGGGCGGACGGCACCGGCTGGGGAGGACGACGAGAACGTCGCGCTGGCGGTGGCGTTCGCGGTGCGGGCCGTGCGCGGCGGATCGGTGTGCTTGGACTTGGCCGGCGTCGAGGAGCACGTCGGTGTGGCGGGGCTGCCGTGGCCGGAGCCGGGCGAATGGCTGCGGACGGTCTCGCAGAGCGCGCTGGTCGCCGATCAATCTGTCCTGCATCTGGATTCTGGCCTGCTGTACCTGGATCGCTACTGGATCGAGGAACACCGGGTGGCCGATGATGTTTTGGCCCTGGCCGGTGCCCGCCGATCCGGCCCGCCGCCGGATATCGGGCGGTTGTTCCCGGACAGCTACGCCGAGCAGCGCGGCGCTGCCGAGGCGGCCCTGTCCCGCGCGCTGACCGTGCTCACCGGGGGGCCGGGTACCGGCAAGACCACCACCGTCGCGCGCCTGCTGGCCCTGCTGGCCGCCCAGGCCGAGCTCGAGGGCAGGCCGCGGCTGCGGATCGCCCTTGCCGCTCCCACCGGTAAGGCCGCGGCCCGGCTGGCCGAGGCGGTGCGGGAGCAAGTCGACGCGCTCGACCCCGCCGACCGGGAGCGCCTTCCGGAACTGTCGGCGACCACACTGCACCGTCTGCTGGGAAGCCGGCCGGACACCTCCTCGCGGTTCCGGCACAACCGGGACAACCGGCTGGCGCATGACGTGATCGTCGTCGACGAGACCTCGATGGTGTCGCTGACCATGATGGCGAGGCTGCTGGAGGCGGTCCGGCCGGAGTCACGGCTGGTGCTGGTCGGCGACCCCGACCAGCTGGCCTCGGTGGAAGCCGGCGCCGTGCTGGCCGATCTGGTGGAGGGGCTCGATCAGGTCGAGGACTCCCCGGTTGTCCGACTGGCCACCTCGCACCGCTTCGGCGCCTCGATCGGCGCACTGGCCGGGGCGATCCGCGACGGGAACGCCGATGCGGCGATCGAGGTGCTGGCGGCCGGGGGGGAGCACATCGAGTGGCTCGACACCGGTGACGCATCGGGGATCCTGCGGAAAGTGGCGGTGCCCCATGCCCTGCAACTGCGCGAGGCGGCCGTCCTCGGGGACGCCGAGCAGGCGTTGCGGATCCTCGACGAGCATCGGCTGCTGTGCGCGCACCGGCGCGGTCCCTACGGGGTCACGTTTTGGAACCGTCAGATAGAACGATGGCTCGCCGAACAGACCGATGCCCCGCTATGGACGGCCTGGTACCCGGGACGGCCGGTGCTCGTCACCGCCAACGACTACGGACTGGGCCTCTACAACGGCGACACCGGGGTCGCGGTGCTGCGCGACGGTGCCCTGCGTGCGGTCTTGGCCGGTGCCGCCGGCCCGCTGGAGCTGGCGCCGAGCCGGCTCGCCGACATCGAGACCATGCACGCGATGACCATTCACAAGAGTCAGGGCAGCCAGGCCGTCGAAGTCACCGTGCTGCTGCCGCCGGAGGACTCCAGGCTGTTGACCCGGGAACTGCTCTACACCGCGGTCACCCGGGCGCGGCAGAAAATCCGTGTGATCGGCACCGCAGCCCAGGTGCGCGCCGCGGTGGACCGCCGTGCGGTGCGCGCCAGCGGGCTGGCCAACCGGCTGCGCCCCCCGCCCGTCACAGCCGGTGCAGGCTGACTTCCCCCAGCTTTCCGGTTCCCGGTGCCAGGGTGGCGGTCATGTAGGTGCAGAACGGTTGGCGGCGGCGGTCGGTGGGCGAGCCGGGATTGAGCAGCCGAAGCCCATTGGGCGCGGTGGTGTCCCAGGGGATGTGGCTGTGGCCGAACACCAGCACATCGGTGTCGGGGTAGGCGCGCGCCATCCGGCCCTCTCGGCCCGCCGCAGCGCCGGTCTCGTGGACGACGGTGAACCGCACCCCGGCCAGGGTGGCGTCGGCACGCTCGGG
>JAGQTO010000066.1:0-5207 GCA_020439025.1 Mycobacterium sp. | reverse complement strand
TTGTTGCCCCAGCAGCCGATCAGCCGGGCCGAGCGCTGCTCAAGGCGCTCCAGCACCTCGACATCGACCCAGTCCCCGGCGTGCACCACCACATCGGCGGTCTCGATCGCCGCCCACAGCGGCGCAGGGAGGTCACGGGCCCGCGGCGGAATGTGGGTGTCGGAGATCAGGACGAGGCGCATGGGTCACCGTAACGCCTCCGGGAATCCCAGCCCGCTTCCAAAGACTTTCGCCGAAGGTGGAGCCCGGCGCGTCCGCGGCCTACCCTGGAGAGGAGGAGAACCATGACTACCAACCCGAACGGCAAGAACCTCGTCGACGATATCGGCACCATCAACGACGTCGAGAAGCGCTGGCACGACCCGCAGATGTTCCGGGCCGCGGTGCGCTACGTCGTCGCCGTGGTCGTGCTAGCCGGTCTCGCGTTCGCCGCGACCGCGGTGTGGCACTCACTGGTGGCCGCCATCCTGGTGCCCGTCATTCTCTTCGCCGGTGGGGTCGGGGCGTTCATCCGCACCTACCGGGTCTGGCGCGCCGACGGTGTCTGGCCGATCTGGCAGGCCGCAGGGTGGTTTCTGCTGCTCGTTTTCCTGGTCTGCCTCGGGGTTCCGTACGCGGTAGCCCAGTGATTTTCGGTAGCCCAGGGATTTTCGGTAGCCCAGGGATTTTCGGTAGCCCAGTGATCTCGCGCGGGTGAGTCCGTCCAGCCACGCCGCACCGCTGACCGGTGTGCGGATCGTCGAGATTTCCAGCTTCGTCGCCGTGCCGCTGGCCGGCATGACCCTGGCCCAACTCGGCGCCGATGTGGTTCGCATCGACCCGATCGGCGGCGCCGCCGACTACCACCGCTGGCCGCTCACCGCGGCCGGGGACAGCATCTACTGGGCCGGGCTGAACAGAGGCAAGCGCTCGATGGCCCTCGACATGCGTTCCGCCCAGGGGCAGCATCTGGTGCGGCGGCTGATCAGTGATGCGGGGGCGCTGATCACCAACGCATCGGGGCGGCAATGGCATTCGCATCAGACGCTCGCCGCCGAGCGGCCGGATCTGATCCATCTGGAAGTGGTCGGCCGGGGCGACGGATCCACCGGAGTCGACTACACCGTCAACGCGGCCACCGGATTCCCGATGATCACCGGACCGCAGGGGCACCGTGGCCCGGTGAACCACGTGCTGCCGGCCTGGGACGTCAGCTGCGGGCTGTATGCCGCGTTATCGGTGCTGACCGCGTTGCGGCGCCGCGACGCGACCGGCGAGGGCAGCAGGATCCGGCTTGCCCTCGACGATGTAGCCCTGGCCACCGCCGCCAACCTCGGATTCCTCACCGAGGTCATGGTCAACGGCGTGCAACGGCCGGGAATCGGCAATGCGGTCTTCGGTCAGTACGGCCACGACTTCACCAGCAGCGACGGTGCCGCCTTCATGGTGGTGGCGCTGACCGGCCGGCATTTTGCCGACCTCACCGAATTGACCGGGACCACCAAAGCCGTTGCCGCCGTGGCCGAGGCCCTTGAGGCGGACTTCACCGACGAGGGTCAGCGCTACCAACACCGCGACGTGCTCAACGCCCTGTTCGCGTCCTGGTTCAGTACCCACACCGCCACGGAGGTCGCCGCCGCGCTGTCGTCCAGTTCGGTGCTCTGGGAGCGCTACCAGAGCTTCGCCGAGGTGGCGGCGAGCCCACGAGTGACCGCGAATCCGCTGTTCGCCCCGCTGGACCAGCCGCGGATCGGACAGCACCTGGCACCGGGCCTCCCGATGGCGGTGGACGGCGCCCACGACCGTGCCGGTGCGGCGCCGGAGCTGGGACAGCACAGCGCCGAGGTGCTCGCCGAATGGCTCTGCATGGACGAGGCCGAGATCGCCGCGATGATCGAATCCGGCGCGCTGGCAACGTGAGCCCAACCCTGGTCGATCTGCTGCGGGTCCGCCCCGACGGGGACGACTCGTTCACCGGCCGTCCCAGCGGCCCGGCAGGCAAGCGGGCCTACGGCGGCCAACTGGCCGCCCAGGCGCTGGCCTCCGCCTGCGCCACCGTGACGCCGGACCGGCTGCCGACCAGTCTGCACGTGCAGTTCCTGCGCGGCGGTGACGCCGGGGAACCGGTGCGCTTCGAGGTCCAACGCCTGCACGACGGGCGAAGCTCCTCATCACGGCGGGTGCTGGGCGCTCAGGCAGAACGGATCCTGATCAGCGCCACCGCGCTGTTCGCGGTTCCGGCCGAGGGGCCCGAGCACTTCGATCGCACCCGAGTCGCCGACCCCGAGGAACTGCCGCGGACCGGCCCGATCGGGCCCGCGCCGGCGCTGCCGACCGGCGAGATCGACATCCGCATCAGTGACAACCGCGAAGACAACCTCGGCGGCGAGGACCACCCCGACGGGACTGAGTTCGTCCGGCGGCTGTGGTGGCGGGTCACCGCCGATCTGCCCGACGACCCGGTATTGCACGCCTGCGCGGCGGTCTACGTCACCGACATCTACGGCGTCGACCCGGTTCTGGCCGTGCACGGCCGTTCCATGACCGACCGCACACACCACGCCGCCACCACCGACTCCGTGACATGGTTCCACCGACCGATCCGCGCCGACCGGTGGAACATGATGGAGTCACGCTCACCGGCGGCCGCAAAGGGCCGCGGAGTGGTCGTGGCCGGCCTGTACGACGCGGACGGTGTGCGGTCGGCGACGGCCGTGCACGAGGGCCAAGCGGTCACCCGTCAGTGACCCGCCGTGGGGTCACGCCGCGCCGCGCCAGCGTTGCTCGTAGGCCGCGATCTGAATCGGGTCGTCGAGGCGGGCGTTGATCATCGCCTTTTCGCGCCGAACGATCGCCCGCATGGTAAGCGCGATGAGGGTGATCAGCACCATCCCCGAGAAGATGATGAAAAGTGGTGTGGTGTAGATGTATTGCGTCATGGCTGCCCCGATCATCCAGTGGTGTGGCCAGCGCCTGCGCCTTCCTGTGAGACCGGCGCCATCTCCCATGCTCCGCGCCGGATCACGGTTTGAGAAGACGTAGGTTCTTACCGATTTGTGACTGAATTCACACCGCTCCGCAATCCGGGGAGCACCGCCGCTGACAGGGCTGGGACCCTCACAGCTCGGCGATCTCATGCTCGAGCAATGCCGCCAGTCGGGCTTGTGCGGCGGTCCGCCGGGTCGGCAGATGGCCCGACGGGAACGGACCGTCCACCGGTTCGTACTCGCGCAGCGTGCGCCGCGCCACGGTGAGCTTGTGCACTTCGGTGGGTCCGTCGGCGATGGCCAATGATTCCGCGGCGACCATCATCTTGACGAAGGGCATTTCGTCGGAGACCCCCAGCGCGCCGTGCAAGTGCATCGCCCGCTGGACCACGTCGTGCAGCACCTTGGGCATCGCCACCTTCACCGCGGCGATGTCGCGCCGCACCTTCTGGTAGTCCTGGTAGCGGTCGATCTTCCAGGCGGTGCGCAGCACCAGCAGCCGGAACTGCTCGATCTGGATCCAGCTGTCGGCGATCTTTTCCTGGGTCATCTGGAAGTCGCCCAGTGAGCCCTGCCGGGTCCGACGCGATACCGCCCGTTCGCACATCATGTCGAAAGCCTTGCGCGCCAGAGCGATCGTCCGCATCGCATGGTGCACCCGGCCACCCCCGAGGCGGGTTTGCGCGATCGCGAAGGCCTGCCCCTCTCCGCCGAGCACATGGTCGGCGGGCACCCGGACATCGGTATAGCGAACGTAGCCGTGCGACGCGCGGTCGGCCGATTCGCCGCCGACGCCGACGTTGCGGACGATCTCGATACCGGGGGTCTCGGCCGGAACGATGAACAGCGACATCTTCTGGTGCGTGCGCGCCTCCGGGTTGGTCACCGCCATGACGATGAAAAACGACGCGTAGCGGGCGTTGGAGGAGAACCACTTCTCGCCGTTGATCACCCAGTCGTCCCCGTCGCGCTCGGCGCGGGTGATGAATAAGCCAGGATCCGAGCCGCCCTGAGGTTCGGTCATCGAATAGCAGGACGAGATCTCGCCGTCGAGCAACGGCTGCAGGTAACGCTGTTTCTGTTCCTGCGTGCCGAACAGCGCGATGATCTCCGCGTTGCCGGAGTCGGGCGCCTGGGAGCCGAACACCGAAGGGGCCCAACGGGAACGGCCCACAATCTCGTTCAGGAGGGCGAGCTGCACCTGGCCGTATCCCTGGCCGCCGAGTTCCGGGCTGAGATGGGCCGCCCACAACCCGTGCTCGCGGACCTGTTGCTGAAGCGGGCGTAGCACCGCCATCAGTTCCGGGTTCCGTTTGTCGTAAGGGTCGAGCGGGGCGAGGTCGAGCGGTTCGAGTTCATCGCGCATGAACTCCTCGACCCAGTCGAGCTTGCGCTGGTAGTCCGGGTCGGTTTCAAAATCCCACATGTTGCCCAGCCTGCCAGTAAGGGAGCCTTCCAGGTCAGGGTCTGTTGCGGCTAGGGCACCACCACGGCCCGGCCGGTGACGGTGCCGGCCCGCAGATCCCGGTAGGCCTGCACCCCCTGATCCAGCGGGTAGATGGTGCTTTCGGTGCCGACCTGTCCGCGTGCCGCCAGCGCCAGCAACTCGACCAGTTCGGGCCGGCTGCCCCAGTAGGTGGTGGCCATGCTGACTTCGTAGGGCTGCGAGAAGAACCCGAGCGGCACCTCGCCGCCGCCGATGCCGACGATGGTGACATCGGCCATCGTCCGGGCCACCGTCCGAGCCAGGTTCATCGTCGCGGTGGCGCCGACGAAGTCGATGACCACGTCGGCCCCGCGCCCGCCGGTGTGCTCGCGGATCGCGTCGGCGGCGTGCTCGTCAGAGGGCACCGTGTGGTGCGCGCCGACGCTGCGCGCCAGTTCGAGCGCCTCCGGTTTGACGTCAACGGCGATCACCTGTGCCCCGGTGGTCGCGCGGACGATCTGCACCCCGATGTGGCCCAGCCCGCCCACCCCGATGAGCACGCAGGCGGCGTCCGGGGTGAGCTTGGGCCAGGAGCGCCGGATCGCGTGGTACGGCGTCAGCCCCGCATCGGTCAGCGGCGCCGCCGCCACCGGGTCCAGGCCGTCGGGCAGGGCGACCAGATGCCGCTGATGCGGGACCAGCAGGTAGTCGGCCATTCCGCCGTCGGCGCCCAGTCCGCCACCACCGATCGCGGTGGGCACCTCGCAGTAGTTCTCCATCCCCACCGCGCAGCGCCGGCAGACCCCGCAGCCCCA
>JAGQTO010000065.1:19204-25893 GCA_020439025.1 Mycobacterium sp. | reverse complement strand
GTTTGCCTTCCGTAGGATTGCGGAGGCCATGGCACGCCGAAGGAAACCCCGACTCGTGACAGCCCCCGCAGATGAAGAAGCAGCCGGACTGGCCGGCCGCCGCTGATACTTCATTTATACCAGTTTATCTGGGATTTTGCAACCCACAGGCGCCGTTCCACCGGTGGTGTTAGCGATACCGTCGCACCCCGTCAACTCTTGGCTGGGTTGATCCCTTCCAAGGGAGTTCCACCCCTGGAATTTTCCCGTACGGGAACAACGGCCATGGTCTTGACGTTGTTGCTGCGGCTGTCGGCGGCGGGGTGGAGCTGGAAGTGAAAAAGTGTCGTACCCCGTTCGTAGTATCCGTGCGCAAGGGGTTGTCGTTGGCATCTCCTGGGGGAGTGAAGGGAGTCTTTGGTGGAGGCGTTCGTCTTTCTGCTGGTTGTGGTGCTCGTCTTTGTTTTGTTCAGGGCGTGGATCAGGTCGGGTGATCAGACCGCCCGGGTGGTGGACGGCGGGGTGGGTGCGGCGGCGGCGGTGTTGCGCGACGCGCGCGGTGGTGCTGCGGTGGTGGCGTACCGGAATCTGGAGAAGACGGTCGGCAAGGAGCACGGGCGCAGCGAGCGGTCGGCGGTGTTGGCTTCGGCGCTGGCCTCGATCAGGTTCGACCGGTCGAGGCTGGAGTCCCCGCTTGTGGGTGAGGTGAGCGTGAAGTTCGGCCCGGGTGTTGAGGTGTATCGGGATTGGGTGATCCGCGGGCAGGAGGCCCATGACGTGGAGGCCACGACGTGGGCGAAGGTTCTGACCAGCGGGCGGGAGTTCAAGGACCGGGATACCCGCACTGCGGAGTTGCAGATCGTCTCGGCGTCGTGGTCGATGAGGGTGCCGGTTGATCCGGATCGCGCGAACGGGGCGCGGTTTGTGGCCGACCAGCTCAATGCCATCACCCGCTCGGCGAGGCCGCGGGCGGCGACCTCGGCCGATATCAAAGCTTTGGGCTCGGATATGGAGGCGATGCTGGAGAAGCTGGTGATGGCCTCGGGTGCCTCGCCGGCGGAGAAGATCTCGGAGTTGTCCGATCTGCGGTTCGGGCGGCTGATTTCTGATGACGAGTACGAAGCGGCGAAGTCGCGGATTCTGGGGATCTGAGATGGGACTGTTGAAGGCGGCCGGTTCGGCGGTCGCCGGTGTGCTGGCTGATCAGTGGAAGGACTTCTACACCGTTGCTGACGGGGTGGCGCCGACGGCGGCGTTGTTCCCGGCGGTGCGGCGCGGAACCAATCTGGGTCGGGGGTCGAACACCCGCGGCTCGGTCGACGTCATCACCAACGGCAGCACGATCGTGGTTCCCCAGGGGTACGGGCTGGTCTTCATGGAGGGCGGGGCGTTCACCGCCTTCGTCGCCGAACCCGGGGTGTATGAGTGGAGCTCGGGGGCGCACGACTCGCGGTCGGTGTTCGCCGGCGGGAATCTGCTGGATCCGCTGGTCACGGCATCTTGGGAGCGGTTCAAATACGGTGGCCGGCCGGCGGCGCAGCAGCGGGCGTTCTTCGTCTCGCTTCAGGAGTTGACGAACAACAAGTTCGGTACGGCCTCGGACATCTATTGGGATGACCGCTATCTCAACGCCCAGGTGGGGGCCAGCGCGCGGGGCACCTACACGCTGCGGATCACCGACCCGTTGTTGTTCATCCACAACTTCGTGCCGGCGAGCTATCTGCAGAACGGTGCGGTGTTCGACTTCACCGATCTGCGCAACGCCGCTGCCGATCAGCTGTTCAACGAGGTCATCGCGAGCCTGTCCACAGCGCTGTCGGCCTACACCAACGATCCGGCGCGGGGCAACCGCATCATCGGCATCCAGCAGGACGCGGCCGGCTTCGCCCGGTGTCTGGCCCAGGCCGTGGAGGCCAACTACCACTGGCGATCCGAGCGTGGCCTCGAGATCGTCAGCACCGCCCTCGTGGCCATCGACTACGACGCCCCGTCACGGGAACTGCTCAAGGCGGTGCAGCGTGCCGACGCCCTCACCGGGGTGCGGGCAACGGCGAACCTCCGAGCGGCCACGGCCGCGGGCATCGAGGCTGCCGGCGCCAACGCCGGTACCGACGGTCTCATCGGCATCGGATTGGCCGCCGATGCCGTCGGCATCCACGCCCTCGAGCAACCGGCGACCGCCGACCCCGCCGATGACCACTTCGCCACCCTGGCGGGCTTCAAGCGGATGCTCGACGCCGGACTGATCACCCAGGACGACTACAACACAGCCAAAGCCAAGGCACTAGGCCTATGAAGCTCCACCCGGGGTGTGAACGGGCACAACGCCCCCGAGCGTGGGCCTGTCACGGGTTGTCGTCATGGCTATCAGGAAGCCGGAGACCTGGGGCCAGTTCGTCAGTCTGGCCTTCTACGCTGGCGTGATGGACGCCGAGGCGGCCTTCGTCCCGCACACCCCTGATCCGAACCTTGGCGGCACGATCGTCTACGCGGTGCGGCTGGACTATTTCGGCAAGCTCTCAAAGGTTGATCAAGAGCGCCTGGACGCACTGAACCCCCGGGCCAACAAGAAGGCCCCCGTCTTCTACGTCGGCCAGACGTCGCTGCCGGCCTGCAAGCGCTACGAAAACCATCGGAACGGGCACAAGGCCAGCCGCTGGGTCAAGAAATACGGCCAGCGCCTGATCGAGGTCGATCAGTGGAAGCCGGACTTTGGGGTGGCTCTTCCGGAGAAGGTTATCCGCGCCGCCTGGCAACTGGCCCGGCGCAGCAACGGCGATCCCCTAGAGCGGGAGAAGGCCTTGGCCGAGTTGCTCCGCGGGCAGGGCTACTACGTCATCTCGCATTGAGCGGAATCGCCGGAACTGGCCGGCACGCCGCTCTACGGAGTTGGTGAGTGTCGCACCCGCAGTCGATACCTTCGGAAGCTGCCAGGCCGCCACGACGGGGAACCCATCGCCGTTCGCGGCTGTTGATACCGATCGCTACCGAGGTCGCTGACGGTAGCCCATCCTGGTCCGCTCAGCGTGGCGGCGCATCAGGTCGCACGCGCGCCTGCTGTTGCTGGCGCTGATCGCTTCGACGATCTCGGCGTGCTCGTCCCACGAGGCACGTCCACGGGTTCGGGCGAAGGACACGTGGTACCAGCGCACGCGTCGTTCGAGAGATCCGAGCGTTTCGGCCAGGAAGCCGTTGCCCGTCATCGACACGATGTAGCCGTGGAAATCGGAGTTGGCAGTTACGAGGGCCGCCGGATCTTCTGATGCGACAGCCTGCTCTCCTGTCTGCAGCAAGTCGCGGAGCCGTTCGACATGTTCGGCGGTGGTGTGCTGGGCGGCCAGTCTGGCGGACTCTGCTTCGAG
The DNA here is from genome assembly GCA_020439025.1 of Mycobacterium sp. Lineage (GTDB taxonomy): Bacteria > Actinomycetota > Actinomycetes > Mycobacteriales > Mycobacteriaceae > Mycobacterium. The sequence goes on along the minus strand of JAGQTO010000065.1, from coordinate 22,552 downwards.
CACGGCCCGGACAGCCAGCAGTTCGTCGGCTTCGGTATCGCTGGGGATATGGACGAAGGTGCCGTATGCCGGCCGTTGGTCGACCCACCCCTCGAACTGCAGGCGCAGCAGAGCCTCTCGGATCGGCTGTCTGCTCACCCCGAGGATGCGGGCCAACTCGGTCTCGACGAGGTGATGGCCCGGCTGCAGTTCCCGGGAGGTGATCATCTCCAGCAGGGTGTCGTATACGGCGTCCCGTAGGGGGGCGGGACGCGCCACGGGTGTGCGCTGCGGCAATCCCGATGGTTTCGCGGCTGACACCGCGGGCTCAGAGGCGTGCTGAGTCATAAGAGTCCTTCTGACGCCGGGCAGCAAGATCGGTGACGCGCGGTGTCGAGGATACGGCCGCTGCCCTGCGGCGTCACGGTCCGGCGGCTCCACCGGCGATTTGATCTACTACTGTCGACTGTATACAGTCCACAGATACGGCGATAGTTAATGCAAGGAGCTGCAGGGATTGGTTCACGGCGTGGTGATTTTCAGCTTTCCGGGGGTGAAGGCTTTCGACGTGGTTGCGCTGAGTGAGGTGTTCACTCACGCGGCGCATCTCACCGATGGCGGGTACGAGATCACCGTCGCGTCGATCTCCGGGGGACCGGTAGCGGCCGAAAGCGGACTCACATTCCCGACGGTGGCAATGCCGGAGCCGAGACGGATCGACACGTTGGTGCTGCCCGGTGGTTTCGGCATTCACTCAGCGCTGGCCGACTCGGCGACGATGTCCTGGATCAGGACCGCCTCAAGCCGGGCGCGACGTTCGGTGGGCATCGGCGCCGGTGCCCTCCTTGTGGCCGAGGCGGCAACGCCGGCCGGTCGCCAGGAGGTGACGCACCGGTCCGGCGCCGAGCAAACGGGTCTGGGGTTCCCGCCGATGTCAGGCGACCCCGACTCGGTGGGTGTGCGCAGCGCGTCGAACCCTGGAACGTCGGGGGGAATCGATACAGCGCTTGCGATCGTCGAGGCGGATTTCGGCGCCGAGGTCGCCCAGGAGGTCGCTCGTTGTCTGGTCCTGTACCGCTGTGGCGCTGGTGCTTTCCGCCGGCTCGACGCCCCGCTCTCGACTCCGCGGGCGACCCGTGACGCAATTCGACAGGCGCAGGACGCCATCGAGGCCGATCCGGGTGCCAGACACACGGTCGCCGAGTTGGCCCGTCGCGCCGCCATGAGCAGCCGCCATTTCGTCCGGGTGTTCCTCGCCGAAGTCGGCGAAACGCCGAGCGCGTACGTGGAGCGGGCGCGCACCGAACTGGCCTGCCGCAAGTTGGCGGAGACCACCGACACCGTGGCGGCCATTGCTGCTCGGTGCGGGTTCGGGACCGCGGAGACGATGCGGCGTACCTTCGCCCGCCGTTTGGGTGTCTCGCCTACCGAGTACCGCAGAAGACTGGACCGTCATGGGGACGGTGGTGCTGAGTGGTTCACCCCAGCCCCAATGCCTCGACTGACTGCGCCGGCGGTCACCGGCCGGCCCAATGAGAGGGCTGAGAGGTGATGCGCGAGCGGTCATTTCCGCGCAGCCGTCGAGGTATGAGGCGCCACGAATCCGGACAGCCATCCCACGCATTTCGACGTATGTGCCGGCAGCGGCGTGGGGGTCAAGAAATCGCACATACCGTTTGTCGTTGGAGAAGATGTGATTCGGAAAGGGTTTAGCAACATGGGTTCAACGGAGTTCGTCGTGGCCGCCGAAGCGTGCGCGCGCGCGACCGACGGCGGTCATCGCAACCGTTCCGCTCTTGGTGGTCAGATGCAGGTGGCCCCGGCGGCACGGTCAGGTGGCATCGACCGCGCGAATTCGGTTGGGCGCGTGGGCGCTCTGGCCGTGGCTTTGGGTATCGGTGCCGCCGTGTTGTCGATGCCCGCGACGGCTGCAGCGGAGACCAACGGATCATCCGGTTCGAGTGCATCGCCTTCGTCCTCCCGGGGGTCCAAGGCGACCAGTCATGCCGGGCCGGGTGCAAAGACTCCCCGTTCCCGCGCGACCGCGGGGGCGTCCTCGCGGCCGAATTCCAGGGTTGGGGCGGGGCCGTCGATGGGCTCTGCGGCGGGGGAGGCGCGATCCGGAATCGCCGCAAGCCGTCCGGCGGCGTCGAAGCCCGCCAAGTCGGATTCGGATATTCCCGTGGCGTCGGTCGTTGGGGGAACGTCCAAGGTGGCCTCGGCGGCCACCGCGCCCGCGATTCAGCCTGCAGCGGCGGCCGATTCGGCGGGGTCCGGCAATGCGGGGGCACCGGTATGGGCCGCGTCCGCGATGGCGTCGGCGACTCCCAGCGGCTCGGGCGGCCCGGTGGCAGCGTCCAGCGCGCCCGTGGTTCCTGATTTCATCCGCTTCTTCATAGGGGATGGCACGGCGACCAATCCGGATGCGGGGTTGTTGGTAGGTGATGGCTTCAGCTACGACGCCAGCACGTGTGTGGGCACGGCGGCATGTGACGGCGGTCGGGGCGGGTTCCTGTTCGGTAATGGTGGTAGCGGCTGGAATGGAGGTTCGGGCGGCTCGGCCGGGCTGTTCGGCAACGGCGGCAACGGCGGGGCAGGGGTCCCGGGCGTCTTCGCGGGCTTCGGCGGCCTAGGTGGCCGGGGCGGGTTGCTCTGGGGCTTGCGCGGCGCCGACGGCCCGGTCGTGCCTTCTGCGTGGGATCAGCCCGACACGGTCGTCCCCGAGGGGGGCGAAAGCCCTACCGACACCCCGAGCGGGGAAGACCCGCAGGCGGCTCCCGTTGTCGACCCCTACACCCCCGTTGTCGACCCCTACAAAGGATGGACAAAGCCCGGGAGTCTCGTGATTCCCGCGGGTGGCGGTCCGCCGGTGGTGTCCGCAGGTTTGTTCCCGCCCGGGGCGCCCGTCGTCACCGCGGGTGGTGGTCTGGTTATCCCGGGCGCGCCTCCGATCGGCTGATAACTGCGGGGGAGCGGGTGCCGCCGGGCTTCGGCCGGTCGGTGTCGGTGAAAAGCGTGCCGCACGTCGTGCACCACAGCCCTAAGTGACCGAGCTTTCCACGATCCCGGGGGGAACCACACGCGGGCGCTCTGACCCTGATGCACCGCGGTCCGGTCGACGGTCTGAGAGGATCGCTCTGGCGGAGGTGGTTCCGGTGACGCTCTGGGCCGCGGTCAAGGGGCGCAATGCCTGGTTGCTTGATCTGATCCGTAGCCGGCTGTGGCCGGTACCGGTGATCGGCGTCGTGACGGCTGCCGCCACAGGATTTCTGCTGCCCTACTTCGAGAATCGGTTGCCGACGCCGGCCACGGAGGATCTGTTCGGCGGTGGAGCGGCCGCCGCACGCGGCGTCCTGAGCACGATTGCCG
>JAGQTO010000065.1:11197-19141 GCA_020439025.1 Mycobacterium sp. | reverse complement strand
CCAGCGGGCAGTTCTCGCCCCGACTGTTGCGGACTTTCGCCCGAGACAGGTTCGTGCAGCGCACGCTGGCATTGTTCGTGGCCACCTTCGTGTACGCGCTGACAGTGCTGCGCGCCGTGCGCTCCGGTCGCGACGGCCAGGCCGATTTCATACCGCAGGTCTCGGTGAGCCTCGCCTACCTGCTTGCGCTGGTCAGTGCCATCACACTCGTTGTGTTCCTGGGGCATCTGGTTCGGCAGATCCGAGTTGAGACGATTCTCGAGACAGTTCAGGCCGAATCGATCAACGTCGCCGACGCGATGTCCAGCGAGTTGGACGACGCTGAAGTCGACGGGCCGGCGCCCACGCCACCATCCGACGCGGTCGCGCTGCCCGCCGAACGAACGGGCTTCCTGCTTGGCGTGGACGAGCAGGTGCTCGTCGGGGCACTTGCTCGGGCCGACGGGGTGGTCGCCATGGACCGGATGCCCGGTGAATGGCTGGTGGCAGGGACGCCTGTCGCGCTCGCGTGGCCTGCTGCTGGCGGGAATTTCCAGGCTGAAACCCTGGATTGCCTCCGACGAGCGCTGGTGGAAGCGGTCCGGATCGGTGAAGAGCGCACCCCGGTGCAGGACATCGCCTACGGGCTACGCCAGCTCACCGACGTCGCGATCAAGGCTCTTTCGCCGGGGATCAACGATCCGACCACCGCCGTCCACGTTCTCGGAAACAGTTCCGCGTTGCTCTGCGACTTCGCCGAACGCCGTCTCGGCCCGACGGTCCACCGTGATCACGACGGCACGGCTCGGGTCGTGATTCTCCGGCCAGGATTCGGCGAACTGCTGGAACTCGCCGTTGCGCAACCCCGGCGCTACGGTGCCTCCGATGCGCAGGTACAAGCCGGGCTTTTGCGGCTGTTGCGTGATCTGGCGTGGCGCACGTCATCGCACGAGCACAAGTCGGAGATCGTCATGCAATTGCGCAGATCCCGCCGAACGGTGTCCAGCCAGGATTTCGATGAGGTGGAACGCGATCATCTTGAGTGCCTGGCGGTAGCCGTCGATGAGGCGCTCGCGGGCCGGTGGCAGACGGTTCCCGGCCGGTGCGGTTGAACGGCCGCAGCCCGCTATCAGATGACCCCTTCGGCGCGGGCCCATTTCTCGACGCGCTGCATACCCTCGTCGATCGACACCAGCGGCCGGTACCCCAACACCTTCCGGGCCTTACCGATCGCGTACGTCCCGGGACGGTTCAGCAGACCCATGGTGCCCGCCGACAGATCGGTGTCCTGTCCGAAGCGCCGCAACAGCTTTCCCAGCACCTGTGCGGTGGGCGCGGCGATGGTCATCGGCAGGGTGCGGATCGTGCCGTTGCACATGGCGGCCATCCGGCCGAAGAAGTCGGCGCAGCGAATACCCACGCCGTCGCTGATGATGAACACCTGGCCGATGGCCGCGTCGTCGGCGAGCGAGAGCACCAGGCCGTCGACGAAGTTGTCGATGTAGACCGGGGAGAAGATGCCGTTTCCGCGGTTGGGCAACGGAAGGCCGGTCGGCTTCTGCAGTTCAGCGAGGGGCGAGCGCACCCACACCGAGCCCGGACCCCAGACGTCGCCGGGCCGGATGACGGTGACGTCGATCTCCTTGGCGGCGTGCGCGGCGAGCACGACGGCTTCGGAGTTGACCTTGGTGTCGGTGTAGACGTCGCCGTTGACGCGGACCGGGTAGGTCTCGTCGACACCGTCGGGGAAGTCGAAGCCGTAGGCAGCCACCGAGGACAGGTGAACGAATCGCTGGACGCCCGCCTCGATCGAGGCGCGCAGCACACGGCTGGTGCCCAGGACGTTGACCTGCCACGACTGGGCAAGGGTGAACTTCGAGCCCAGCAGCGCGGCGGTGTGCACGACGGTGTCGACGCCGGCCAACGCGCCCGCCCACGCCTCGGGCCGTACGGTGTCACCGGCCACCACGCTGCGCTCGGGATCGGCGACCAGGTCGACGCCGCGGACGTCCGCACCGAGGGCGCGGAAGCGTTCGGCCAGGGCGCGGCCGATGAAGCCGTTCGCCCCGGTGATGAGGATGCTGCGGTTGGCCAGCGAGGGGGCCGGACGGTCGGTATCAGAGGTCATGGACCCAGTCTTTCTCGGCGACGCCTCTGAGGTCTTGACCCTAGAGGGCTCGGCATGACATCAGGGGACAGACTGCGTCGACCGCCACACCGACCGCAGGGCGGCCGGGCCCGCACCGAACCAGCGCTGACAGGACCTCGACAGGAAGCTCTGCTCGGCGTAGCCGAGCTCGCGGGCCAGATGGCTCAACGTCATATCGGTGTCGCGCAGATATCGCTGCGCGAGTTCGCGACGCACGTCGTCGACGACCGCGTTGAACGTGGATCCCTCGGCGACGAGCCGGCGTCGTAATGCCTTGGGGTGCAGCCGAAACTGGGCCTCGATCACCGCAACGGTGGCCGCGCCGGCGGGCAGCAGCTGGCGAATCAGCGGACGGATGGATGGGGCCATCGCCGGCTGGTGGCGGTCGATGACGGTGTCCAGGTGCTCCACGACCACGCGGTGGGCCATGTCGTCCCCGGCCATCGGCCGATTCAGGTCGGCGGCGGGGATCACGAAGCCGGCGCGGGGCGAGCCGAACCGCGGTGTGCAGGAGAAGTCGCGAACGTAGTCCTGCCGCGGCGAGAGCGGCTGGAGGGGCAGATGCTTCGATGACGACCTTGAACTCGACGAACGCGGACGTGCCTTCGGTGGTGATGCCGACCGTGATCGCGGTGCTGTAGGCGGCGAGGTACTGCTCGAAGATGGTGAACGCGTCCGAGACGCGGGCGCCGGTGCGCGCGGCCACGCCGATCGGCCCCAGGATCTCGATGCCTTGACGTTCGCCGAGTCGGCGGCCGAAGGACGGCGTGCGCGTTGCCGCCGCCGCCGACTCGACCACGTTGATCAGCGACAGGTAGGTCAGGAAGGCGTCGAATCGGACGACGGCCAATTTCATTCGATCCTCGACGCGGCCTCGATCGCACACCTCACGGGCCTGCTTGCGACCGAGCAGAACGTGGGAACCGTCACCTACATCATCGGCGGCGCCGCCGGCTCCACCCACGTGGGGACGTGATGCGCGCCGTCGTGATGAAGGATGCCTTGCTGCGAGTGCAGGACGTGCCCGAGCCGGTTCGCGGCTCGGGCGAGTTCCTGGGGATTGCAATTTCAAGGTTGAGCCACGCACCTTGGAATTCGTCGCGTGAAATTAAAGGTCGGCTGCGGGCTGCCGACGGTCAGACATGCCGGCGCCCGGCCTTGCGCAACTCCGGTCATCGGCGGGGAGGCTGCGAGTTCCCAAATTCGGCGTTGGCCGGATGGTGAACCGGCTAGCGTGTGCGCACGTGAACCCTGAGACCCCAGGCCTGCATCCGCACTACACGCTGATCTGTGACGACGTCCGACTCGAGTTGGGCAACCGCTTCTCGCTGATCGGCGTGTTCCAGAACATCGTGACTGCGCAACTGCCCATATCGCTGGTGAAGTTGGCGGCGGTTACCTACTGGCACGGGCAGGGCACGGGTGCTGCGCAGGTCAGGGTGGTCTCGCCGGACCGCACCGAGGTCATCGTGATCTCCGAGCCCACGACCATTGACCTTCCGGCCGGTGGGTTCACCCACAACGTGGTTCTGTTCGTCAACGTCGCGCTGCAGCGGGAGGGAACGTACTGGGTGCAGACGCTTCTCGATTCCAAGGTCGTCGGTGAGGTCCCCTTCTCGGTCGTGCTCCAACAGCCCGAGTCCGCCTGAGCGATGCGCTGAGGTTCTGCCCGCTTCGCGGCGAGCCCGCTGACTCTCACCGTGGGCGGTCGCGCCGCTCGAGCAGCGATGCGAGGCCAGCGGCGATCGGGTTCTCGCTCACCCGGACGACCCCTTGGCTGGCCTCCCGATCTACGCCTGCGACCGTAGCTCCCAACCCTGACAAGGCAGCTGGGTCTGAACACGAGGACCGGACCGCCGTCGGCCCCCGGTGCGGAGCCGCTCTGCCCTTCGAAATCGCGGGTGGAGCTTCACAGGCCGAGTGCCTTGGCTTTGGCAGTCCGGCGTCGAGCATCCGCTTGAACCCCGTAAGCGTGGCGAAGTGGTCATCGGCGGGGTCGGCGGTCGCTGGTTGCTCGAGGGCGTGGATGCCGACGGTGCCGGTGGCCATGCCGATGCCGATGAGACCGTCGGTGCCGGCGTTGGCGCCACCGGTTTCGATGCCGGCGGCGGTGGCGGCCTGAAGATTCGCCGTTGCCCGCACCCCGGTGAGGGCGTCGGCGCGCTGCACGGCCTTGAGCAGTTCCCGTGACGGGGCGTCGTAGTCGATGGCGATGATCGCGGGTGCTGACGATCTCAAGACCACGCTCGGATCGCCAGTGGTAGTTGGCCTCCACGGCCTGGGCCAGACACCGGGCGAAGCCGGCCGCGTCCTGCTGGATGCCGATGATGCGGTTGCCCCGCGCCGGATCGTTGGTGTCGGCCGACAGCGCCGTCGACAGGCTCGCGATGACCTCGTTGAACAGCTGATCGGCAGCGGCGTTGCGCAGATCGGTGAAGTCGAACACCGCACCGTTCTGCAGATAGCTCGCCGGCACGAAGTTGTGGATGAACAACAACGGGTCGGTGATCCGCAGCGTGTAGGTGCCCCGCGCGCTCGCCCCCACCTGGGCGTTGAGATACCGGTCATCCCATCAGATGTCCGAAGCCGTTTCCGGCCGGGTCTCTAGCATGTCAACGGCATGACTGACATCTCGAGCGGCCCAGCGGTCGGCAACGCCGAACCCGATGACGACGTCGTCGACTACCCCGGCCGGCGCGGAGTGCAGAAGTGACCGCTGCCGGGATGCGCCACCTGCTCGCCACCGCTGCCCTGGGCCCCCTGCTGCTGGTGCAGGGGCGCCACGTGCGCGCCGTCACCCCGCGACTGCCCGAGCCATCCGGTCCGCGCTCCGGGCGATCGGGACAAGGTGCAACGCTGCGTCTTCTGGTGGCGGGGGACTCCGCAGCGGCCGGGCTGGGTGCGCCTTCGCAGGACGAGGCCCTGTGCGGTCGCCTGGTGGCGGAGCTGTCGGCGCGTCGCACGCTGGACTGGCGGCTGGAGGCCCGGACGGGCTACACCACCGCGGATGCGCACGCGCATCTGGCGGCCCTGCCCGAGGACCGCTTCGACGTGGTGGTGCTGTCATTGGGCGTCAACGACGTGACGAGCGGCATCGGCCGGGCAAGATGGCTGGGGCGCCAGGCCGCGCTGGCCGACATGCTGCAGACCCGCTTCGCGCCACGAGCCGTACTGTTCACCGCGCTTCCGCCGATGCACCTTTTTCCCGCGCTGCCGCAGCCGCTGCGCTGGTACCTGGGCGCCCGGGCCCGCGACTTCAACGTCGCGCTTGCGGACTGGCTGCCGGGCTCGCCGGGCTGCCATCTGTCGGCCCCGGAGTTCGAGCCGGATTCGGCCTACATCGCCAGCGACGGCTTCCATCCCGGGCCGGCTGCCTACGCGGCGTGGGCGACGCGGATCGCCCGCGACGTCGACCGGTTGTTCCCCCTTTAGCGGCTGGCGATTCAGCGCGGTCGCTGGTCCCAGTGCGCCCGCTCGTCCTGGGACAGAGCGAGTTCGGCGCGGTGCCCCGTACGCGCCGACTCCCGGGCGGCGTCGACGACGGCCATCACGGCCAGAATCTGTTGCGGGGATGTGGGATTGGGGCCGTCCCCGGTGATCGCCCGGGTCACTTCGCGGTAGTACTGCAACTGGTCTCCGGCCGGCGTCGGAAGGCTGTGCCGGCGACCGGCAGCGTCGTAGAGGAGCATGTCGTCGGGATCCTCGCCCCAGCCCGGCGCGCCGGGCGCGACACCGGTCTTGAGTTGATCCTCCTGAATGTCGCTGCCGTGCTTGACCACTGTGCCTGCCGTGCCGTGCGCGACGAACCGAGTGTACGCGCCTGCGGCGAGCATACTGGCGTGCAGCACCACCCGACGCTGCGGGTAGTCGAGGATGACATGCGCCCAGTCGTCGGTGCGAGATCCCGCACGCAGGCTGGCGAGATCGGCGGTGACCGCCTCGGGCAGGCCGAACAGCTGCAGGGCCTGATCGGCCAGGTGCGGGCCGAGGTCGAACCATAGTCCTGCACCCGGGCCGGGGTTCTCCCGCCAGCGGTCGCGCGGGTTGGGGCGGTACCGGTCGATGTGGGATTCGAAGTGGGCAACCTCGCCGATGAGGCCGCCGTCGATGACCTGCTTGATGCCCAGATAGTCGCTGTCCCAGCGCCGGTTCTGAAACACCGACACGATCCGTCGGCAACGATCGGCGGTGGCGAGGATCGCGCGGGCATCGGGCAGCGACAGCGTGAACGGCTTGTCGACGACGACGTGGTGCGCGGCCCTAAGCGCCGCCTCCGCGAGCGGCCGGTGGGTGTCATTGGGCGAGGCGATCACCACCAGGTCCACATCATCGCGGCCGATGAGTCCGTCGGCATCGACGACGTCGACACCGGGATGGTCGGCGTGGACGTCGGCGGCGCGCGACGACGCGACGGCGACGAGTTCCAGTCCCGGCGTGGCGGTGATCATGGGCGCGTGGAACGTTCTGGCCGCGTACCCGTACCCGATCAGACCCACCGCCACGGTGTCCTTGGTGCCAGCCATGGCTCTCCCTTCCGACCGAACCCATCCTCCCAGTGCAGGGGAGCACCTGCTGCCATCTGCAGCGACCAGACCCTCAGCTGCCTCTCGCCGGCCCCGCCCCGACGGGTTGATCGGCCATAGTGCCGACGCGCGGCGCCCTGCTGTCGCCGCGGCCCGACCCGTTGCACGGCCACAGACACACATAGTGTGTGATATAAGTCACATCCATAGTCAAATACTTTCGCAAAACAGTGATGGCGCGAAATCCACTCTCCAACAGTGCGTTTGCGCAAATATTTCATCAACCGAGCCGCTGCGATGGCCGCGTTTTCGGTATTGCCCACCCGGGGATGGGCGGTCTAGCCTCGGTGACTGGGCGGGGTTGGCGAAAGGCAAGCGGGGGGTTATGTCCAAAGTGAATTGCGGTCTTCGTATGGGTGCGGCGGCGTTCGTCGCGGGACTGTCTCTGGTTGGGACACCCGGACCGGCGGTCGCCGCGGCCGATGCCGCCGAGGATGCGGTGACGCACTCGGCGGGCAAGACGGAAACGGAGCGAACCGGCAGGCCCGATGCCCGACGGGGTCGCCCTTCCACCGACAAGATGAGCTCCGCAGTGGCGGTCGCCACCGCCGGTTCCCCGGCGCAGCGACGGGCTGGGCGAATCCTGCCGCAGAACCTGAGCGCGCTGACCGCGGAGCTGGACCGCCGGGCGCAGTCCTCGACGCCGTTCCTTCCCGCGATCCCCGCGACGCTTGGCGAATCTGCCTCCCCGGCAGCGGCTTTACCGGACCGGCCCCAGGCCGCGGCCGGCGGCCTCTCCGCCGCACTGGTCTCCCCTGACGCAGCCCCGGCAGGGGCGAAAGTGCCGGTGGTCCCGCTCCCGGCCTCGGTGCAACCGGCCGCCCCCGCAGTGATCAACACCGCATTGATCACCACCGGGGTCACCAGCGTGGTCTCCCCGCCGGCCGCCGCCGCGGTGGCGTCGACAACAGCGGATGCCGTGGCCGCGGCACCGTCGATCACCGCAACCGTCACCGGCGCCCTCGACAACGCCGCCAACTGGCTGTCCGGGGGTCCTGCCGAGTCCGCCGCCGCCTTCCTCCAAGGCGCACTACTTCTCGTGCGGCGGACCCTTTTCGGTGGGAACGCGACCGCTCCTGCCGCTGCGACCGTTTCGGTGCTCGTCGACGACAACCTCCCCATCACGGTTTCCCCCACGAACTCATTCAGGACCATCTACGGCACCACCGCCGCCGGTTCGGTGACCGTCAACGGGCACACCTGGGTTGCCGACCCGAAGACGCACCTCTACAC
>JAGQTO010000065.1:0-11191 GCA_020439025.1 Mycobacterium sp. | reverse complement strand
ACAACCGCCGATCTGGCCGAAGAGTGGCAGACCTACTACAGCGAGATGAAGGCCGGTCGAGGTGCTGAACTCAACGATGTGCAGCGCCTTGCGGGTAATGCGCAGGCGGTGTTCGAGAACACCGACCTGAAGTTCCAGCCCGAAGCTCAGTTGTCGGTCGATCGGCAGGACGTGCAGAAGGTGCTCGACGCTGTCTACGCGGCCACGATTGGTGCCGGTGTGGACCCGAGTTCAACGCTGACCGAAGACCAATACCTGGCTATCGGTGCTGTGCTGCAGAACAATCCGACTCTGCGTGAGCTGGCGGTTCAAGGACACGGACTGAACAACGCCTGGATCCCGCGGTACGCGGGCTTCACCAGACACTTCCAGAACAACGTCGATGGGCAGACCCGCTACGTCGGCCCCGGTTTCAACAGCGGCCAGCGAGCCCTCGCCGACTTTTTCGATGACAACATCATCACTCACCTGCCGTTCCCGACCGTCGTTCACAACGGCGTCCTGTGGCAGCTGAACCAGAACGGAAATCGTGAGGCGACCGTTGCCGATTCGGTTGCAGCGCTGAACGAGAGCCTGACCACCACGTACACCTCCGATGATTTCCGGCAGCCGCCGGCGCTGGTGAACAAGACGCCGAATCAGGCGCTGGAAGCCGGTCAACCATTCAACTTCGCGCTGGCGGACGACACCTTCGTCGACCCCCAGGGTGAGGAGATCACCTACACGGCGACAAGGATCTTCGGAATCCCGTTGCCCAAATGGCTGTCCTTCGATGCTGAGACCCGGCAGTTCTCGGGAACGGCGCCCGGGTGGAGAATCGCGCTGGTGTTCGTGAAGGCCACGAATTCCTCTGGCATCAGCCGAACCGAGGCATTTTTCGTTCACACGAAGTAGTGACCGGGCGTTGTCGACCGCCGGCAGCGTGGCTGAGGGCACCGCAGGCCTGGACTGGGGCGCGCGTGGAGAGCCGGCGTGCTGACCGGAATGTTGAATCTCTACTCCGCGAGTACCGGGCCATGACACCGGACCTGACATCCACGGCGGCGCCGGCGAAGAGCCCTCGAAAGCCACCTCGCTGATCGGCCAGCCCGAATGAGCCGTGGCGAGCACTCAAAACGTGCTATCCGTGCGGGCGCGTAGGACGGTTCGCATGCCCACGCGCCTCACCATTGTTCGAGCCCCGATGCGCGGTGTTGGCCGCCACCGGCGGTCCGGCGCCTGAACCCCTACTTCGGCGGCATCCTGATGCCGCCGTCGACGCGAACCACCTCGGCGTTCATGTAGGAGTTCGTGATCAGTTCGAGCACCATCGAGGCCAGTTCTTCGGGCTTGCCGAGTCGGTGCGGGAACAGCACGGACTGGCCCAGCTTGGCCTTGAACGCCTCGGAGGCCTCGCCCTGGCCGTAGATCGGGGTGTCGATCAGGCCCGGCGCGACGGTGTTGACCCGGATCCCCACGGCGGCGAGATCACGGGCCACCGGGAGCGTCAGACCGACGACGCCGCCCTTGGACGACGAGTACGCGGCCTGGCCGATCTGGCCGTCGAAGGCCGCGACGCTGGTCATGTTCACGATCGCGCCGCGTTCGCCGGTGGCGGTCGGCTCCAGCCGGCTCATCGCCGTGGCGGCGATGCGGATGCAGTCGAAAGTTCCGATCAGGTTGATCTCGATGACCTTGCGGTACACCCCGAGGTCATGCGCCGAAGCGAACTCGCCGTCCTTGCCGATGGTGCGCTGCGCCCACCCGATTCCGGCCGAGTTCACCAGCGAACGCAGCGGACCGAGATCCATCGCGGTGTTGACGGCGTCGATGATCTGATCGGTCTTGGTGACATCGACGGTGACGAAGACGCCGCCGATCTCGTGGGCGAGTTCCTGGCCGCGTTCGGCCTGCAGGTCGGCGATGACGACGCGGGCGCCGCGATCGGCCAACTGGCGAGCGGTGGCCGCACCGATGCCGGATGCGCCGCCGGTGACGATTGCACTGGTTCCATTGAGATCCACGTCCTGAAGCTTACGGGGAGCTGACCGATCCACTGCGGGTGGTTCCGCCGGCGCCGGGGAACTGCGTAGGTTTTCTGTCATGGCGGAAACAACAGTGCGCAGCGCCACCAGGGTCGCCGGCTTCGAGGATCCCGAACTGGACTTCCAGCTGCTCCGCCAACTCGGCACGGCGGCCTACGGGGGTGCATCGGTGGGGGAGTGCCTCGCCGTGGCGGAGCAGATCCGGCGAAGCGGTGCCGCGGCGTGGACCGGCGCGTTCGCCGCGCTCGCCAAACGCCAGCACGCCGACGCCGTGCGGCACGGGGCCGCCGGCCACGCGCTCAGCGCACGAGAGCGATACTTGCACGCGGCCAACAGCTTCCGCGCGGCGGAGTACTTCTCACCGTTCGGTACCGGACAGCACGCCGAGCTGGGCCTGGCCAGCCGCGACGCGTTCCTGGCCGCGATGGCCAACGATCCCGTGCACGTCGAACAAGTGTGGTTACCCTGGCGCGATCAACGCCTACCCGGCTACTGGCTGGTCCCGCCGGGTGCCGACGAACCCGGGCCGACCCTGATGGTGACCAGTGGTTTCGACGGGACCCTCGAGGAGAGCTACTTCCAGGTCGGGCTGGCCGCCCTGCAACGCGGCTGGCGGGTGATGCTGATCTGCGGGCCCGGCCAGATGGACACCGCGCGAACGGAGCCCGGCACCCACTTCGTTCCGGACACCGAAAGCTGGGTGTCGGCCTGGACCGACCGCGTCCTCGAGTTTCCCGAGGTCGATCAGAAGCGTCTGGCCCTGTTGGGGATCAGTTTCGGAGGCTACTTCGCCGCACGTGCCGCCGCCCACGAACCCAGAATCTCTGCGCTCGTGGCCAATTCACCGGTGATCGACCTGCGCGCCTACATGGTCTCGTTCGTCGCCGGGATGGGCGGAGATCCCGAGGAGGTGCTGAGCCCGGCGGATGACTTCAGCCTTGACGACATCGACGACATCCCGGACGACGAGATGCCGCATCAGATCAAGGAGATGTCGCGGTCATTGATCCGCAGGTTCGGACAGACGACCTTCCTGGGGACCTTCGCATATCTGCGCGACTTCGTCGTCGATCCGTCGATGATCCGTTGCCCAGCCCTGGCACTGGTCGGAACCGGTGAGGGCGGCGAGCCGATCCGTCAGTTTGAGGCGTTCGGCCAACGCTGCGCAGGCCCGGTGACCCGCCGGATGTTCACCGCCGCCGAGGGCGCCGACACTCACTGCCAACTGGGTAATCTCACACTGTCCAACGCCGTGGTCATGGACTGGCTCGACGAGACGTTCGCCTCAGCGCGCTAGCCCGTGCTAGTCGCGGGAGTGGCCGGTCTGCCGTCCGAGCTCCCGCTGCACCATCGGCCAGACCTCCCCGGCCAGTAATTCGATGTTCCGACAGACGATTCGGTTCTCCATGCCCATCCACTGGACCCGTGCGATTAGCCGCGTGAAACCGATCCTTCGGGCAGGGCGCACCAGTTCCTCGGCGCAGTCCTGCGGGAATCCGATGATGACCCGCCCGGCCAGCAGCTCGGGAATGCCCTTGGCCGCAGCGGGATCGCCGACGACATCGGTGAACAAACCCCAGCGGTCGAACACCCGGTAGCTGGCCTGAAGGTAGGGGACCGCCTCGCGCACCGCGGTCTCGCGGTCCTCTGCGACAACGATGTTGCGCAACAGCGGGAAGTCGGCAGGCTTGGGCTTGCCCAGCGCTTCCAGCCGCGACGCGAATGCCCTCGACTGCTCGGCGATCGTCGAGTCGGTGAGGTGAGACGATGCCACCCAGGTGTCGCCAACCGCCGTGTCCGCCACGTCGGCGGCCCGCTCGACCGACCGGATCGGGCTGGCGCCGAGCCAGAGTGGCGACCGCGGCTTCCGCACCGGACGCAGCGCCAGCGACACGTCCTCGGCCCGGTAGTAGCGGCCGTCGAAGCTCACCGACTCCTGCGACCACAGTCGGGTGATCAGTTCGATGGCTTCGGTGAAGCGCCCGACGCGTTCGCGACGGGGGGTCCAGCCCGCCGACGCGCCGAGGGCGAACCGGCCGCCGCACACAACGTCGAGAAACGCAAAGTCGATGGCCACCTGAACCGGGCGGTGATGGGGGAGAACCAGCATGCACGTCGACCGCGACATTCCCTCGGCGGACGCGGCCAGACGGGCCAGCGTCGGAACGGCGGGCAGCCAGGCTGCCGATCCGTAGGACAGATGGGTCCCGATCGTGACGCCGTCATAGCCGGCCGCGCGGGCAATGGCCACCTGCTGCCCGTGTTCGGCCAGTCCCGATGTCCTGACCGTGCCGTCGATGGCGGTCTTGATGTAGGCGCCGGCAGCGGTGCCGGCGCCCACCCGGGCTCCGCGCGGCGAGGACGGCCACGACCACTTCATCGCCGGCGAAGGCCGCCTGAAACTGGCCATGGGAAAGCAGTAGACGGCGCCGAGACCGCGGGCCTGAGACAATGGTCCCCATGTGCGGTCTCGCAGGAGAGATTCGGTTGGACGGCAGGCGGGCGGACGTGGTCGCCGTCGACCGTATGGCGGCGACGATGGCCGATCGGGGGCCCGACGACTCTGGGACCTGGGCTTCGGGCCGAGTTGCTTTGGCGCACAGGCGGTTGAAGATCATCGACTTGTCCGCCGCCAGCGGCCAGCCGATCGTCGACTCGGCGTCCGGGCTGGCCGGGGTGTTCAACGGGTGCATCTACAACTATCGCGAACTGCGCGAGGAACTCAGCGCCAAGGGCCACCGGTTCTTCTCCCACGGCGACTCCGAAGTAGTGGTCAAGGCCTACGCCGAATGGGGCGAGGCGTTCGTCGAGCACCTCATCGGCATGTTCGCGGTGGCCATCGTTGAACGTGACACTGGACGGGTTGTTCTGGCCCGCGACCGGCTTGGGATCAAACCGTTGTACCTGGCCGAGGACGGCGCCACCGTGCGGTTCGCCTCGACACTGCCCGCCCTGCTGGCCGCCGGGGGTATCGACACCAGCATCGACACCGTCGCCCTGGCGCACTACATGTCGTTCCACGCGGTGGTTCCGCCGCCGCGCACCATCCTGGCCGGCGTGCGCAAACTGCCACCGGCCACCGTGCGCGTCTACGAACCGGACGGCACCCACCACGATCGCCGCTACTGGGACGCCCAGTTCGCCCGGGACCCTGCCCGCAGCGACTGGACCGAGACCGACTGGCAGGACGCCCTTGCCGAGTCGCTGGCCACGGCGGTGCGCCGGCGGATGGTCGCCGACGTCCCGGTCGGGGTCCTGCTCTCCGGCGGACTGGATTCCTCATTGGTGGTGGCCCTGCTCGCCGAGCAGGGGCAGACCGGGTTGTCGACCTTCTCGATCGGCTTCGAGTCGGTGGGCGGCCGGGAGGGCGACGAGTTCCAGTACTCCGACGTGATCGCCGAGAGGTTCGCCACCGATCACCACCGCATCCTGATTCCGCACAGCGACCTGCTACCCCCGCTGGAAGCCGCGGTCAACGCCATGGCCGAGCCGATGGTCAGCCACGACGCCGTCGCCTTCTACCTGCTCTCCGAGGCCGTCGCCCGGCACCTCAAGGTGGTGCAGTCCGGCCAGGGCGCCGACGAGATCCTCGGCGGCTACCACTGGTACCCCCCGCTGGCGGGGGTGTCGCGGGAGGCCGCGGTGGACACCTATGCCAAGGCGTTCTTCGACCGCGACGCCGCCGGGCTGGCGCGGGTGC
Source organism: Mycobacterium sp. (assembly GCA_020439025.1). Classification (GTDB taxonomy): domain Bacteria; phylum Actinomycetota; class Actinomycetes; order Mycobacteriales; family Mycobacteriaceae; genus Mycobacterium. Next base: position 5,467 of record JAGQTO010000065.1, on the reverse strand, counting down.
TGAGCCCGGAGTACCTGCCCGCCGGTGACCCGGCGCGCGAATACGTGGCCGCGCACATGTCGGCCCCCGGCGCGCAGACGGCCGTGGACGCCGCGTTGCGCATCGACACCGAGGTGATGCTCGTCGACGACCCGGTCAAACGGGTCGACAACATGACCATGGCCCACGGTCTGGAGGCCCGGGTGCCGTTCCTGGACCACGAGTTCGTCGAACTCGCCGCGACCTGCCCGCCGGAGCTCAAACTCGACCAGGGCGGCAAGGGCGTGCTGAAGTCCATCGGCCGCCGGATGCTGCCCTGGGAGGTGATCGATCGTCCGAAAGGGTATTTCCCAGTTCCGGGCATCACCCACCTCGAGGGCAAGGTGCTCGCCCGGGTGCGCGACGCGCTGCACGATCCGGCCGCCCGGCGCCGCGGGATGTTCCGCGAAGAGTACGTCGATGCCCTGCTGGCCGACCCCAACAGCGAGCTGACGCCGCTGCGGGGCAACAAACTCTGGCAGCTGGGCCTGCTTGAGATGTGGCTGCAGAACCATGGGATCTGAGGCGAAGGCGGGCGGCGCGGCCCGGGAGGTCATCGGCCCGGGCGGCGATCCGCGGATCGCGCACCCCGAAGTGGAACAGACGACCCCCTCGCAGGGGGTGGCACTGGATTGCGGCTGGGGCCAGATCGTCTTCGGGCAGACCTTCGAGCATCGCGGCCAGGCCGCCGAGGTGCTGCGCGCCGAGGCCGAGGGAACCCGCGACATCTGTATCTATCTGCGCGACGCCCACGTCTTCGTCGCCCAACACCCCGACGAGTTCTTCGTCGACCCTTCGCTGACTTACCGCCTTGATCTGCCCGCCGCGCAGATCAACACCGAGCCGCCGCCGAACGTCACGATCACGCCGTTGCAGAGCGTCGAGGAGGCCGAAGCGGTCAACGCGATCTACGCCCGCAACGGGATGGTGACCGCGCCGTCGGAGGTCCTGGTGCAGGTGGCCTCCCGGCCCGAGGTGCTGCATCTGGTGGCGACGCTGTCGACGGGCCGTGTGGTCGGTACCGTCACCGTCGTCGACCACACGGTGCTGTTCAACGACCCCGACAACGGATCGTCGCTGTGGTGCCTGACGGTGGACCCCGACGCCGCCCCCGTGGGCCTGGGCCAGGCGCTGCTGGGCCGGCTGGCCTCCGAGATGGCCGCCCGGGGGCGCGCCTTCGTCGACCTGTCGGTGCTCGCCGACAACACTGGCGCCATCCGGCTCTACGAGCGGCTGGGGTTTCGTCAGGTGCCAGAACTTGTCGTGAAGCGGAAGAACCCGATCAACGAGCGGCTCTTCCGCGCAGCACCCCCGGCGCACTACGACGAGCTGAACCCCTACGCGAAGATCGTGGCCGACGAGGCGTTGCGCCGCGGTATCCGGGTGGAGGTGACCGACCCGCAGTGGGGCGAACTGCGACTCACCCACGGCGCCAGCGTCATCCACACCCGGGAGTCTCTCTCAGAGCTGACCAGCGCGCTGGCCATGGCCCGCTGCGACGACAAGCGGGTCACCCGGCGGGTGCTCTCCGATGCCGGTCTGGCCATCCCCCGCGGTACGACCGCGGGCGACGATGCCGCCGACCTCGAGTTCCTCAACGAGGTGGGGGAGGTCGTGGTCAAACCCGCCCGCGGCGAGCAGGGCCGGGGGATAACGGTGGGGGTCGCCGACCCGGAGTCGCTGCGGCACGCGATCGACGAGGCGCGCGCACACTGTCCCGACGTCCTGATCGAGGAGTTGGTCAGAGGTGAGGACCTGCGGGTGCTCGTCATCGACTACAAGGTGGTCGCCGCCGCGGTGCGCCGGCCGGCCAGCGTGCTGGGGGACGGCACCCACACCATCGCGGAGCTGATCGAGCGGCAGTCGCGGCGCCGCGCCGCCGCCACCGGGGGGGAGTCGCAGATTCCCATGGACAGCGGGACCGTCGACACCGTGGCAGACGCCGGATGGTCGATGGACGACGTGCTGCCCGAGGGTGAGGAACTCACCGTCTGCAGGACCGCCAACCTGCACACCGGAGGCACCATCCACGACGTCACCGCGGAACTGCATCCGCTACTGGCGGAGGCCTGCGTGGCGGCCAGCCGTGCCCTGGCCATCCCGGTCACCGGCATCGACCTGCTGGTGACCGCACCCGACCAGCCCGAGTACGTCATCATCGAGGCAAACGAACGTCCCGGACTGGCCAATCACGAACCGCAACCGACCGTCGAGCGGTTCATGGACCTGCTCTTCCCGACCACCGCCTCGCCGTCGCGGAGCGCCCAGCCCGCCCCGGCCCGCGATACGGTTCGGGAATGAGTCCGTTGGAGATCGACCTCGACTTCCTGCGCCTGGTGCTGGTGGAGCTCCTCGACATCCCCAGCCCGACCGGGCGGACCGACCATGTCCAGCAGTATGTGGGCGAGCGGCTGGACCAGCTGGACGTTCCGTTCATCGTCACCCGCCGGGGCGCCATAGTGGCCGATCTGGGCGGGCCGAGCGAGGTCGAGGCCAGCCGGGCCGTCGTCGTGCACACCGACACCATCGGCGCGATGGTCCGCAACCTCAAGAGCAACGGCCGCCTGGAACTCAAGCCGGTCGGTCACCACTCGGCCCGCTTCTCCGAGGGAGCGGGGGTGTGGGTGTTCCCCGACGACCTGGAGACCGTCTACAGCGGTCAGGTTCTGCCGCTGAAGGCCTCCGGGCATCGCTGGAACGAGGAGGTCGACTCGCAGGGGGTCTCCTGGGATGACGTCGAGGTCCGCCTCGACGAGCGGGTGTCCAGCGTCGATGAATTGCGTGCTCTCGGCCTGGACGTGGGCGACTTCGTGGTTCCGCTGGCGCACCCGCTGATCACCGACAGTGGGTTCGTCCGCTCCCGTCACCTCGACGACAAGGCCGGTGTGGCGGCCACCCTGGCGGCCCTCAAGGCGCTCAAGGAGGCCGACGTCGAGCTGCCGGTGCGCGCTCAACTGCTGGTGACCTGCACCGAGGAGGTGGGGCACGGAGCCAGCCACGGACTGGAAGCCGATGTCGCGGAGATGGTTTCGGTCGACGCCGCCATCGTCGCGCCCGGGCAGCAGTCCCGGGAGACGGCGGTCACGGTGGCCATGGCCGACAGCGTCGGTCCGTTCGACTACCACCTGACCCGCCGCCTGCACGCCCTGGCGCGGGAGCACGGGATCGAGGCCGTGCGCGACACCTTCGCGTTCTACCGCTCCGATGCCGCCGCTGCGATCGAGGCCGGCGCCCATGTGCGGGTGGCGCTGCTGGGTTTCGGTGTCGACGCCAGCCACGGCCACGAGCGCACCCATCTGGACAGTCTCGACGGCCTGGCCCGGTTGCTGACCGTATGGCTGCAGTCGGACCTGGTATTCCCGGGCTGGGACGCCAATCCTGAAGGCCCGCTGCGCAAGTTCCCCTCGTTGGCGGTCCAGCCGGCGCAGGAGGAAGGTCCGCAGGAGGGGCCGATCGAGTTGGAGGAGCTGGACTAGGAGCCTGACGGCGGCAAAGGCCGGTTCAGCCGGGCTGGCCGACGAAACGGGGGCTGCCTGCCTACTCCGCTTACTTACTCCGCGGCGCCGCGGTCGTCACCGCTGCGCTTCGGGGTCACCGCCCGCGACGTCCGCCGCCCCGGAAGGCGGTCGGTGAAGCTGCTCATCGAGGTGGCCACCCGGTTGAGTCGGTCGACACCGGCTTGCAACGTATCGGCGGTGGGCGTGAGCGTCTCCACGACGGGTTGGAGCTGACTGAGGATCTCAGCGGCCTCGGTGAGTTGCTCGAGCGGGCCGTTCTTGGCCGTCAGCTTGTCGACGATGCCTTCATCGGCGAACAGCCTCTCGATCATGCCTTCCTCGGCGAACAGCCTCTCGATCATGCCGTCCTCGGCGAACATGCGCTCCAGCGGACCGTCCTCGTCCAGCAGCCGGTCCACCAGGCCCCCGGGCTCCAGGATCCGCTCCAGCGAGCTGCCTTCGAGGGATATCCGATCGAGGAGACCCCCGGGCTCGCTCAGCATGTCGACCACTCCGCCCGGCCGGGTCAGTTTGTCGGCCGGCCCACCGCGGGCCAGCATGCGCCCCAGCGCCCGGTCGGGTTGAGTCAATTCCTCGACCCGGTTGGCGCCGCGGATGGCGCCGCGCAGCGGGAGGATGTCGGTGATCGGCTCCACCGGCTGGTAGCCCTCCTCGCCCAAGGCCTGTTTGACCAACCCGAGTGCGAGGGCTCCGACGGCGAGCCCGAGGTCAGATGCCGCAATGCCGGCCCGGATCGGGGTTCGGGCTGCGTCCGCGATCAATTTGGCGAGGTTCACCCGATCAGTGTAGGGACGGCGGCATGGTCTGTACTGCAACAACGGCTTCTTCTCCGCGCGACCGACGGTTAGGCTTCCGGCGATGACCGCCGCCCTCGTTCTGGACTATGTGCGCACCCCTCGGGGTAGGGCGTCGGCCAAGGGGGCGCTGCACGGCCGCACCGCCACCGATCTGCTCGTGCACCTAGAGCGCGCCCTGGTCGAACGGACCGGACTGCAGCCGGAGCGTGTTGAGGACGTGATCGTGGGATGCGCCTCGCAGGTCGACGAACAGGGCGCGAACATCGCGCGCACCTCGGCGTTGCTGGCCGACTGGGGCGAGCGGGTTCCGGGCGTGACGATCAACCGGTTCTGTGCCTCGGGCATCGACGCGGTTGCTCACGCCGCCGCCCGACTGCGCGCCGGCGACCTGGGCATGGCGGTGGCCGGCGGGGTCGAGTCGGTCTCCCGGGTGCCGCTGTTCGCCGACCGGGGCCCGCTGTGGACCGACCCCGCGACCATCAGGGAGGTCGGGTCGGTGCACATGGGCATTGCGGCCGATCTCAACGCGACCATCGAGGGACTCGGCCGTGAGGAACTCGACCGCTACGGTCTGGAGACCCAGCACAAGGCCGCCGCGGCGTGGGCCGCCGGTGCGTTCGCCGGGTCGGTGGTGCCTGTCGGGCCCGGCGAGCACGGTCCCGGACTTGACCACGACGAACTGGTCCGCGGGCAGACGACGTTGGAGGGGCTGGCCGCGCTGCCGCCGGCCTTCGCTCAGCTGGGCGCCGACGGCCAGGATGCGATCGCCCTGAACGCCTACCCGGCGGTCACGGCAATCGAGCACCTCCACACCGTCGGAACGTCACCCCAGATGGCCGACGCCGCAGCGCTTCTGCTCCTCGGTACGCCCGAGGCCGCCGAGGCGGCGGGGCTGGCACCGCGCGGGCGCATCGTGGCCGCCGCGACCACCGCGGTCAACCCGGTGTTGATGCTGACCGCCGGTCAGAGCGCGGTGGTGCAGGCAATCGCCCGCGCCGGGCTGCGTCCCGCCGACATCGACGTCTTCGAGTTCGCCGAGGCGTTCGCCGCCCTGTGTGTGAAGTTCCGCCGGGAACTCGACGCCGGGCCGGATCGGATGAATCCCAACGGCGGCACCATGGCCATGGGGCACGC
>JAGQTO010000349.1 GCA_020439025.1 Mycobacterium sp. | reverse complement strand
CCGCAAATGACGGGGCGGGCGATCATTGAGGTCGCCGTCGACCCGCCGTACCCGGTGATAGTCGGAACCGGCGTGCTCGGGGAGGTCGCCGACCTGCTGGGTTCGCGGCACAAGGTGGTGATCCTGCATCAGCCGGTGATGACCGAGGTCGCCGAGACGATGCGAAAGGCGCTGTCGGACAGAGGCGTCGACGCGCATCGCATCGAACTGCCGGACGCCGAGGCCGGCAAGGATCTGCCCGTCGTCGCCTTCGTCTGGGAGGTGCTGGGCCGTATCGGGGTGGGACGCAAGGACGCGATCGTCAGCCTCGGGGGCGGAGCCGCCACCGACGTCGCGGGCTTCGCCGCCGCGACCTGGCTGCGCGGAATCGACATCGTGCACGTGCCGAGCAGCCTGCTGGGCATGGTCGACGCCGCGATCGGCGGGAAGACCGGAATCAATACCGACGCCGGCAAAAACCTGGTCGGGTCGTTCCACCAGCCGGCTGCCGTGGTGGTCGACCTCGCGCTGCTGGAAACCCTGCCGCGCCATGAACTGGTGGCCGGCATGGCCGAGATCGTCAAGGCCGGATTCGTCGCCGACCCGGTGATCCTGGACCTCATCGAGGCCGACCCGCAGGCGGCCACCGACCCGACTGGGACGGTGCTGCCCGAACTGGTCCGCCGCGCCATCCAGTTCAAAGCCGACGTGGTCGGCGCCGACGAGAAGGAGTCGGGGCTGCGGGAGATCCTCAACTACGGCCACACGCTGGCCCACGCCATCGAGCGCAGGGAGCGCTACGGGTGGCGCCACGGGGCCGCGGTCTCGGTGGGTCTGGTGTTCGCCGCCGAGCTGGCCCGGCTGGCCGGCCGGCTCGACGAGGCCACCGTGCGGCGGCACCGCGAGGTGCTGGGCGCACTCGGGCTGCCGACGGTCTACGACGCCGATGCGCTGCCCGACCTGCTGACGATCATGGCCGGGGACAAGAAGACCCGGGCCGGGGTCCTTCGCTTCGTCGTCCTCGACGGCCTGGCCCGCCCCGGACGCCTGGAGGGCCCGGACCCGGCCCTGCTGGCGGCCGCCTATGCCGAGGTCGCCGAGCCATGAGCCGTTGGACTGCGGGGAGCCCGCGGGTGAACAGGAGAAGGCGCCGATGACGACCGTCCTCGTGCTCAACGGCCCGAATCTCGGCCGACTGGGCCGACGCGAGCCGGAGGTGTACGGCAGTACCACTCATGACGATCTGGTCGCGATGATCGAGGCGGAGGCGGCCGAACTCGGTCTGTCGGCGATTGTGCGCCAGAGCGACAGCGAGGCGCAGTTACTGGGCTGGGTGCACGCCGCCGCCGACGCGGGCGACCCGGTGATCCTCAACGCCGGGGCGTTGACGCACACCTCGATCGCGCTGCGCGACGCCTGCGCCGAACTGCGGGCACCGCTGATCGAGGTGCACATCTCCAATGTCCATGCCCGGGAGGAATTCCGGCACCACTCCTACCTCAGTGCTGTCGCCACCGGTGTGATCGTCGGACTCGGCGTGCAGGGATATCTGCTGGCGCTGCGTTATCTGGCCGCCGGCCGCTGAGCCGCGCGCCGGTAGGCCGGTGCTGGTCGGGCGGGGCCGGTCAGTCGCGGTCGTGGATGCGCCGCTCGGCATCCTCGTGCTGTTCCCGGATCGCTTCCCGGTACTCCTGACGCCAGTCCGACTCGCGCCGGCTGGCGTGGACATAATCGTCGTCCTCGCTGACCGCCTCGAACACGTCGGCGCCGACATGATGGCGGGCGGGCTGTGGGGGGCGCTTGCGGTCGACGACCATGCGGCCGATCGCCACTGCGGAGATGGCCGGCAGGAACACCAACAGGGCGGTGAAGGCGGCGAACACGAGGACCTCGGGGATCAGACCGTCCACGTAGATCGGGCCGTAGAACAGAGAGATGATCCAGGCCACCAGACCGCTGAGCACTCCGGCGACCAGGCCGGCCACCAGCCACCGCATCGCCAGGTCGCGGCGGCGGTCCGGGTCGGGGTTGGCCCGCGCATCGGCAATGCCGTCCAGCAGGCCCCAGATCGAGACCGCCAGGCCGAACAGCACGATCAGGATCAGGCTGATGGTGCCGGCGTTGGTCGGGGAGGCGTTGATCAGCGCTCCCTGCACC
>JAGQTO010000064.1:2206-28877 GCA_020439025.1 Mycobacterium sp. | reverse complement strand
CGGGTGCGGTTACCGACCGCGTCGCTGCCGTCCTTGAGCGTCTCGATCCGGCGAACGTCCAGGCGCACCGTGGCGTAGAACTTCAACGCCTTACCGCCGGTGGTGGTTTCGGGCGAGTTGTGCACCATGACTCCGTCAGCAAAGTAGTTGTGCGAACCCTCTACTTCGATGTCGAAGCGGTTCATCGACCGGGTCCGTGGCTTGACGTGAACATCGAGCACCCGGGCCGGCACCAGCCGCGACGTGGGCTCCACGAACTTCGGCACCACCGTGCTGCGACCACGGAACCGCGGCAGAAGCTTGTACTCCATCGACGGCGCCATGCAGGGTGCCACCAGTTCCTGGAATTTCGCCGATGCCGCGGTGGAGAACACCAGCACGGCCTTGCCGGCCGTACCCGCAGAGCGCAGGCGCACATCCAGGCCGAGGGTGTCGCGCAGATGATCACGCAGCCGCTCGCGCGAACCCTCAGTCATGGCCTCGACACAGATCTCGATCCGACCGCTTCCGCCCTCGGTGCGCTGTTGCACGCCCTTGGAGCGGACGGTGAAGGATCCGTCATCCATGTACCAAATCGCCAGCGCCAGCGGAGTCAGCGCCTTGAGGTAATCCTCGGAGAGGAACTTCTTGCCGTCACCCAAGTAGACCGCCTGACGCAGTTCGCCGAGTTCCGGCAGCGGGGTGAAGTCCACGAAGCGGGCGCCCTTGTCGTTATCGCGCACGGAATGCTCGATGTTGCCCAGCAGGCCGGTCTTCCACTGCAAGTAGTCGATCTGCTTGGCACCATGGCCCATCCGGAAGCGAACCCCGTTGCGGCCGTTCCGGTTCGGAGAAAGGCTGCCGTCACCCATCAGCGAGCCGAGGACCACCTGGAACTGCTGCTCGCTGAGGAGATGGGGTTCGGAAGCCATCACGCGATCGCCGGCGATGATGTCGTCGGCCTCCGTCCAACCGGACGGGGTGCGGACGAGGTGGTTCGGTGTCGCGGCGAACTGCGACTTGCCGTTACCGCCGGACTTCTCGACGGTGAACTGCAGGAACTGCTCGGCCGGGCCGTTGTTGAACCAATTGGTCACCTTGCGTGGCACGATCTGATCGCTCACGGGGTCATAGGACATCACCTCGACGTCCATTTTCTGGTTGACGATCTTGCCGATCTTCTCGGTGGTTCCATCGGCCAACTGCACGCGGGTGCTGTAGTTGAAGCACCCGAACATCACCCCGATCTTCTCGCGCAGCTGGTTGATGAAGATCGCGGTGGTTCCGGCATTGTTCAGCGCGCCGGTCATCTTGCGCAGCGCCTGGCTCATCAGGCGGGCCTGCAGGCCGACGTGGCTGTCACCCATCTCGCCCTCGATCTCCGCGCGCGGCACCAGTGCGGCCACCGAGTCGATGACCAGGATGTCGATGGCACCGGAGCGAACCAGCATGTCGGCGATCTCCAGCGCCTGCTCGCCGGTGTCGGGCTGGCTCACCAGCAGCGCATCGGTGTCGACGCCGAGGCTCTTGGCGTACTCCGGATCCAGCGCGTGCTCGGCGTCGATGAACGCCGCGATACCGCCGGCGGCCTGGGCGTTGGCCACCGCGTGCAGGGCGACGGTGGTCTTGCCCGAGGACTCCGGACCGTAGATCTCGATGACGCGGCCACGCGGCAACCCGCCGATACCCAAAGCCACGTCCAGAGCGATCGAACCGGTCGGGATGACCGAGATGGGCTGGCGGACCTCGTCCCCGAGGCGCATCACCGAGCCTTTCCCGTGGTTCTTCTCGATCTGTGCGATCGCGAGTTCGAGGGCCTTCTCACGGTCGGGGGCTTGCTGGGCCATGGGGTATCTCCGTTCGGGTTGTGTTCGGTTGACCGGTGTTTCGGTCGGTTGGCCGCGACGTTAGAGAAGGCCTCTGACAAAACAGCGTTGGTCGAACAGTCACCACTGTAACGAACATGTGTTCGACGGCAAGTAGGCGCGCCAGCGTGTCGGTATCAGTCGTCCGGGCGCGATGCGGGACCGGCTACCACTGCTCGCGCGGCACGTCGAAATCGGCACACAACGCCCGCCAGACATCCCGGGGCTCGACACCGTCCTCGATGGCCTGCGCGGCCGTGCGCCCGTTCAGACGGGTTAGGACGTGGTCCACGATCAGAGAGGCACCACGCACCGGACCGAACTGCCCTTCGACGAGTTCGTGGAATTCGGTCAGCCGCACGGCCACCAACTTACCCAGTCGCTTCATGGCACACCCGCACCGGATCGGCCACCTCGGCGATTCCGCGGGCGGCGCGGCGGGCCGCCTCCCGGCAGCCGGGCGCCGAAAGCACTTCGCCGACCGCGGCGGCCAGCGCATCACCGGTCAACGGGCGGACCAACCGCGCACTGCCCTGGCGCACAACACGATTCGCCAACTCCCACTGGTCTCCACCACCGGGCACCACGACCATCGGCACACCGGCCAGCAAGGTCTTGGAGAGCATGCCGTGGCCGCCCCCGCAGATCACGACGTCGGCGGCGCGCAGCAGCTCATCCTGCCGCCCGAGGCCCGCACTGGCCCATGGCGGCAGCGCGATGTCCTCACCGGCGATCCGGGACACCACCATCCGAGCACCGGCGGGCAGGGTCCGACCCGGGACCAGTTCCCGCAGCGCCAGTTCGGCCAGGCCGCCGGTACCGGTGACCGCCGTCGAGGGGGCGACCACGACCACCGGCCCCTCCCCCGGCGGGATCGGCAGCACCGCGGCGGTCGGCTCGAAGTGCAGGGGGCCGACCACCACCGCTTCGGCCGGCCAGTCCGGTCGGGGCACCTCGAGAGCGGGCAGGGTGGCGACGAGCCGGCGGCGCGGTCCGGGATCCCGGCCGGGCAGCCCGATCTGCCGACGGGCCGAGGACCGCTGGCGCAGCCCGGCCCGCACTGAGCGCGCGGTCAGGGCGCGCAGTGCAATGTCGCGCAGCCGCCCCAGCGGACCGGTGCCCGGGGCCAGTCCGCTGCCCACTGGCGGCAGCCCTCGGGATGGCAGGTACAACGGGTGGGGGCTGAGTTCCACCCACGGGACGCCGAGGAGGTCGGCCGCCATCCCGCCACACGCGGTGATGGCGTCGGAAACCACGAGATCGGGGGCGCAGCGTCGCAGCGCAGGCAGATTCGCCACCGCCATCCGGGCGGCCCTCTGGTGGATCTTGGCCCCCGCGTCGGCGTCGTCGTCGGAATCGGCCGGATCCAGACCGGCCAGCTCGACGGCCTCGACCCCGGCGCCGCGGGCGGTCTCCATCCACCGGGTGCCCGTCATCAGCACCGGGTGATCCCCGGCCTCGCGGAACCGAAGGCACAACGCCAGGGCCGGAAAAGCGTGACCTGCCTCCGGCCCGGCGACCACGACCACCCGCATGGGCACACCCTGTCACAGTCGATCCGGGAGACCTGGCCGAGCGGACTAGGGTGAGTGACATGACCGAGCAGATCGCGAACATCACCACCGACGTCGACAACGCCCACACCGTCGAGGTGTTCCTGTCCGCGCTGCAGAACCAGGACCTCGACGGCGCCGGAGCGGTGCTCGACGACAACCTGATCTATCAGAACGTCGGGTTCCCGACGATCCGCGGTCGGGCCCGCGCCATCAAGCTGTTCCGTTCGATGGAGGGCCGGGCCCGCTTCGAGGTCAAGATCCACCGCATCGCGGTCAACGGGCCGGCGGTGCTGACCGAGCGCACTGACGTGCTGGCGATCGGCCCGGTGCGACTGCAGTTCTGGGTGTGCGGCGTGTTCGAGGTGCACGACGGCCGCATCACCCTGTGGCGGGACTACTTCGACATGTGGGACATGACCAAGGCGCTGGTTCGTGGCCTGGCCGGCGCGGTGATTCCCGCGCTACGTCCGACCCTGTAGTCCGTTAACGCAACATCGCGACGGCCGCCTCGGTCAGCGCGTTTTCCAGGCGTGGCAGCGCCGATGGAGTCTCGGCGAGGACCTGCCTGCGTACCAATTCGGTGATCCCACCGACCAGGGCGATGTAGTGCTCGTCGGGTCGCGGCCTGCCGCCTCCGTAGTGGCAGTCGATCTGCTTCATCAGTGCGGCGAAACCGTCGAGGTACCTGTCGCGCACTTCGACGCCGCGCGGACCCGCCGCGGTCAGTTCCAGCATCCACGCGCGGGTGTGGTCGGGTTCCTCCGCGCACCGTTCCAGATACGCACGACTGATCGCTCGAAGCACCGTTTCCAGCGAAGGTTCGGCGACATCGGCCATAGCTTCGGTGACTGACTTCATGATCAATTCTCGACCGTCGTCGATAGCGGCCAGGAAGCAGTCCAGTTTGCCGTCGAACTCTCGGTACATGACGGTCCGCGACACCCTGGCACGTTCAACGATGTCGGCGACCGACGTCGCCTGGTAGCCCTTTTCGGCGACGGCGGAGATCACCGCCCGGAGCAGACGCGCCCGCTGTTGGGCATTGGCGTCGGATCGATCCAGGCTGGTCCGTCCACGGGGAAGACCTGGGGCGGCCTTGGGGAAGGAGCCGGACAAGGTGCTCATTCCCCGGACACTACGCCACGGCAAAAGGACTTGATCTTCAAAAGTACGTTGCCGTACTCTTGAAGGTGTCCGCAACGTCGATCTTTCTCCCGGAGCCGCCATGAACACCGTCACACCGACAACGTCGCAGATCACCGAGCTCGGCAGCCTGCCCCGCCCGAGCAATTCCGCCACCGCGTGGGCGAAGCTGTTCTTTGCCCCCGAAGCGGCACGCCGGAACTTGGCCGGACTCGGGGAGAGGTTCGTGCTCGACGTCCCGCTCTTGCCGACGATGTTGTGGACCTCGTCCCCCGCCGACGTACAGGCCGTGTTCCAGGACAAGAGTCGGGCGCTGTCGTTCGGAACCGCGCTGCGCCGGCTGGCACCGCACGAGATCGTCTTCGGCGACCGGATCATGAGTTGGTGGGCAAGCGATAACCACACCGAGGTGCGCCGGGCGGTCACCCCGGCCTTTATGGGCAAAGCGCTGCAGGGTTATCAGCCGGCGATGGAGGAAGTGGCCCGCAGGATGACGCGCGACTTGCCGACGGGCACCCCGATCCGATTCCACTCCTACGCGCGGACGATGGCCCGTGAGGTCATCATGTCGGTCGTCTTCGGAGTTACCGAACCGCAGCGCCGGGCGAAGTTGTCGGACTGCATGGACGAACTCGACCGGCTGATCGGGTCGAAAGGAATGGCACTGCGCTACGCGGCGGCAATGTTGTCACGCGGACGCTGGCTGCCGTTTCCCGCGCTCGATCGGGTGCTCAGCGACCTCGATCGGGTGACTTACGACGAGATGGCAGCCCGGCGCGCCGCGCCCGCGGCTGATCGCAGCGATTGCCTGGCCGTGTTCCTGAGGATCCAACAGGCCGACCAGCGCGGCCTGATGGACGACGAAATGATCGCCGGGTTCCAGCGCCTGCTGCTGGTCGCCGGAAACGACACCACCGCCGCGACATTGTCCTGGGTTATCGAACGGCTGGCACGGCATCCGCAGGTGCTGGCGCGCCTCGAGGAGAGCCTGGCCGCCGGCGACGACACCTATCTCGACGCGGTGATCACCGAAACCCTGCGGCTGCGCCCCACGGTCCCGTTCACCGCCCGCATGGTGAACCGAGATGTCGTCATCAACAACACCCACCTACCCCAAGGCTCGATGGTGTGGCTGTACATCAACGCCATTCATCGCCGCGCAGACCTCTACGACCAACCCGACGAGTTCCGGCCCGAACGATTCCTGGGGACGAGGCCCGACCCGTACCACTGGCTGCCCTTCGGCGGCGGTATCAATCGATGCCTCGGGGCGCACATGGCGCAGTTCGAAATGCGGGTGCTGCTGCGCACAATCCTGCAGGAGTTGACCGTGGCCCCCGAAAGCGCGCCCGACGAAGCCCAGCAGGCCCAGACGGTGTTGCTGCTGCCCAAGAAGCGGGCGACGGTGACCCTGGCCAAGCGCGCCGAACGCACCGCGACAGCATGAGTACCAACACCGCCGAAGTCTCGGTCGACCCCGAAATCTGCATGGGATCGGGCACCTGCATCGCGGTGGCCCCCGAACTGTTCGAGATCGGAGAGGACGGAACCGCCCGCCCGCGGCAGCCGTTCGTGGAAGCCGGCCAACAGCTGAACATGGCGGTCAACCGCTGCCCGGCGGGCGCGATCCGATCGGCCCTCGCGCCCTCCCCCTGACGATGGGCGAACTAGCGCCGCGCCGGCCCGAGTTCCTCGAACGCCTGCGCCCAGCCGAGCAACCGATCGGTGGCGTCGGTCAAATCATGGCGGTAGCGCTGCTGGGACGCCGCCCCGAGCGCCGCTCCGGCGTTGGCGGACGACACCAGGTGCGCCGCCGCGGTGACCATCTCGTTGTACTGCCGGACCCCGCTGTTGAGTTGAGCGGTCAACGCATTGATCGTGGGCGCCAGGTAGGCGCGAGTGTGCGGGTTCTCACCGGCCGCGCGTTCCATCGACACCACCTCCGAGGCCGTCGCCGTCATGGTCGCCGCGGACCGGCCGGCGGCGACGGTGAGTTCCCCGATCTCCTCGGCGGGCAGCATCCTGCCGCGCTCCATCACGCCCAACAGCGAGTGCAGCCCCCGCTCGGAGGCCCCGAGTGCGGACATCGCCGGCCGGGCGACCGAACCGTTCGGCGGCAGCCGCTGCCCGCTGGCCTCCCGCTGAGGCGGTAGCGGTTCCCCGCGCAGCCAGCGGTAGCGCAGCAGCCACAGCGTCGCCGGAACCGCCGCACCGGCGGCGATCAGCCCGGTGATCAGCAGCGCCCAGACCGGGGTGCTCCACACCGCCAGCAGTCCGGTGACGAACACCCAGAAAACCGAGGCGAAGGCGAAGAACACCCCGAACCGCAACGCCCAGCGCCGCTTGCGCAGCAGCCGGGCGCGCGGGTCGGAGATGGCGCTGAGCTTCTGCGAGGCAACGTCGGCGTATTCACTGACGGTGTCGATACCGCGTTGCAGCGCCGAGCGCCAGTACGGCGCCCGGCGGCCCGACGAGAATCCCGTGGGTGTCACCGCCATCGAGTGATGCCTCCTGCTGGACGCTCTACTGGCCGAGCGGCTGCTCGGGCTTGGGGGTGGCGGCCGGGGCAGCCGGGGTGGCCGGGGCCGCGGCGCCACCAGACGGCAGCGACTCACCGCGCATGGACGCGCGAATCTGCTCGAGCCGGGAGTGCCCGGCCATCTGCACGCTGGCCTGCTGGACTTCCATCATCCGGCCGTGCACCGAGTTCTGAGCCAGCTCCGCCGACCCCATGGCGTTGGCGTAGCGCCGCTCGATCTTCTCGCGGACCTCGTCGAGGCTCGGGGTGGTGCCCGGAGCGGCGATCTCGCTCATCGACCGCAGCGACTCGCTGACCTTCTCCTGCATCTTGGCCTGCTCGAGCTGGCTGAGCAGCTTGGTGCGCTCGGCGATCTTCTGCTGCAGCACCATCGCGTTCTGCTCGACCGCCTTCTTGGCCTGCGCCGCGGCCTGCAGGGCCTGGTCGTGCAGGCTCTTGAGGTCCTCGACGCTCTGTTCGGCGGTGACCAACTGGGCGGCGAAGGCCTCGGCGGCGTTGGTGTATTCGGTGGCCTTGCCGGCGTCGCCCGCGGCGGCGGCCTGATCCGCAAGGGTCAGCGCCTGGCGAACGTTGGCCTGCAGCTTCTCGATGTCGGCCAGTTGGCGGTTGAGCCGCATCTCAAGCTGGCGCTGGTTGCCGATGACCTGGGCGGCTTGCTGGGTCAACGCCTGGTGCTGGCGCTGGGCGTCCTCAATCGCCTGCTGGATCTGCACCTTGGGATCGGCGTATTCGTCCACTTTGGCGCCGAACAGCGCCATCAGGTACTTCCACGCTTTGACGAATGGATTGGCCATCTAGTTGCCCCGCCTTCGAGTCGAGTGCCTCATTGGATCGGCTGCCCAATGTGATTCGTTGCCCAATTTATCGGTTCCGGACCGACCACCACAGCCCGGTTGCGATGTCGGTGCTCGATTTCCCGGCAAGGACGCCCAATCAGGCGACCGCCATCGACACCGGGTGCGGAATCACCGTCGCGGCGACCTCGGCGGAGCCGCGGCCGATGCGGTCTGAATCCTCCCGGCAGGCCAACTCGGCGCCGGCGTCGCACAACACCCGCGACATCGGGACGTCCAGCGCGGTGCAGATCGCACCGAGCAGTTCACTGGAAGCTTCCTTGCGGCCGCGTTCGACCTCCGAGAGATAACCCAGGCTGACGCGGGCCGCATCGGAGACCTCCCGCAGCGTGCGGCCCTGCGATGTCCGCGCACGACGCAGCACATCACCGATCACTTCACGCAGCAGTACCGCCATGGCGCTGTCCTCCTCGATTCGTCGCAGCACTACGTGCAACGCCTGGGCCGCCAGGTTGGTTCCCGGACGAGTCAGGAGGTGTGGCTGGTTCCCCGGATCGCCGAAACCACATAGTCCAACCCGGTGAGCACGGTGAGCACGATCGCGGCGCCCATGATCCACCAGGCGACGGTCAACCACTGGCCGGGCCAGTTGTGCAACGGCAGGATGAACAGCCCGATGGCCACCGCCTGAACCAGCGTCTTGAGTTTTCCACCCCGGCTGGCCGGGATGACCCCGCGGCTGATCACGGCGAACCGCAGCATCGTGACGCCGATCTCGCGGACCAGGATGACCGCCGTGACCCACCACGGCAGGTCGCCGAGCATCGAGAGGCCGATCAGCGCCGCGCCGATGAGCATCTTGTCGGCGATCGGATCGGCAAGCTTGCCGAACTCGGTGACCATGTTGTAGTTCCGCGCCAGCGCGCCGTCGAACCGGTCGGTGATGACGGCGACCGCGAAGATGATGAACGCGGTGATCCGGCTGCCGGTCTGATGTCCGTCCCCGGCGAAAAGGAAGAGCAAGAAGACCGGGACCAGAACCAGGCGCAGGCCGGTCAGCAGATTGGGAAGGTTGGCCACTCGGGGGCGCGGGGCTGCCGGCGGGGTCTGCGGTTGGGCCGGCACGACACCGAGGATATCGGTTCGCCCCGCCGCATCGGGCCTAGACGGGCCGAGCGGCCGCGCCAGATGCTCGCAGGTGACCACGCCGATGAAGGCCCGGCACCAGCATGGGAACGCGATCGCGGTAGTCGCGGTACTGCTCACCGAGATTCGCGGTGAGGTCACGCTCCTCAAGACGTATCGCGACGAGGATGTATCCCGTCGTGCCGGCGGCGAAAAGCAGGTGACCCGCCGTCATCGTGGGCGTCGCCCAGAACGCGACGATGAAACCCAGCATGAGTGGGTGGCGCACCGCCCGGTAGAGCATCGAGGTGCTGAAGCCCAGGCTCCGGTACGGCGTTTGACGCCAGGCCAGGTACACCTGTCGCAGCCCGAACAGATCGAAGTGGCTGATCAGGAAAGTCGACAGCAGGACGGTCACCCACCCCAGGGCGAACAACGTCCACAACGCCACCCGCGCCGGCGCCCAGGTGACGTCCCAGACAATCGCCGGCATCGTCCGCCACTGCCAGAACAGCAGCGCGAGGACCAGGGTCGTCATGAGCACGTAGGTACTGCGTTCTATGGGCTCGGGCACCAGACGGGTCCACCACCGCTTGAACCACAGCCGCGCCATCACGCTGTGCTGCGCGGCGAACAATCCGAGCAGCAACAGGTTGACCAGCAGCGCCTCGGCCGCCGGAGCCGCGATCCCGTGATCGACGCTCCGCGGGACGACGAGGTTGCCGACGAAACCGATCGAATAGGCGAACACCCCCAAAAACACCAGGTAGCACCCGGCCCCGTAGCCGAGTACGAGGAAACGTCTCATTTCGGACCTCCTGGTCACCGACCCACACCGGCGAGTCACTCTCGCTGGGTTCCTCATATTCGACGCGGCAAACCTGATCCGGAGGTTCGTCAGCCGACTCGGCGACCGGTGATGGACCGATAACGACCGGTGATGGACCGATAAGGTGTGCCGGTGAGCGACTACTGCGCCGGGGTGCCGTCGGTCGACGGTCCTCATCTCGAGCCGCCCCGCGGGGTCGTGATCCGCCGCGCCCGGACCTCCGACGTGCCGGAGATCAAGCGGCTCGTCGACACCTACGCGGGCCGGATTCTGCTGGAGAAGAACCTGGTCACCCTCTACGAGGCGGTCCAGGAGTTCTGGGTCGCCGAGGCCGACGGCGGCGTCATCGGCTGTGGCGCCCTGCATGTGCTGTGGTCCGATCTCGGCGAGGTGCGCACCGTCGCGGTGGAACCGCGGTTCAAGGGGCACGGCGTCGGCCACGCGATCGTGCAACGACTCCTCGACGTGGCGCGTGAACTGCAACTCAAACGGCTGTTCGTGCTGACCTTCGAAACCCATTTCTTCGGACGGCACGGCTTCGCCGAGATCGAGGGCACCCCGGTGACCGCGGAGGTCTATGAGGAGATGTGCCGCTCCTATGACGTCGGTGTGGCCGAGTTCCTCGACCTGAGCTACGTCAAGCCGAACATCCTGGGCAACACCCGGATGTTGCTGACGCTCTGACGCCGGAAATGTCGGGGAGCCTCAGAAGTCCTCTGGGACCGCGCTGTCGTCATCGAAGTCCTCGTCGTCATCATCGGCGCTCCCGCCGCCGCGGATCGAGGCCAGGGTCGCCGACAGTTCGTCGGGCTTGACCATCACCTCGCGGGCCTTGGACCCCTCCGAGGGCCCGACGATGCCGCGGGTCTCCATCAGGTCCATCAGCCGTCCGGCCTTGGCGAAGCCGACGCGCAGCTTGCGCTGCAGCATCGAGGTGGAGCCGAACTGACTGGACACCACCAGTTCGACGGCCTGCAGCAGCACGTCCATGTCGTCGCCGATGTCGGGATCCACATCGGAGCGCTCACCACCGGGTTTCGCCGTGGTGACGCCCTCGGTGTACTCCGGCTCGGCCTGGTCCTTGCAGGCCTGCACCACCGCGTGGATCTCCTCGTCGGTGATGAAGGCGCCCTGCAGCCGCACCGGCTTGCCGGCCCCCATCGGCAGGAACAGTCCGTCGCCCATGCCGATCAGCTTCTCCGCGCCGGGCTGATCGAGGATCACCCGGCTGTCGGTGAGCGAGGAGGTCGCGAACGCCAGCCGCGACGGCACGTTCGTCTTGATCAGGCCGGTGACCACGTCGACCGAGGGCCGCTGGGTGGCCAGCACCAAGTGGATGCCCGCCGCGCGGGCCTTCTGCGTGATCCGCACGATCGCCTCCTCCACATCGCGCGGCGCGGTCATCATCAGGTCGGCCAGCTCATCGACGATCGCGATGATGTAGGGGTAGGGCCGGTATTCGCGCTTGCTGCCCAGCGGAGTGCTGATCTCCCCGGACCGCACCTTGGAGTTGAAATCGTCGATATGGCGGACCCTGGATGCCTGCATGTCCTGGTAGCGCTGTTCCATCTCCTCGACCAGCCAGGCCAGCGCGGCAGCCGCTTTCTTCGGAGCGGTGATGATGGGCGTGATCAGGTGCGGAATGCCCTCGTAGGGGGTCAGTTCCACCATCTTGGGGTCGATCAGGATCATCCGCACCTCCTCCGGAGTGGCGCGGGCCAGCAGTGAGACCAGCATCGAGTTGACGAAACTGGACTTGCCCGATCCGGTGGAGCCGGCCACCAGAAGATGCGGCATCTTGGCCAGGTTCGCCGAGATGAAGTTGCCCTCGATGTCCTTGCCTAGCCCGATCACCAGCGGGTGGTGGTCGCGCCGGGTGGACGGGGCGGTCAGGACGTCGGCGAGCCGAACCGTCTCGCGATCGCTGTTGGGTACCTCGATGCCCACTGCTGACTTACCCGGGATCGGGGCCAGCAGGCGCACACTTTCGGTGGCCGCCGCGTAGGCGATATTGCGTTGCAACGCGGTGATCTTCTCGACCTTGACCCCGGGGCCGAGTTCGACCTCGTAGCGGGTGACCGTGGGCCCGCGGGTGCAACCGGTGACCGCGGCGTCGACCTTAAATTGCTCGAGCACCGAGCTGATGGCGTCCACCATCTGCTCATTGGCCGAACTGCGCCGCTTCGGTGGGTCCCCAGCGACCAGCAGATCCAGCGTGGGCAGGGTGTAGGGCCCCTCGACGACGCGGTCGATTCCACTGAAGTCCTCACCGGAGGAGGTCTCCCGCGGCGCGCTCTCCTGCTTGGGGGTCTCCCGTTTCGGGGCGGTCTTCCGGCGGCGGGGCTTGATCTGCTCGGTCACGTTGGTGGGCGACGCGGCCGGAGCCGGCTCGTCCGGCGGGTAGTTGTCCAAGGGGGTGCCGACCGGCCCCTCGGCCCCCGGCCAGGAAGCCGGCTCGTCGGCGCTGTAGGCGCGAGGATCGTCGTAGTAGCCGTCGGAGAACTCGTCCTCGGCCGACGCGCGGGGGCCCCGGCGCCGCCCGCGGCCACCGGCGACCTCCTCGTCCTGGAAAGACTCGTCGCCGTACTCGTCGCCGTACTCGTCGCCGTAGTCATCCCCGAAGCCGCCGCGGGCGGCAAACATCGTGTGCAACGTGGCCGGCACCTCGCGGATCGTGGTCCCGGTGAGCAGCAGAACACCGAAGATCGCCGCGACGATTAGCAACGGCGTGGCGAGCCATGCCGTCACTCCGTCCGCCAAAGGTCCGCCGATGGCGAATCCGATGAAGCCGCCGGCATGCCGGCGATCGGCCGGGTCGGCCGGCGAACCCGACCAGAGGTGCCACAGACCCAGCACCGGAAGGCCGATCAGCGCGGTGCCCAGCACCAGCCGGGGCCGGATCTCGGGATAGGGCTCGGTGCGCATCAGGACGACGGCAATGGTGGCGATCAGCAGGGGAAGCAGTACGACGGCCCCGCCTACGAAAGTCCGCAGGCCGGTGTCGATCCAGGCGCCGACCGGGCGGGCGGCGTCGAACCAGGACGCCGCTGCGATGACGGCAGCCAGGGCCAACAGGCCCAGCGCTATACCGTCCCGGCGGTGGCCGGGCTCGAGATCGCTTGCCCGGCCGACCGACCGCGCGGTCGAACCCGCACCCCGGGCCAGCATCATCCAGGTCGCACGTGCGGCGCGGCCCCCGGCCGATGCCGCCACTGCCAGCACCGACGGGGAGTTTTTGGCCGCCGGCCGCCGGCGGGGCGGCGCGGGCCTGGCCGGCGGGGCGGGCTTGGAAGTGCCTTTTGATCTGGTCGTTCGCGCGCCAGAACGAGCGGCCGTCTTGTTCGCCATGCGGGCAACACTAGTCGCAGGGATCCCACCAGCACCATGCGCAACACTGCCCTCGGCGATGCCGTTGCCAGAACGAAATCAACCGGCCCGGATCAACCGGCAGGGGCGGAATTCGGGGCCGCTGTTCCGGCCGCCGGCCCTAGATCTCCAGTACCGTCGGCACGATCATCGGCTGGCGACGGTAGGTCTCACCGACCCACTTCCCGACGGCGCGCCGAACCGCCTGCGCGATGCGGACCGGGTCGGTGACGTTGTCGGCCGCCAGGGATTCCAACTCCTGCTCGACTCTGCGAACCGCCGGTTCCAGGGCCTTGGGGTCTTCGGAGAAACCGCGGGCGTGCAGATGGGGCGGCGCGGCGATGAGACCGGTGCCCCGGCGAAGGACCACGGTGACGGCCACGAATCCGGAACTCAGGATGAGCCGCTCGCCCAGCGTGGCATCGCCGACGTCCCCGGTGATCAGTCCGTCGACGAACATCTTTCCGACCGGAACCGCACCCGCGATGGACGCCTTCCCTCCAACCAGGTCGACGCTGACCCCGTTCTCGGCCAGCATGATGGCCTCTGGGGGCACCCCGGTGCGCGCGGCCAGCTTGGCGTTGGCCCGCAGATGCCGCCAGTGGCCGTGCACCGGCATCACGTTGCGGGGGCGCACCGCGTTGTAGAGGAACAACAGCTCACCGGCGTAGGCGTGGCCTGAAACATGGACGCGGGCCTGCTGATTGGTGACCACCCGGGCACCGATGCGGGACAGCGCGTCGATCACTCCGTACACCGCCTCTTCGTTGCCGGGGATCAGCGAGGAGGACAGGATGATCAGGTCGTCGGCGGTGATGGAGATGCTGCGGTGCTCGCCGCGGGACATCCGCGACAGCGCCGAGAGCGGCTCGCCCTGGGTGCCGGTGGTGATGAGGACCAGCCGGTCCGGCGGCATCATCTCCGCGGCCGAGATGTCGACGACGTCGCTGTCGTCGACGGTGAGAAAACCGAGTTCGCGGGCGATCGCCATGTTGCGCACCATCGAACGGCCGACGAAGGACACCCGCCGGCCGAGCGACACCGCCGCGTCGACGATCTGCTGGACCCGATCGACGTTGGATGCGAAACAGGCCACCAGTACCCGTTTGCCCTCGGCATTGCGGATCAGCCGGTGCAGCGTCGGGCCGATCTCACTCTCCGAGGGACCCACGCCGGGCATCTCGGCATTGGTCGAGTCGCACAGGAACAGGTCGACTCCGGCGTCACCCAGTCGCGACATCCCGGGCAGATCGGTGGGCCGGCCGTCCAGTGGAAGCTGGTCGAGTTTGATGTCGCCGGTGTGCAGAATCGTGCCGGCGCCGGTGTGGACCGCGATGGCCAGCGCGTCGGGGATGGAGTGATTGACTGCGAAGTACTCGCACTCGAACACACCGTGGGTGCTGCGCTGCCCCTCGACCACTTCGACCAGCACCGGCTTGATGCGGTGTTCCCGGCATTTGGCGGCGACCAGAGCAAGGGTGAACCGGGAGCCCACTACCGGGATGTCGGCACGCTGTTTGAGCAGGAACGGGATCGCGCCGATGTGGTCCTCGTGGGCGTGCGTTAGAACAAGCGCCTCGACGTCCTCGAGACGGTCTGCGATATGACGCAGATCCGGCAGGATCAGGTCCACTCCGGGTTCGTCGTGGCTGGGAAACAGCACGCCGCAGTCGATGATGAGCAGCCTGCCCAGATGCTCGAAAACCGTCATGTTCCGGCCGATTTCGCCGATACCGCCGAGCGCTGTGACCCGCAGCGCACCGGGGGCCAATGGCCCGGGCGGTCGGAGGTCGGCGTTCGTCAACCCAGAACTCATCTCAGCAGCACTCATCTCAGCGGAGCGCCCCATCAACCCAGGACGGCCGCCGCGCGCATATCGGCGGCAAGGTCGTCGAGTTGCGCTGGGGTGGCGGGCATCTGCGGCAGCCGGGGCTCTCCGGCCTCGAAGCCCTGCAGACGCAGACCCGCCTTGGCCATCGTGACGCCGCCGAGCCTGCCCTGGGCGTTGTTCAGCGGGGCCAGCGACACCGCGATCTTGCGGGCGGTGGCCAGGTCCCCGGAGTTGAAGGCGGTCAGCAGGTCCCGCAACTGCCCGGCGGCAAGATGGCCCCACACACTGATGAAGCCCACCGCTCCGACCGCGAGCCAGGGGAGGTTCAACGCATCGTCGCCGGAGTAATACGTCAGACCGGTCTCGGCCATGATCGCCGCGGCCCCGTGCAGATCGCCCTTGGCGTCCTTGACAGCGACGATGTTGGGATGCGCGGCGAGCGCCCGCAGGGTGTCCCACTCGATGGGGACCACCGACCGCGGCGGGATGTCGTAGAGCACGACCGGGAGATCGGTGGCGTCGGCGACGGCGCTGAAATGTGCGACGAGGCCGGACTGCGGCGGCCGCGAGTAGTAAGGGGTTACCACCAAAAGGCCGTGCGCACCCACGGCGGCGGCCGCTTTCGCCAGGTGCACGCTGTGAGCGGTGTCATAGGTTCCGACGCCGGCGATGATGCGCGCCCGGTCCCCTACGGCTTCGAGCACCACGGACAGCAGAGCGGTCTTCTCGTCGTCGGTGGTGGTCGGCGACTCCCCGGTGGTGCCGGACACCACCAGCCCGTCGCAGCCGCCGTCGACCAGGCGCATCGCCAGGCGGGCGGCGGTCTCGGTGTCGAGGGTGCCCTCGGCGGTGAACGGAGTGGCCATCGCGGTCAGAACCGTGCCCAGCCGGGCGCTGGCGTCGAATCCGCTGGTACTCACGGACCGTTAGGTTACCTGCTGGGCCCTATACGTCCGTAGCGAGCGGACTGGTAGCCACTTCGGTGCCGTCGGCCAGCGCGGTGATCTCGAAGTCGGCGAACACCGACGGAGCCACAGAGGCAAGTTCACGCAGGCAGGCGATCGCCAGCCGGCGGATCTCGACGTCCGCGTGTTCGCTGGCGCGCATCGCGATGAAGTGCCGCCAGGCCCGGTAGTTGCCGGTCACCACGATGCGGGTCTCGGTGTCATTGGGCAGCACCGCGCGGGCGGCCTGGCGGGCCTGTTTGCGGCGCAGGACAGCGTTGGGCGCCTCGGCGAGCTTGGCCTCCAGCCCGGCGAGAAGTTCCAGATAGGCGGCTCGGCTGGCGTCGGCGGCGGCCAGCACGATCCGCTGCGCCTCGGGGTCGTCCTCCAGACCGGGCGGGATCACCACCCGGGCGTCGTCGTCGGGAACGTAGCGCTGGGACAGCTGCGAGAAAGAGAAGTGCCGGTGCCGAGTCAGCTCGTGGGCGCAGGAGCGCGAGACGCCGCTGATGTAGAAGCTCACCGCGGCGTGCTCGAGCACCGCGAAGTGGCCGACGTCGATGATGTGCTTGAGGTAGGAGGAGTTCGTCGCGGTGCGTGGGTTGGGCTTGGACCAGCTCTGGTAGCAGGCCCGGCCGGCGAACTCGACCAGCGCCTCGCCGCCGTCGGCGTCGGTGTCCCAGGGCACATCGGCGGGTGCCAGGAACTCGGTCCTGGCGATCAGTTGCACGCGAAGCGGCGCGATCTCGGCCACGCGCACACCCTAGCGGGGGCGGGACGGGCGTCTAGAGAGCGCGGGCCAGATGCCGCACCAAGTCGCCCCGATCGCCGACGCTCACCCGGCCCAGCCCAAGCCAGGTCGCCATGGACTGCAACTCCCCCGCCAGCGCCCCGGCCATCCGGACCGGGTTCCGTTCGGGCTCGGCGAATGCCCCCACCACGTTCAGCGCGCCGGCGGTCCGGTCGGCCCTGAGGTCCACTCGCGCGACCAGTTCCCCGTCGAGTAGGAAGGGCCAGACGTAGTAGCCGAAGGTGCGTTTGGCGGCCGGCGTGTAGATCTCGATGCGGTACTCGAAACCGAACAGTCGCTGCACTCGCGGCCGGAAGAAAATCAGCGGGTCGAACGGGCACAGCAGCGCGGTTCCCCGGTCGGCGCGTGGCACCGGCTGGCCGCTGCGCAGGTAGGCCGGGGCGGCCCAGCCCTCGACGCGCACCTCCCGGAGTTCACCGGCCTCGACCAGTTCGGCGACCGCCGGCTTGGACTGGCCGGGCCGCAGCCGGAAGTAGTCCCGCAGATCGGCTTCGGTGGCCACACCCAGCGCTGCGGCGGCCCGAACGACCAATTCTCGTGCGGCCGCGTCGTCCTCGACCTCGCGGGCCAACACGTCGGCGGGCAGGACCCGTTCGGACAGGTCGTAGTGCCGGGCGAAACCGACCCGGTGCGCCGTGGTCAGCACCCCGGAGGCGAACAGTGCCTCGGCCACCCACTTCGTGTCGGTGCGGTCCCACATCTTTTTTTTCGCCGCCCGCGCGCCGCGCCGGCTACCCGAATCCAGGTGCGCCTCGATCTGTCCGGCGGTGGCCGGCCCGATGTCGGTCACCGCGGCGATGACATCGTCGACCAGGCGCGGATTTCTCTTGACGATCTCCACTCCCCAGCGTCCGTGGACGTACTCGCGCATCCGCCACCGCATCAGCGGCCAGTCCTCCACCGCCATCAGCGCCGCCTCGTGCGCCCAGTACTCCACCAGCAGGCGTGGCGAGCGGGCGGTGTCGCTCCAGGCAGCGCCGTCCAGCAATTCGCGGTCATAGGGCCCCAGACGGCTGAACACAGGGGCGTAGTGAGCGCGCACCGCCACCGACACCGAATCCAGCTGCAGCACCTGGATGCGGCGGATCAGGCGGCGCAGGTGCGCCCGGGTCACCGGGCCGGCGGGTTTGGGTGCGGCCAGGCCCTGGGCGGCGACCGCGACCCGTCGGGCCTGAGCGGCGGTCAACCGGGTCACGGGCGAAGGTAGCGGTAAAACCGGTAGCGCAGTCCCGACGTGCTGTCCTGCCAGTCGCCGGCGGTGCCGACCCAGGACTCATCCAGCATTGGCGCCAGGACGTCCTCGTCGCGCAGGTGCAGGTCGAGGTCGACCTCGGTGACCTCGCAACGAGTGGCCCACGGCATCGCCAGGTGGTAGATCTCCGCTCCCCCGATCACCCAGGTGTCCGGGTCGGTGAGCGAGTCCTCGATGCTGGTGACGACGTCGGCGCCGTCGGCCCGGTAACTGGGATTGCGGGTGAGGACAACGTTGCGCCGGCCCGGCAGCGGCCGGAACCGCGCCGGCAGCGACTCCCAGGTTCGCCGCCCCATCACCACGGTGTGGCCCATGGTGAGGCTCTTGAACCGGGCCAGGTCCTCGGGCAGCGACCAGGGGATGGCACCGCCGCGACCGATCACCCCGGAGGTGGACTGCGCCCAGATCAGCCCGATCGTCACACCGCTACCGGAGCCTTGATCGCCGGGTGCGGGTCGTAATTGCGGATCTCGACATCGTCATAGGTGTAGTCGAAGATCGAATCGCGTTGCCGCAGAATCAGTTCCGGATATGGCCGGGGTTCCCGGGTCAGTTGTTCGGTGACCTGCCGGACGTGGTTGTCATAGATGTGGCAGTCTCCGCCGGTCCAGACGAAGTCGCCCACTTCCAACCCGGCCTGGGCGGCCATCATGTGGGTGAGCAGGGCGTAACTGGCGATGTTGAACGGCACCCCGAGGAACATGTCGGCGCTGCGCTGATAAAGCTGACAGCTGAGTTTGCCGTCGGCGACATAGAACTGGAAGAAGGCGTGGCACGGCGCGAGGGCCATTTTCGGAAGATCGGCGACGTTCCACGCCGAGACGATGATGCGACGGGAGTCCGGGTCGGTGCGCAACAGGTCGATCGCGGCGCTGATCTGGTCGATGTGCTCGCCGGACGGAGTCGGCCAGGATCGCCACTGCACGCCGTAGACCGGGCCGAGATCACCGGAGGGAGAGGCCCATTCGTCCCAGATGGTGACTCCGTGGCGCTGCAGCCATTCCACGTTGGAGTCCCCGCGCAGGAACCACAGCAGCTCGTAGACCACCGATTTCATATGCACTTTTTTGGTGGTGATCAGCGGGAAGCCGACTGAGAGGTCATAGCGCAATTGGTGGCCGAACAGGCTGCGGGTGCCGGTGCCGGTGCGGTCGGCCTTGGGCGTGCCCTGCTCGAGCACGAGCCGCAGCAGGTCCTCGTAAGGGGTCGGGATCGGCACGAAGATCAGCTTACGGGCAGGCGGGGACGGTAGAACGGTGACCATGCCGACCATCACCGACACCATTTCCACCCCCGACGGGCGATGCCCGGTCACGCTGTGCACGCCTGCGGGAGCAGGACCCTGGCCCGGGATCGTCATGTATCCCGACGCCGGTGGCGTCCGGCCCGCCTTCCGGGAGATGGCGGCCCGGCTGGCCTCGCTGGGCTACGCGGTCCTGCTGCCCGACGTCTACTACCGCAACGGGCATTGGGCGCCGTTCGACATGAAGGCGGTGTTCGCCGATAAGGCCGAGCGCAACCGGATCTTCGCGATGATGAAGGCGATCACCCCGGAGGTGATGACGGCCGACGCGACGGCGTTCTTCGACTACCTCACCGGCCGTCCCGAGGTGGCCGGGGAACGATTCGGCACCACCGGTTACTGCATGGGCGGGCGCACCTCGCTGATCGTCGCCGGCCGGGCGCCGGAGCGGGTGGCAGCGGCGATGTCCTTCCACGGCGGCGGTCTGGCCGCCGACGATCCCGACAGCCCGCACCTGCTGGCCGACCGGATGCGGGCGGCGGTGTACGTGGGTGCCGCGGAGAACGACCCGTCCTACACCGCCGAACAGTCGGCAACCCTGGATGCCGCACTGACCGAGGCGGGCGTCGACCACGCCATCGAGTGGTACCCGGCCGCGCACGGCTTCGCGGTCACCGACAACGCCCCCTATGACCCCGACGCCACCGAACGGCACTGGGCGGCGATGGCTGCCTTTTTCGGCGCACACCTCACGGCGCCTTGAGCTACCCGGCCTTGTTCATGAATCGCCGGGCAGCATTGAAGACGCCACGCGCGGCATAGAGGCCGACGACAACCGAGAGGATGACAAGAAAGACGAAGGTGGGCAGCCAGTTGGTCCGGGTGTGCGGCACATTCCACCAGACCACGGTGAACAGCACGGCGCAGACGAACAGGACGGCATCGCGCCAGTTTCCCTTGTAGGACCCGGCCGCCTGGCGCAGTTCCCGGTTGCGGTCGATGGATCCGATCAGCTCGTAGACCCGCGCGTCGATGGTGCGCTGCAGCGCGGCGCGCAATTCGATCTGCTCCTCCGGAAGGCTCTTGAGCAACTCGATGTCCGACTTGATCAGGGCCCGGAAGTCCGGCCCCTTGATCGTTCCCGCCAGCGCTCCCAGCAGGGCCCCGCCCGCGATCGGGGCCGCTCCCATCGCAAGATCAGCGATCCCGACCATGACACCTACCCATCTGATTCATCGGATTGATCCATCAGAACGGCGGCAAGGGTACCGCCCACTTCGTAGGCCTGCTACCGCACGGCGGCATCGACCGGGCAGGTGATCTCCGGCGCGCCGGCCGACGGGGCCAGGCCGAGACCAGCGGCGCTCCACTCGCCGCACAAACGGCCATCTGAACCCCTGGTCAGGGAAAGGGTTGTCTTGAGGCAAGGGTTACTCTGAATTACCCGCCGGACGGGGTTGCCCCACAGCCCTCATGCCGGTGGGTTGGCGCACCCTTCGGGTTGCTGCGCCCGGCCGGCCCTCCTGGCGACCCCACCACATCACCAGGAGGGCCGGTTTGCGTCTCTGGGATGTCTCGCAGTTCGCTGTTCTTCACACATCTGGCACGAGTTGCGCGGCGACCGTCGCCCCAAGATTCCAGCAGGCCTCAAGGTCAGCCTTACTCGGCTTGCCCGACACCACGACGTACTGGGCCGCCTTCACCCAGCCCAACCCGGTGGTGATTCGGTCCACCGCCCGTTCAGCGCCCTCGGTTCCTTCATTGCCGTGGAGCCACAGCCCGAAAGGTCTCCCCCGACTGCTGTCGAGCAGCGGGTAGTAGGACTGGTCGAACGAATGCTTGAGGGCGCCGCTGACGTACCCCAGGTTCACCGGCGACCCCAACAGGTAGCCATCCGCCTCCAGCATCTCCACCGGCGACACCGTCAGGGCGGGGCTGCGCACAACCTCCACACCCTCCACCGCCGGATCAGTCGCCCCGGCCAGCACCGCTTCAAGCATCTCAGCGCAGTGCGGCGACGGTGTGTGGTGGACGACCAGCAAAACGCTCACGCCGGTATCTCCCCGGCCTGCAGGGCGACCGCCGTGCGCATCGCCTCCCGCGCCCGGCCGCGGTCGCCGGCATAGTCGTAGGCGCGGGCCAGCCGGTACCAGTGCCGCCAGTTGTCCGGGTCGGCCTCGGCCTCCGCACGCACCGTCTGGAACAGGGCGTCGGCGGCCTCGCGCCGGATCCGGCCCGACGGCCTCCGCGGCAGTTCGCTGACGTCGAGTTCGACGCCGTCTTCGGCGGCCAGCCTGGCCAGCCGCTGGTGGGCCAGCCCGGAGCGCAAAGTGGCGACCACCGCCCACGCCCCCACCAGGGGCAGGATCATCACCCCGACACCCAGCGCGATCGCCGCCGGCGTACCGGTTCTGAACAGCGCGAAAGCGGTTCGGCCCAGCATGACGAAGTACACCGCCAGGGCCAGGCAGAGGAACCCGATCAGCAGCTGCGGCCGGAGAGTCACAGGTCCAGCAGCGGTTCCAGGCCGATGGCCAACCCCGGCCGACTTGCGATCTCGCGAACGGCCAGCAGGACGCCCGGAACGAACGAGGTCCGGTCCAGGCTGTCGTGCCGGATGGTCAGGGTCTCCCCCATCGTCCCGAAGAGCACTTCCTGGTGGGCGACCAGTCCGGTCAGCCGGACCGAGTGCACGGGGACGCCGTCGACGTCGGCGCCGCGCGCGCCCGGTAGCCCGGTGCTGGTGGCGTCCGGGTTGGGAGCCATGCCGGTGCGGGCCGCCGCGATGAGCGCCGCGGTGCGGGCCGCGGTCCCCGACGGCGCATCGGCCTTCTGCGGGTGGTGAAGTTCGATGATCTCCACGGACTCGAAGTACGGGGCGGCCTTCTGCGCGAAGTGCATCGACAGCACCGCGCCGATCGCGAAGTTCGGGGCGATCAGCACACCGGAACCGGGTTTGTCGGCAAGCCAGCCGCGAACCTGATCCAATCGTTCCGCGGTGAAACCGGTGGTGCCGACAACGGCGTGAATCCCGTTGTCGACCAGAAACTTCAGGTTGCCCATCACGACGTCGGGATGGGTGAAGTCAATGACGACCTCGGTGCCACTGTCGGTGAAGAGGCTCAAATCATCGCCGACGTCGACCTCCGCGCTGAGGGTGAGGTCGGCGGCCTCCGCCACCGCCGCGCACATCGTCGCACCGACCTTGCCTTTGGCACCGAGGACTCCGACTCGCATGGATGCAGCGTATCCACAGTCGGCTGGACGCCGCGCTGAGCGCCCAGGTGTATCCGTCAATCTCGGCACATCGACTGCCGACCGGCGTCATGTTCTTCACACTGGAGGCAGCCTTTCTGTCCTGTTCCCCGACCAAGGAGCCCCTAGTGCGCGTCGGCATCCCCACCGAGATCAAGAACAACGAATACCG
The DNA here is from genome assembly GCA_020439025.1 of Mycobacterium sp. Lineage (GTDB taxonomy): Bacteria > Actinomycetota > Actinomycetes > Mycobacteriales > Mycobacteriaceae > Mycobacterium. The sequence continues at coordinate 6,173 of JAGQTO010000064.1, read as the reverse complement.
GGTGGCCATCACCCCGGCGGGAGTCGCCGAACTGGTCCACCGCGGCCACGAGGTCCTCATCCAGGCCGGGGCCGGTGAGGGGTCGGCCATCCACGACCCGGACTTCATCGCCGCGGGCGCCAGGATCGTCGAGACCGCCGAAGAGGTGTGGGAGCAGGCCGATCTTCTGCTGAAGGTCAAGGAGCCGATCGAGCCCGAATACGCCCGCCTGCGCAAGGACCAGGTGCTGTTCACCTACCTGCACCTGGCCGCCTCAAGGCCGTGCACCGACGCGCTGCTGGCCTCCGGCACCACCTCGATCGCCTATGAGACGGTGCAGACCGCCGACGGGGCGCTTCCCCTCCTGGCCCCGATGAGCGAGGTCGCCGGCCGACTTGCGGCCCAGGTCGGCGCCTACCGCCTGATGCGCACCCGGGGCGGGCGTGGCGTGCTCATGGGCGGTGTCCCCGGGGTCGCCCCTGCCAAGGTCGTGGTGATCGGCGGCGGCATGGCCGGCGACAATGCCGCCGGCGTGGCCTGGGGCATGGGCGCCCATGTCACCGTGTTCGACCTCAACATCAACACGCTGCGCAAGATCGACGCCGAGTACGGCGGGGCCATCGAGACCCGCTACTCCTCGCGACTCGACCTCGAGGATGCCGTTAAACAAGCCGACCTGGTGATCGGCGCCGTACTCGTACCGGGCGCGAAGGCCCCCAAACTGGTCACCAACGCCACCGTGGCGCAGATGCGGCCCGGCGCGGTTCTGGTCGACATCGCCATCGACCAGGGCGGCTGCTTCGAGGACTCCAGGCCCACCACCCACGACGAACCCACGTTCCGGGTCCACGACACGGTGTTCTACTGCGTAGCCAACATGCCCGGCGCGGTGCCCCGGACCTCGACCTACGCCCTGACCAACGCGACCATGCCCTATGTGCTCAAGCTGGCCGACAAGGGCTGGCAGAACGCCTGCCTGGCCGATCCTGCATTGGCCAAGGGCCTGTCCACCCACGAAGGCCGACTGCTCAATCCGGAGGTGGCCCACGATCTGGGCCTGCCTTACACAGATCCGGCGAGCCTGCTCATCTGAGCAGGCCTCAGGGCCGTCCGAGCAGCCAGGGCAGCGCCAGCGCGGTGACGGCGGCGATCAGCGGCTGCATCGACTCGGCGTCGGGGTTGTCGGTGCGGCTGCGCGTCATCACCGAGAGCAGGATGCGCTGCCCCTCCGGTCCGTAGGCGATGCCGACGTCGTTGGTGCTGCCGTAGCCGCCGGCGCCGGTCTTGTCCGCCGTGGTCCACCCGGGCGGCAATCCGGCCCGCATGCTGCGTGCCGATGTCTGGTTGCCCAGCATCCACTCCTCGAGTTGGCTGCGGTGGATGTCATCGAGAACCGGCCCGGTCAACAGGGTCCGCACGCCGCCGCCGATAGCGCGCGGGGTGGTGGTGTCACGCGGATCGCCGGGCAGCGCGGAGTTCAGTTCGGTCTCCCAGCGGTCCAGCCGGGTGCGCTCATCGCCGATCGAGCGGGCGAAATCCGTGATGGCCGCAGGACCGCCGATCCGGCGCAGCAACAGATTGGCGGCGGTGTTGTCGCTGATCTGCAGCACCGCGCGGCACAGTTCACCCAGCGCCATGCTGCTCCCGGCCTCCGGTTCAGTCACCGGCGAGTAGGTGACCAGCGCCGCCGGGTCGATGAACACCGTGTCGGTCAGCGCCAGCTCCCCCTGCTGGGCAAGCTGCAACACCCGGGCGGCCAGATAGGCCTTGAATGTCGAGCACACCGCGAACATCTCACCGTCGCGCAGCGCCAGGGTGCGGCCGTCGGCCAGGTTCACCCCGTACACCCCGACGGTCGCGTCATAGGTGTCGGCCAACGCCTCGATCCGTTCGGCGACCGGCGCCGACGGCTCAACCGGCGCCGCCCCCACGGACTCGGACCGCCCACACCCGGCAAGCAGGCCCAGCCCTCCGAGCAGGCTCAGCCCGCCCAGCAGAAACCCCCGTCTGCCCGGACCGCCGCTCCCAGACAACCAGCTATCCCGCCATCGCCCGAAGCCGCTGCGGCAGTGACCCTTTGGACCGATGCGGACCCAGCACCGCCGCGCCGAACCGGCCGGAGAGCACCTTGCGGGCGACCGCGTTGACCTCCTCGACGGTCACCTCGTCGATGTGCCGGAGGGTGTCGGAGATGCTGCGGTGTTCGCCGTAGTTGAGTTCGTTGCGGCCCAAGCGGTTCATCCGGGATGCCGAGTCCTCCAGGCCCAACAGCAGCCCGCCACGCATCGAGCCCTTGGCGATGCGGCACTCGGCCTCGGTGATGCCGTCGCGGGCCACCGTCTCAAGCACCTCCGCGGTGAGCCGCACCACCTCGCCGAACCGCTCCGGCAGGCACCCGGCGTACACCGAGAACGCGCCGCTGTCGGAGAACGTGTCGACGGCCGAGTACACCGAGTAGGCCAGCCCGCGGGTCTCCCGGATCTGCTGGAACAGCCGCGAGCTCAGCCCTCCCCCGACCGCGGTGTTGAGCACCATGAGCGCCCACCGGTGCGACCAGTTGCGGCCCGGCACCCGGACCCCGAGCGTCAGATGGGTTTGTTCGGAGTCCCGCTTGATCAGGGTCATCCCCGGCCGGCCGGTCAGCCGGCCCGATCCGTTGCGCGGCGGGCGGGGTTCACGACCATCGACCAGGCGGCCGGCGAAATACTCCCGCGCCAGCGCGACGACGTGGTCGTGGTCAATGTTGCCGGCCACCGCCAGGACCATGCGCTCCGGGGTGTAGCGGCGAACGTGAAAGGAGCGCAACTGGTTTCGGGTCATGGCCGAGACCGAATCGACGCTGCCGATCACCGGCCGGCCCACCGGATGGTCACCGAACATCGTGGTCAGGAAGGCATCGCCCAGGCTGTCCTCGGGATCGTCGTCGCGCATGGCGATCTCCTCGAGCACGACATCACGTTCCAGTTCGACGTCGGCGGACGCGCACACACCGTTGAGCACGACATCGGCCACCAGGTCGACGGCCATCTCCAGGTCGTCATCGAGCACATGCGCGTAGTAGCAGGTGTGCTCCTTGGAGGTGAACGCGTTCAGCTCACCGCCGACCGCGTCCACCGCCTGGGCGATCTCGACCGATGTGCGAGTCGGGGTGGCCTTGAACAGCAGGTGCTCCAGGAAGTGGGCGGCGCCGGCCACGGTGGCACCCTCGTCGCGGGAACCGACGTTGACCCACAGGCCGACCGAGGCCGAACGTACCGAGGGCACCCGCTCGGTGACGACCCGCAGGCCGCCCGGCAGCACGGTGCGCCGGACGGCCGAGCGGTCCTCAGTTGCCGACGGTCGCGGCATCAGCCGGTGCGGCTCCCTTGGCTGCGTCCCCCGCGGCGGCGTCGTCGTCGACCGGGACCAGGGAGATCTTGCCGCGGTTGTCGATATCGGCGATCTCCACCCGCAGCTTGTCGCCCACCTTGACGACGTCCTCGACCTTGCCGATCCGCTTGCCCTTGCCCAGCTTTGAGATGTGGACCAAGCCGTCGCGGCCGGGCAGCAGCGAGACGAACGCGCCGAAGTCGGTGGTCTTGACCACGGTTCCGAGGAACCGCTCGCCGATCTTGGGCAGCTGCGGGTTGGCGATGGCGTTGATGCGGTCGATCGCGGCCTGCGCCGAGGGCCCGTCGGTGGCGCCTACGAACACCGTGCCGTCGTCCTCGATGGAGATCGAGGCGCCGGTCTCCTCGGTGATGGTGTTGATCATCTTGCCCTTGGGCCCGATGACCTCACCGATCTTGTCGACCGGAATCTTGATGGCGGTGACGCGCGGGGCGTACGGGCTCATCTCGTCGGGGGCGTCGATGGCCTCGGCCATCACCTCGAGAATCGCCATCCGGGCGTCCTTGGCCTGCGACAGCGCACCGGCCAGCACCTTCGACGGGATGCCGTCGAGCTTGGTGTCCAACTGCAGGGCGGTGACGAACTCCTTGGTGCCGGC
>JAGQTO010000064.1:0-2185 GCA_020439025.1 Mycobacterium sp. | reverse complement strand
CTTGAAGTCCATGTCGCCGAAGGCGTCCTCCGCGCCGAGGATGTCGGTCAGGGCGACGTAGCGGGTCTCACCGTCGACCTCGTCGGAGACCAGACCCATCGCGATACCGGCGACCGGGGCCTTCAGCGGCACACCGGCGTTGAGCAGCGACAGCGTCGAAGCGCACACCGAACCCATTGAGGTCGAGCCGTTGGAGCCCAGGGCCTCGGACACCTGCCGGATGGCGTAGGGGAATTCCTCGACGCTGGGCAGCACCGGCATCAGCGCCCGCTCGGCCAGCGCGCCGTGGCCGATCTCGCGGCGCTTGGGCGAGCCCACCCGGCCGGTTTCACCGGTCGAGTACGGCGGGAAGTTGTAGTGGTGCATGTAGCGCTTCGACTTCTCCGGACCGAGCGAGTCGATCTGCTGGGCCATCTTGACCATGTCCAGCGTGGTGACACCCATGATCTGGGTCTCGCCGCGTTCGAACAGGGCGCTGCCGTGCGCCCGGGGGATCACGGCCACCTCGGCCGACAGCGCACGGATGTCGGTGATGCCGCGGCCGTCGATGCGGAAGTTGTCGGTCAGGATGCGCTGGCGGACGAGCTTCTTGGTCAGCGAGCGGTAGGCCGCGCCGATCTCCTTCTCCCGGCCGGCGAAGTTCTCGCCCAGTTTGAGCAGCACCTCGCCCTTGATCTCGTCGGTGCGGTCGTTGCGCTCCTGCTTGCCGGCGATGGTCAGCGCCTCGGCCAGCGGGCCGCCGGCCACATCGGCCACGGCGGTGTAGACGTCCTCCGCGTAGTCCGGGAACACCGGGTAGTCGGCGGTCTCCTTGGCGGCGCGGCCGGCCAGGTCCTTCTGCGCCTCGCACAGGGCGGCGATGAACGGCTTGGCGGCCTCGAGACCCTCGGCAACCACGGTCTCGGTCGGCGCCGGGGCGCCGCCGGCGACGAGGTCGATGACATTGTCGGTGGCCTCGGCCTCGACCATCATGATCGCGACGTCACCGCCGTGCACGACGCGGCCGGCCACGACCATGTCGAACACCGCTTCCTCGAGCTGCTCGACGGTGGGGAAGGCCACCCACTGACCGCGAATCAGCGCCACCCGAACGCCGCCGACCGGTCCGGAGAACGGCAGGCCGGCCAGCTGGGTGGAGGCCGAGGCGGCATTGATCGCCAGCACGTCGTAGAGGTCATTGGGGTCCAGGCTCAGCACCGTCACGACCACCTGGATCTCGTTGCGCAGGCCGGCGACGAAGGACGGGCGCAACGGCCGGTCGATGAGCCGGCAGGTCAGGATGGCGTCGGTGGAGGGCCGGCCCTCACGCCGGAAGAACGAGCCGGGGATGCGCCCGGCAGCGTACATCCGCTCCTCGACGTCGACGGTCAGCGGGAAGAAGTCGAAGTGCTCCTTGGGGCTCTTGCCGGCCGTGGTGGCCGAGAGCAGCATGGTTTCCTCGTCGAGGTAGGCGACCACGGAGCCGGCGGCCTGCTGGGCCAGCCGGCCGGTCTCGAACCGGACGGTGCGGGTGCCGAAGCTCCCGTTGTCGATGGTGGCGGTTGTTTCGAAGACGCCTTCGTCGATTTCAGCGACAGACATGTGTGTCCGTACAGCCTTTCTGGGGGTTCACTGTTCAGTTTCGCGTCGCCACCCGGACACAGCCGAGCGCGAGGGGGAACACCCGGATACGGCTACGGCCGTCGATCGAAGCGGCCGGCCTCTGCTTGAAGAGCCCGGCAGCCACTACCGAAGACCGCCCGATCAGGGGTGCCTCGCCAGGAGACGCGGGTACGGCCACGCGGGTGTGCGTGGACCGCACCCGAGGCACGGGCCGGTGAAACGGCCCGTGACGATCCGATGCTACACCGGGGCGGCCGCCGATCCGGGCGGCCGGGCGGTCAGCGGCGCAGGCCGAGCCGCTCGATCAGCGAGCGGTAGCGCTCGACGTCGACCTGAGCGACGTACTTGAGCAGCCGCCGACGACGGCCGACCAGCAGCAGCAGCCCGCGCCGGGAGTGGTGGTCGTGCTTGTGGGTCTTGAGGTGCTCGGTGAGATCGGAGATGCGCTTGGTCAGCAGCGCCACCTGGGCCTCCGGCGAACCGGTGGCGGTCTCGTGCAGGCCCGAGTTGCCCAGGATTTCTCTCTTCTGCTCGGCGGTCAGCGCCATACTGATCACTCCATCTGTGTCAGTCCCGCGAATGA
>JAGQTO010000348.1:919-6256 GCA_020439025.1 Mycobacterium sp. | reverse complement strand
GCGCCCGTCGTCGGCCGGCACGGACCAGACCGCCCCGCCGGTGGTGTCGGTCGGCCCGGACGTGCGGCCCGCGCTCGGCGAGCCGGCCGAGGTGGCCAAGACCCTCATCGCCGAGGCCAAGACCGGGACCGACGTGGTCCGCCTGGTCGCCGGCGATCCGATGTCGGTGGACGCGGTCATCACCGAGGTGAACGCGGTGTCGCGATCGCATCTGAGCTTCGAGATCGTGCCCGGACTGCCGGCCACCGTGGCCGTGCCCACCTACGCCGGGCTCCCGCTCGGCTCCACCCACACCGTCGCCGACGTGCGCGGTGAAGTGGACTGGGCCGCCCTGGCCGCCGCGCCGGGCCCGCTGATCCTGTCGGCGACCGCCTCGCACCTGGCCGATGCCGCCCGCACGCTGATCGAGTACGGCCTCGCCGAGTCGACCCCGTGCGTGGTGAGCGCCCAGGGAACCACCTGCGCTCAGCGTTCGGTGGAGACCACCCTGCAGGGGCTGACCGACCGCAACCCGCCGGGAACCGGCGACCCCGCCGGCCCCCTGGCCGGCCCGCTGGTCGTGACCATTGGACGCACCGTCGCGGCCCGCGCCAAGCTGAACTGGTGGGAAAGCCGTGCCCTCTACGGCTGGACCGTCCTGGTTCCGCGCACCAAGGAACAGGCCGGCGAGATGAGTGAGCGCCTGGTCGGACACGGCGCACTGCCCGTCGAGGTGCCGACCATCGCCGTCGAGCCGCCGCGCAGCCCGGCGCAGATGGAACGCGCCGTCAAGGGCCTGGTCGACGGCCGCTACCAGTGGGTGGTGTTCACCTCCACCAACGCGGTGCGCGCGGTGTGGGAGAAATTCGGCGAGTTCGGTCTGGATGCCCGGGCGTTCTCCGGGGTCAAGATCGCCTGCGTCGGCGAGGCCACCGCCGACCGGGTGCGCGCGTTCGGCATCAGCCCGGAACTGGTGCCGGCCGGTGAACAGTCCTCGCTCGGTCTGCTCGACGACTTCCCGGACTACGACGACGTTTTCGACCCGGTCAACCGGGTGCTGCTGCCGCGGGCCGATATCGCCACCGAAACCCTGGCCGAGGGCCTGCGGGAACGCGGCTGGGAGATCGAGGACGTGACCGCCTACCGCACGGTGCGCGCCGCACCGCCGCCGGCCGAGACCCGGGAGATGATCAAGACCGGCGGGTTCGACGCGGTCTGCTTCACCTCGTCCTCGACGGTGCGCAACCTGGTCGGCATCGCCGGCAAGCCGCACGCGCGCACCATCGTCGCCTGCATCGGGCCCAAGACCGCCGAGACCGCCGCCGAGTTCGGGCTGCGGGTCGACGTCCGGCCGGAGACCGCGGCCATCGGGCCGCTTGTCGACGCGCTGGCCGAGCATGCTGCCCGGCTGCGTGCCGAGGGTGCCCTGCCCCCGCCGCGCAAGAAGAGCCGGCGCCGGTAGTGGCGGTCGCAAGCGCGACGGAGTCGGGCGCAGCGGGCCGCCACAACGGCGTGAAGCCGGGCGCTGCGGGCTGCCGCAGAAGGATCTAGGCGGCCCCCGCGATGGCGTTCCCCAGGCAGCGACCCCGGCGGTTGCGGTCCACCCCGGCGCTGCGCCGTTTGGTGGCCCAGACCTCGCTCGAGCCGCGCCATCTGGTGCTGCCGATGTTCGTCGCCGACGGGATCGCCGAACCGCGGCCGATTTCCTCGATGCCCGGGGTCGTCCAGCACACCAGCGAATCGCTGCGCCGAGCGGCCGCCGACGCCGTACAGGCCGGGGTCGGCGGGCTGATGATCTTCGGCGTGCCGAGTGAAGCGGACAAGGACGCCACCGGGTCATGCGGACTTGACCCCGACGGGATCCTGAACGTCGCGCTGCGCGACCTCGCCGCGGACCTCGGCGATGCCACCGTGCTGATGGCCGACACCTGCCTGGACGAGTTCACCGAACACGGGCACTGCGGGATCGTGGACGACTCGGGCCGGGTCGACAATGACGCGACCAACGCGCAGTACGTCAAGCTCGCCGTGGCCCAGGCGGAGTCGGGGGCCCACGTGGTCAGCCCCAGCGGGATGATGGACGGCCAGGTGGCGGCCATCCGCGACGGCCTGGACGCCGCCGGTTTCACCGACGTGGCGATCCTGGCCTACGCGGCCAAGTTCGCCTCCGCGTTCTACGGCCCGTTCCGCGAGGCGGTGGCCTCCAGCCTGACCGGTGACCGGCGCACCTACCAGCAGGACGGCGGCAACGCCCGGGAGGCGCTGCGCGAGATCACCCTGGACCTCGAGGAGGGTGCCGACATGGTCATGGTCAAACCGGCGATGGCCTATCTGGACATCGTGGCGGCGGCAGCCCGGGTCTCCTCGGTGCCGGTGGCCGCCTATCAGGTCTCCGGCGAGTACGCGATGATCAGCGCCGCGGCCGCCAACGGCTGGGTCGACGGCCGCGCCGCTGCCCTGGAGTCGCTCACGGCGATCCGCCGGGCCGGCGCCGACATCGTGCTGACCTACTGGGCCGCCGATGCCGCGGGCTGGCTGCGGTGAACCCCCATCCGCCGCCGGGCCGGCCACCGGCCGGGCCGCCCCCGGCCGCGCCGCCGCCGCGGCCCACCGACGTCGACACCGGCTTCTGGCTGTGGCTGACCGCGTTGCCGCTGATGCTCATCGGCCAGCTGGTCGACGCCTACACCACCGCGCGGGCGGCGAATTCGATCTTCGTGTTCGCCATCACCGCGGTGCTGGCGATCGTGATCGGCGGGGTGGTGCTGACGTTCATCGTGCTGCTGCGCTCCGGCTACCGATGGACCAGGACCCTGCTGACCGGCGGCGGCATCGCCACGATCATCTACACCATCATGAGTCTGGGCGGTCCGGCCCGCCCGCCGGTGGCCGCGGTGGTCTTCGCCGTCACCGGCATCGTGGGTTCGGTGCTGATCGCCGGCGGCATCTTCCTGCTGCACCGCCCGGACTCGACTCGCTTCTTCGTCCGTTGACCTAGGCTGGCCCCGATATGACCGACCCGGACATGAGTGCGAGCGCATCCCGACCCGGCGGCGTCACCGCAGCCGTCTGGCTGCTGGTCCTCGGCGCGGTGTTGCTGATGGCCGGCGGGTTGCTGGCGGCCAACGTCAGCCTCGACGCGCTGCGCCAGGGCGCCCCGGCCACGGTGTCGGATGAGTCCATCCGCGACTACGCGCGGCTCTACCGCGGCGCCGGGATCATCTTCGCCGTCGCCGGCGTCGCCCTGACCGCCTTCGCGGTGCGGGCCCGCGACCGCAATCCCCGATTCCGTCGCGCGGCGATGGCGCTGGGGCTGGCCATCGTGGTGGTGGTGGCGGTGGCCGCGGTGTTCGCCGGCACGCACATCCTCGCCCTGCTGAGCCTGCTGCCGATCATCGTCGGCACCCTGATGCTCAGCCGCCCGCACATCGTCGAGTGGTACGCCGGTGGCTGAGCCCGAACTCCCCCTGATCTCCGAGAGCGGCGCCAGCTGGTATTGGCTGCTGGCCGGACCGGCCGCCGCGCTGACCATGGTTTTTGTCCAGTACCGCGCCGGCCTGGGATTTCGGATCATGGTGCCGCTGATGTTCCTGATCGTGGTGAGCGGATTCCTCGGCCTGCAGATCAAAGCCGCGCGCGTCCACACCAGTGTCGAACTCACCCCCGAAACCCTGCGCGAGGGCACCGAGACCCTTCCGGTCAGCGAGATCGTCGCGGTGTATCCCGATCCGGAGAACACGGTCAAGGCCGCCGGTTTCATGGAGAAGTGGCAGGGCCGCACACTGGGCCTGCGGGCCACCGGACCGCTGGAGAAGTGGCAGACCTCCCGCACCCTCGGGGAGATCAACGGGGTACCGCGCGGGCGGACCGCGGTGGGGCTCAAGCTCACCGGGGGCCGGTACGTACAGGCCTGGGCGCGCGATCACGAGGCTCTCCGCGCGGCGCTGATCCCGCTGGTGGAGGACCGGAGCGGGTGAGGCACGTCGTGCAACTGGTGCTGGCGGTCGTGGCGGCCGTGGGCGCGGCGCTGTGCTGGTCGCAGGTCCGCAGCCTGGTCGACGTGCCGCCGATCACCGACGGCGAGCCGGCCACCGTTTCGGCGGTCTACGACCCCCCACTGATGTTCCTGGCCTGGCTGCTGGCCACGGTCGCCGGCGTGCTGATCGTCCTCGGTGTGGCGGGCCTTCGGCGCCGCAGAAGCACCCTTGGCGAACATACCCCCTAGGGGTATGGTTGTGGTATGACCACGACCGACTTGAAACTGACCGGGATGAGCTGCGCCTCCTGCGCGGCCCGGGTGGAACGTCGGCTCAACGATCTTGACGGGGTGCACGCCTCGGTGAACTTCGCCGTCGAGCAGGCCCATGTCGAACACGACTCGCAGGTCAGCGCCGACGATCTGGTGCGGGCCGTGGAGTCCACCGGCTACCGGGCCGAGCCGATCGACCATGCCGGGATGGGGCACGGCCACCCCGAGGACCACATGAGCCACGATGTGCCCGAGGAGCAGTTGCGCTCCCGGCTGATCGGGTCCGCCCTGCTGGCCGCCCCGGTCGTGCTGCTGTCGATGGTGAGCGCGCTGCAGCGTCCGGGCTGGCAGTGGCTGGTTCTCGCGCTGACCACGCCGATCGTGTTCTGGGGCGGGTATCCGTTCCACAAGGCGGCGCTCAACAGCGCCCGGCACGGGTCCTCGACGATGGACACCCTGGTGTCGCTGGGCACCCTGGCGGCCTACCTGTGGTCGGCGGTGGCAGTGTTCACCGGAACCGGGCACGTCTACTTCGAGGTGGCCGCAGCGGTAACGGTCTTCCTGCTGGCCGGGCGTTATGCCGAGGCCAAGGCCAAGCGCTCGGCCGGGTCGGCCCTGCGCGCGCTGCTGTCGCTGGGCGCCAAGGACGCGACCGTGCTGCGCGACAGCGCGGAGGTCCGGATCCCGGCCGGGGAGTTGTCGGTGGGCGACGTGATCGTGGTCCGCCCCGGCGAGCGGGTGGCCACCGACGGTGTAGTGGCCGACGGAACGTCGGCGCTGGACACCTCGGCGATGACCGGAGAATCGGTGCCCACCGACGTGCGCGCCGGTGACGAGGTGCTCGGCGGGGCGGTCAACACCTACGGCCGGCTGCTGGTGCGCGCCACCAAGGTCGGCGCCGACACCCAGTTGGCGCGGATGGCCCGGATGGTCGCCGACGCCCAGGGCGGAAAGGCCTCGATCCAGCGGCTGGCCGACCGCGTCTCGTCGGTGTTCGTGCCGGCCGTTCTGGTGGTGGCGGCGGTGACACTGGTGGGGTGGCTGGTGACCGGGCACTCGGTCGCGGCGGCGTTCACCGCGGCGGTGGCCGTGCTGATCATCGCCTGCCC
>JAGQTO010000348.1:346-789 GCA_020439025.1 Mycobacterium sp. | reverse complement strand
TGACCACCGGCGCGATGAGCGTGGACGGTGTCGAGCCCGCGCCGGGGGAGGAAGCGGAGACCGTGCTGGCCCGGGCGGCCGCAGTGGAGTCGGCCTCCGAGCATCCGGTGGCCGCGGCGATCGTCGCCGCGGCTCGTGATCGGGGCCTGGACGTCGCCGAGGTTGCCGATTTCGCCAACGAGCCCGGAATCGGGGTTCGCGGCGTGGTTGACGGTGTGGCGGTGCGAGTGGCCCGTGCCGCCGACAGCGACGGGCGAACCAGCGTCGCGGTCAGCTGGGACGGCCGCGAGCGCGGTGTGCTGCGGGTGGTCGACGCCGTCAAGCCGACCAGCGCCGAGGCGATCGGCGAGCTGACCGCCATGGGCATCACCCCGATGCTGCTGACCGGAGACAACGCCGCGGTCGCCGCCCGGGTGGCCACCGAGGTGGGTATCGCCGAGCGT
>JAGQTO010000348.1:0-333 GCA_020439025.1 Mycobacterium sp. | reverse complement strand
CATTGCCGGGGTGCTGCCGTCGGAAAAGTCCGATGCCATCGCCGCCCTGCAGGCGGCCGGCAGGCGGGTCGCGATGGTCGGCGACGGCGTCAACGACTCGGTGGCGCTGGCCCGCGCCGATATCGGTATGGCGATGGGGACCGGCACCGATGCCGCGATCGAAGCCGGCGACATCACCCTGGTGCGCGGCGACCTGCGCACCGTGCCGACCGCCCTGCGGCTGTCGTCCCGCACGCTGCGGGTCATCAAGCAGAACCTGTTCTGGGCGTTCGGGTACAACGTCGCCGCGATCCCGTTGGCCGCCGTGGGCCTGCTGAACCCGATGATCGCCGG
>JAGQTO010000347.1 GCA_020439025.1 Mycobacterium sp. | reverse complement strand
ATATCGGTGCAGTTGGTCAGGTAGTGGCTGGTGACCCCGAACCGGCCGGAGGCGACCTGCTTGATGGCGCTGCGCCGCCAGTCGCCGTTGGCTTCCGGCTCGAAGCGGCTGACCGCCTCACCGCCCTCACCCGAATTCGACCGCGCACCGAGGCGGTTCATCGCGATCGCCAGCGTCTCGTGCGCCTCGGCGGAGATCGAACCGTAGCTCATCGCGCCGGTGGAAAACCGTTTGACGATCTCGCTGGCCGGCTCGACCTGCTCGATCGGCACCGGCGGGCGCACGCCCTCCTTGAACATGAGCAGCCCGCGCAGCGAGGCCATCCGCTCGCTCTGGTCGTCGACCAGCGTCGTGTACTCCTTGAACACCGAGTACTGCCCGGTGCGGGTGGAGTGCTGCAGCTTGAACACCGTGTCCGGGTTGAACAGGTGGTACTCGCCCTCGCGGCGCCACTGGTACTCGCCGCCGACCTCGAGTTCGCGGTGCGCCCGCTCGTCGGGTCGGTCCAGGTAGGCCAGCTGATGGCGGGCGGCGACGTCGGCGGCGATGTCGTCGAGGTCGATCCCGCCCACCGGGCAGCTCAGCCCGGTGAAGTACTCGTCGAGTACCGACTGCGAGATGCCGATCGCCTGGAACAGCTGCGCGCCGGTGTAGGAGGCGACGGTGGAGATACCCATCTTCGACATCACCTTCAGCACGCCTTTACCGGCGGCCTTGATGTAGTTCGTCAGCGCCTTCTCGCGGGAGACGTCGCCGAGCAGGCCCCGGTCGACCATGTCGCTGATCGACTCGAAGGCCATATAGGGGTTGATGGCCCCTACACCGAAGCCGATCAGCATCGCCATGTGGTGCACCTCGCGGGCGTCACCGGACTCGACGACCAGGCCCACCTGGGTCCTAGTGCGCTCGCGCACCAGGTGGTGGTGTACGGCCGCGACCGACAGCAGCGACGGGATCGGAGCGTTCGACCCGTCGGACTCGCGATCGCTCAGGATCAGGATCCGCGCCCCGCCGGCGATTGCCTGGCTGGCCGCCGCCCGGATGTCATCGAGAGCGCGACGCAGGCCGGCCCCGCCCTTGGCCACCGGGTAGAGACACCGGATGATCGCCGAGCGCATCCCGTGCTTGTTGCCGTGGACCACGTCGTCGGGGTTCAGGTTGACCAGCTTGGCCAGCTCGTGATTCCGCAGGATGGGCTGCGGCAGCAGGATCTGGTGGCAGGACTCCGCGGTCGGGTTCAGCAGGTCACGCTCCGGGCCGAGGGTGGCCGACAGGCTGGTCACCACCTCCTCACGGATGGCATCCAGCGGTGGATTGGTGACCTGCGCGAACAGCTGCTGGAAGTAGTCGAACAGCATGCGCGGGCGCGACGAGAGCACGGCGATGGGGGTGTCGGTGCCCATCGAGCCGAGGGCCTCGGCGCCGGTGCGCGCCATCGGTGCGACCAACATGTTCAGCTCTTCGTAGGTGAAGCCGAAGGCCTGCTGCCGGGCAACGACGCGGTGATGCGGCATCCGAATGTAGGGGCCCTGCGGCAGGTCGTCCAGATGGAACTGCTCGGTGTCCAGCCATTGCTGGTAAGGATGTTCGGCGGCCAGTTCGGCCTTGATCTCCTCATCGGAGATGATCCGTCCCTGCTCGGTGTCGACCAGGAACATCCTGCCGGGCTGCAGGCGCAGGCGCTGGACGACGTGGGCCGGATCGAGTTCCAGCACGCCGGCCTCGGAGGCCATGACGACCAGGCCGTCGTCGGTCACCCAGATCCGGGAGGGCCGCAGACCGTTGCGGTCGAGCACCGCTCCGACGACAGTGCCGTCGGAGAAGCACACCGAGGCCGGACCGTCCCAGGGCTCCATCAGCGCCGCGTGGTAAGCGTAGAACGCCCGGCGGGCCGGGTCCATCGACTCGTTGCGCTCCCAGGCCTCCGGGATCATCATCAGCACGGCGTGCGGCAGGCTGCGACCGCCGAGGTGCAGCAGTTCGAGCACCTCGTCGAAGCGCGCGCTGTCGGAGGCGCCGGGGGTGCAGATCGGGAAGACCTTCTCCACGCTGGTCCCGAACACGTCAGTGTCGATCAGCGCCTCACGGGCCCGCATCCAGTTCTCGTTGCCGGTCACGGTGTTGATCTCGCCGTTGTGGGCGATCCGGCGGAACGGGTGGGCGAGCGGCCAGGACGGGAAGGTGTTGGTGGAGAACCGCGAGTGCACGATGCCCAGCGCGCTCTCCAGACGGTCGTCCTGCAGATCCAGGTAGAAGGCCTTCAGCTGCGGGGTGGTCAGCATGCCCTTGTAAACCAAGGTCTTGCCGGAAAGGCTGGGGAAGTAGACGGTCTCGCGGCCGGGGCCGTCCTGTCCCGGCCCCTTGGTTCCCAGTTCGTGCTCGGCGCGCTTGCGGATCACGTAGGCCTTGCGCTCCAGTTCCATCCCGGAGGCGCCGCCGATGAACAGCTGGCGGAAGGTCGGCATGGCGTCGCGCGCCAGCGCGCCCAGCGAGGAGTCGTCGGTGGGCACGTCGCGCCAGCCCAGCATCGTCAGGCCCTCGGCCTCGACGATCTTGCCCACGCCCTCGCAGGCGGCGGCGGCATCGCGCGAGGACTGCGGCAGGAAGGCGATGCCGGTGGCGTAGGAGCCCTCGGCCGGCAGTTCGATGCCCTGCTCGGCGCATACCGCGCGCAGGAACGAGTCCGGTACCTGCAGCATGATGCCCGCGCCGTCGCCGCTGTTGGGCTCGGCGCCGGCGGCGCCGCGGTGCTCCAAGTTCACCAGCGCGGTGATGGCTTTGTCCACGATGTCGCGGCTGCGCCGGCCGTGCATGTCTACGACCATCGCGACACCGCAGGCGTCGTGTTCGTATGCGGGGTTGTAGAGCCCGACGTTAGTAGGCATACGCACCTGACCCTTCTGTCGCGCGGCGATTCGTAGACGGCACCGCGACCCGCGGGTTCCTCCGTGCGTCGGCGAACGGCGACCCTATCTCTGGTGTCAACAGGTACTAAAACGATATGTTCGCGGCATCGGACATGCCAACTTAGGTCAGCCTAATCCACCCAACGCGGGGTTCATGTTCGCAAGGGGCGAAACTTTGCGCGGAATCCCCAACGCAGCCAACATTCCAGATGAGAAGCTTTGTCGGCATCCACGCTCACTGCGCTGAAAGGGATACTTGATGACCGCTCCGACAATGACGCACCGCCTCGCCGCGGAGCTGATCGGCACATTCTGGCTGGTGCTGGGCGGCTGCGGAGCCGCGGTGTTCGCCGCGGATCCGGCCGGCGACCTTTCGATCGGCATCGGCTACACCGGGGTGTCCCTGGCGTTCGGTCTGACCGTCCTGACCGGGGTGTACGCGTTCGGCACCATCTCCGGCGGCCATTTCAACCCGGCGGTGACCCTCGGGGCGGCGATCGCCAAGCGGGTGGAATGGACGGCCGTCCCACGCTACTGGGCGGCCCAGGTTATCGGCGGCCTGCTCGGCGGCCTGGTGATCCTCGTCATCGCCAAGGGCCGCCCGGAGTGGAGCCCCGTCGGCAATATGGCCGCCAACGGCTATGGCGCGAACTCGCCGTACTTCTACTCGCTGGGCGCGGTGCTGCTGGCCGAGGTGGTTCTGACCTTCGTCTTCCTGCTGGTGATCCTGGGCGCCACCGACGACCGTGCCCCCAAGGGCTTCGCCGGCCTGGCGATCGGGCTGACCCTGACCCTGATCCACCTGATCTCTATTCCGATCTCGAACACCTCGGTC
>JAGQTO010000063.1 GCA_020439025.1 Mycobacterium sp. | reverse complement strand
GACCGCCTCCTTGTCGCCGTTGGCGACCTGGAAGACCCCCGGCGGCAGGCCGGCCTGGACGAACAGCTCGGCCAGTCGCAGCGGCACCGAGGGATCCCGCTCGGAGGGCTTGAGGACGAAGGCGTTGCCGCAGGCCAGGGCGGGTCCGGCCTTCCACAGCGGAATCATCGCCGGGAAGTTGAACGGGGTGATACCGCAGACCACCCCGAGCGGCTGGCGGATGGAGTAGACGTCGATGCCCGGCCCGGCGCCCTCGGTGTACTCGCCCTTCATCAGGTGCGGGATTCCGGTGGCGAACTCGATGACCTCGATACCGCGCTGGATGTCGCCGTGGGCGTCGGCCAGGGTCTTGCCGTGCTCGAGGGACAGCATTTCGGCGATCTCGTCGGCATTGGCGTTGACCAGGTCGATGAACTTCATCAGGACCCGGGCCCGCTTCTGCGGGTTCCAGGCCGCCCACTCCTTCTGTGCCTCGACCGCGGATGCCACGGCGGTGTCGACATCGGCCGCCGAGGCGAGCAGCACCTGCGCCTGGACCGCGCCGGTGCTCGGGTTGAACACGTCGGCGGTGCGGGTGCCGGCCAGGGCACTGCGCCGGCCGTCGATGAAGTGGGGAATCTGAGTGGTCATGAACTGCCTTCCGGCCCGGAACGAAGATACTTGGACATCCTAGTAACGGCCGAGTGGCGGGTGCAAGCCTCAGGCCGGGGGTAGGCCCGCGACGAAGGCGCGGGTCTGTGACCAGGTGGGCAGCAGGCCCGCGGCCTCAGCTTCGGCCAGCGAGGGTGCCGCGGCATCGCGGTCGGACATCGACGGCTCCGCGGCCGGCAGCGGCCAGCGGATGCCGATGGCCGGATCGGTCGCGGCGATGGTGTGCTCCCGCTGCGGGGCATACGGCGTCGAGCAGAGGTACATGACGGTGGAGCCGTCCCGCAGTGCCTGGAAGCCGTGGGCCAGCCCCTCGGACAGATATACCGAGCGCCGGGTCTCGTCGTCGAGCAGCACCGAATCCCACTGTCCGTAAGTGGGCGAGCCCACCCGGATGTCGACGACGACGTCGAAGACCGCCCCGGCGACGCAGGTCACGTACTTGGCCTGGCCTGGCGGCACCTGGGCGAAGTGCAGTCCGCGCAGCACCCCGGCCGCCGACATCGAGCAGTTGGCCTGACGCACGTCGAAGTGGTGACCGACCGTCTCGGAGAAGGCGTGATCGGTGAACCACTCGAAGAAGAGGCCCCGGCCGTCGCCGTGCAGTCGCGGGGTGATCTCCCACGCGCCGGGGACCGCCAGTTCCCGCCACCCGCCGGTCATCACTGCCCCTTCTTCGCGTAGCCGGCCTCGACCCCGGCCTTCAGTGGAGACCACCACCATTCGTTGTCGCGATACCACTCGATGGTGGCGCGCAGTCCCTCGGCGAAATCGGTGTGCCTGGGCGCCCAGCCCAGTTCGGTGCGCAGCGCCGTGGCGTCGATGGCGTACCGCAGGTCGTGTCCGGCGCGGTCGGTGACGTGGTCGAAATCGTCCGGGTCGCGATCCATCAGTTCCAGGATCAGCCGCAGCACCGAGCGGTTGTCGCGCTCGCCGTCTGCGCCGATGAGGTAGGTCCGGCCCGGGGCGCCGTCGCGAAGGATCCGCCACACCGCACTGTTGTGGTCCTCGACGTGGATCCAGTCGCGCACGTTGGCGCCGGCCCCGTAGAGCTTGCACCGCCGGCCGGTGAGCACGTTGGTGATCTGGCGGGGGATGAATTTCTCGATGTGCTGGAACGGCCCGTAGTTGTTCGAGCAGTTCGAGATGGTGGCGTTGACGCCGTAGGAGCGCACCCAGGCCCGGACCAGCAGATCGGCCGAGGCCTTGGTCGCCGAGTAGGGGCTCGACGGGTTGTACGGCGTGGACTCGGTGAACCTCACCGACTCCCCGAGCGGCAGGTCGCCGTAGACCTCGTCGGTGGAGACGTGGTGCAACCGGACCCCGTGCCGCCGGACCGCCTCGAGCACCGAGAACGTCCCGACGACGTTGCTGCGCAGGAACGGGGCCGGATCGTCCAGCGAGTTGTCGACATGGGTCTCGGCGGCGAAGTGCACGACGGCGTCGCACTCGGCCACCAGGGCGTCGACCAGTGCGGTGTCGGTGAGGTCGCCCTCGACCAGGCGGATCGCCCCCTCGAGGCCGGCCAGGGATTCCCGGCTGCCCGCATAGGTCAGCGCGTCGAGCACCGTCACCGCCGCCCCCGGGTGCTCCCGCATGGCACTATGGACGAAGTTGGCTCCGATGAACCCGGCGCCGCCGGTGACCAACACTCGCATCGGCCCACCGTAGCCGGGTCCGGCGTGCCGTCATGCGGTGCGCGGGCGACATTTTGGCGTCCGCGGGCCGAGCGGGTATCGTAGAGCCACGGTGCGGTTGTCGCGCCGGCTCTTGCGTGCCCGTCCTGGAATCACACGTTTTGCAGTCCGGCGAACGCCGCCCAGTCGATACAAGCAGGATTTGTGAGGTTATGGGCAAGAAAGACGGTGCCATCGAGGTCGAGGGCCGCGTGGTCGAGCCCCTGCCCAATGCGATGTTCCGCATTGAGCTGGAGAACGGCCACAAGGTGCTCGCCCACATCAGCGGCAAGATGCGGCAGCACTACATCCGCATCCTGCCCGAGGACCGGGTCGTGGTGGAGTTGTCCCCCTACGACCTGACCCGGGGCCGCATCGTCTACCGCTACAAGTGATTCGGCGCCGGTAACCCGGTGCCCAGCCCAAACCCGCAAACGAGGAAGAACAGGACCAACCAGCCGTGAAGGTGAACCCGAGCGTCAAGCCGATCTGCGACAAGTGCAGGGTGATCCGCCGGCATGGGCGGGTCATGGTGATCTGCTCCGATCCGCGCCACAAGCAGCGGCAGGGCTGATCACCGGGGCGCCAGCCCCACCACCGGAGCCCCACCACAATTGAATGAAGACCTCCCAGAACCACTGCGGGGATACGCCTCGCAGACGCGTCCGGAACGGAGGCCGGGCCCCGGAAGACCCCATCGGAACTGGGTCGGACGGGAACGGTCTGGGATCGACACCTCCGCATAGAAGAAGGAATACAGCCCTGTGGCACGTCTAGTGGGCGTCGACCTCCCGCGCGACAAGCGTATGGAGATCGCGCTGACCTACATTTACGGCATCGGCCGTACCCGCTCCCAGGAGATCCTGGCAGCCACCGGCATCGACCGGGACCTGCGGAGCAAGGACCTGAGCGATGATCAGCTCACCCAGCTGCGCGATTACATCGAGGGCAACCTCAAGGTGGAGGGCGACCTGCGCCGCGAGGTGCAGGCCGATATCCGCCGCAAGATCGAGATCGGCTGCTACCAGGGCCTGCGGCACCGCCGTGGCCTGCCGGTGCGCGGCCAGCGGACCAAGACCAACGCGCGCACCCGCAAGGGCCCGAAGCGCACCATTGCCGGCAAGAAGAAGGCTAAGTAACCATGGCACCTCCGAAGAAGGCCGCGTCCGGCAAGAAGGGCAAGACCACCCGCCGCAGGGAAAAGAAGAACGTCCCGCACGGAGCCGCCCACATCAAGAGCACGTTCAACAACACGATCGTGTCCATCACCGACCCGCAGGGCAACGTCATCGCCTGGGCCTCCTCCGGCCATGTCGGCTTCAAGGGCTCGCGCAAGTCGAC
>JAGQTO010000346.1 GCA_020439025.1 Mycobacterium sp. | reverse complement strand
TGCCCGCTTAAGCTCGAAGAGCCACTTAACCCGACTTGGCTCAAATTGGTGCGCATCATCGGCGCGGAATTTTGCCAGCGCGGCGCGCAGGTCGTCGGGCAGTGGCTCGGCGGCGGTGAGGGTGGTGTTGTCCGGCTTTGACCTTCACGGTGCGGTAGCGGCGGGTGGTGCGAACGAATTTCTTTACGCTCCAGCCGATTTGGGTCTCGATGTAGTGACTGACGGCCATGGCCGCGACCACGATGCTCAGGTGGGCTTCGATCGAGTCGCGCAGGTGGTGGTAGATCGGGCGGGCTTGCAGGCCGTGCATGGACATCCGGAAGGACTTCTCAATCTGTTAGAGCTGGTGGTAGGCGTGGATGACGAAGCTCGACGAGGCGGTGGTGAGGTTGGTGGTGTGGCCCTTCCGGCCGGCCAGGGCGCGGGTCTTGGCCTCCAGGGCGCGGTTGACGGTCTTGCTCGCCCCGCCCAGCTGGATGTTGCGGTTGCCCTTGCCCGGAGCGTGCCCGTCCACGGCGCGTTGGGCCTTGGCCACTTGTTCGTCTTGTTCGTCGATGCCCCGCAGGGTGCGCCGGGCCCGATCGGCGCGGCACTGGTAGTAGCGGTACTGGTAGGAGATGACACGATCGGGAATGCCGCGGGCATTCTCACCCGAAGTCGCCGGCCGCAGCTGGGTCAACACCAGCCCGTCGGGGATCGCCTCCACGGGATGGCGGTCGCACCATTCGCCCACCACACCGGGCAACATCGGAATCCGGGTGCCCAGGATGTAGGACAGTCCGGCCGCCTGCAGGGCGCCCTGGTTGGCTTCGGAGATCACCCTGACACGCAGGGCACGCCCACGAGTCCAGAACGTCGCGTTTCAGGAGCACCCCGCCTGCGCGTCTCCCGCCCCCGGGGGGGGAGCGCGCATCGCTCGTGCGGGGCTGTGACGGGTTCTAGCGCCCGGTTCCGCCCGGCTACCCGCTGACATTGCAGAGCCGCTCTCTCGACGACTCATCAGTGGGGGTCGGATCCATGTCAACAGCGCCTCAGTCCGCCATCTTCCGAGACCGCCCAAGACGCGACGCTCCCGAGCGTCCCCGACAGCTCCACGCAGGTCAGTAACATAGTTGCCGATGAGTCGGCACCGCCTTCCGGCAGAGATGACTGAGGCCGCCGGAGGCCGGGGGGTCTTCGGTCGGATCGGTCACGTCGTCGTGCGGTGGCCACTGCTGGTCATCGGAGCCTGGATCGCTCTCGCAGTCGTTCTGAGCCTGGTATTCCCCTCCCTGGCCGTCCTTGCCCAGAAGGCGCCAGCATCCATCCTTCCCGCCGACGCGCCCTCGGTCGTCAGCCAGAAAAAGATGGCCGACGCGTTCAAGGAGGCCAGTTCGGAGAACATCCTGCTCGTCGTTCTGACCAATGAGCGGGGGTTCACCAAGGCGGACGAAGCGGTCTACCGAAAAGTGGTCGAGAGGCTACGCGCCGACCCCGAGAGCGTCGCGACCCTCCAAGACTTCATCAGCACGCCCCCACTGCGCGAGATCCTTGCTAGTCAAGACAACAAGGCGTGGCTGCTGCCGGTCAACATCGTTGGCGAGATCGGAACCCCGAAGGCCATCGCGGCCACCAAGCGGGCCATCGAAATCGTCAACACCGCCGTTAAGGGAACCCAGATCTCCGCTGACGTCACCGGACCGGCGGGCACCTTCAACGACATCCAGGACATCGGCGAGCGGGACCGAATCACAATCGAGGTCGCCACCGTCATCGCTCTGCTGACCATCCTGCTGATGGTCTACCGGAACGCGTTGACGATGATTCTACCGCTGATCACGATTGGCGTTGCGTTGGCGACCGCCCAAGGCGTCGTCGCCGGCCTCGGCACCCTCGGCCTGAGTGTGTCCAATCAGACCATCGTGCTGCTGACCGCCATGCTCTCCGGCGCGGGAACCGACTACGCGGTGTTCCTCATAAGCCGGTATCACGACTACCTGCGAAACGGCGCGAGCTCCGATGACTCCGTGCGTGGCGCACTGGACTCGGTCGGAAAGGTGATCACCGCCTCTGCGGCCACCGTCGCCGTCACCTTCCTCGGGATGGTCTTCACGAAACTCACCGTTTTCTACACGGTAGGTGTGGCCTTGGCGGCAGCCATCGCAGTGGGTTGCGCCGGCGCGGTGACTTTTCTGCCGGCCCTGTTGGTTCTGGCGGGCCGACGCGGGTGGGTCAGTCCGCGCAAGGATCTAACCAGCAGATTCTGGAGGCGCTCCGGTATCCGCATCGTGCGCCGCCCGGTAGTGAACCTGGTGGGAAGCCTGATGGTGCTGGCCTTTCTGGCGACGAGCTCGGCCTTGGCGACCTACAACTACGACGACCGAAAGGCTCTGCCGACGGCTAGCGCGACCATCCGCGGCTATGACGCGATCACTCGGCATTTTCCGCTCAACGCTAGTCTCCCGCAGTACATCCTGATCAACTCTCCGCATGACCTTCGGACCCCACAGGCGCTCGCCGACATGGAACAGATGGCCTACCGGGTAAGCCAGGTGCCCGAGATCGACATCGTTCGTGGCATCACCCGACCTGCCGGCGAATCTCTCCAGCAGGCACGATTGTCATTCCAGGCCGGTGAGGTCGGAGGTCCGCTCGCACAGACGTCGCACTTGATCAACGGCAACGCCACTAACCTCAACCTGCTGGTATACGGTGCCGATCAGGTAGCCAGCGCCCTCGAAATGGTTCGTTCCCAGCTGGGACCGACGCTGGCAGCGACAAACGGTTTGGTCCAATCGATGGCATACCTGCAGAACGAATACGGCACCGGCAAGGCGTTACCGGGCTTCGACCTGGGCAGCAACCCTCTAAACACGATCCACGGCCTCGGCGGCAGCATGGGGCGCATCAGCGACACCATGACCGCGGTTGACGGCTCGGTCGACCCGGTCCTCAATGCGCTCAACGCCAGCCCCGTCTGCGACGCGGACCCCGCCTGCGTAGCCGCTCGAGCGCGACTGCAGCAGACCGCCGAGGCCCGCACAGACGGCGAGCTCCTCGACCTCGGCGAGCTCGGTCGCCAGCTGGAGTCGACAGCGGGGGAAGGGAGCACTGTGTCCACCTCCCCTGCGCCCACCTCGACCTCCGTTCCGACGCCCACCTCGACCTCCGTTCCGACGCCCACCTCGACCTCCGTTCCGACGCCCACCTCGACATTGTTGCCCGCCGAGCAGCCGCTGGGATCGGCCACCGTCGCCCCAGGCGAAAGCCCGGGAAAAGAGAAGCCCGAAGCGACTGATCAAAACCCGTCCCCGACGCCACAAGTGCCCTCAGGCAGCGGCCTAGGTAGCGCACTGAATTCCGTTGGCGACAACCTGCGAGCTACGGGGATCACCAGTCCGGCCGCCCTGACAGCTCAACTCGACCAACTCCAGCAAGGTGTCGAGATGCTTGCGGACGCCAGCCGCAAGGTGGCCATCGGCGTCTCCCTGCTCGTCGACCAGACCAAGCGACTCGGCGTCGGCTTGGATCAGGCATCCGCTTTCCTGTTATCGATGAAAAATAACGCCAACACCCAATCGATGGCCGGCTTCTACATCCCCGCTGGAATACTCACCGGCAACGAGTTCCGGAGGGCGGCGTCGATCTTCATCTCCCCGGATGGCCGCACAGTCCGTTATCTGGTGCAGACGAAGCTGAACCCGTTCAATACCGACGCGATGGACCAGGTCAACCAAGTGCTCGACGCCGCCCGCGGGGCGCAGCCCAACACCACTCTTGCAGACGCCTCGATCTCGATGAACGGCCTCTCGGTGGCACTGCGCGACACCCGCGACTATTACTACCGTGACTTCAGGCTGATCGTGATGACCACGATCCTGGTCGTGTTCAGCATCCTGGTTGTGTTGTTGCGGGCATTGGTCGCCCCGCTGTATCTGATTGCTTCCGTGGTAATTTCGTACCTGTCGGCGCTGGGCATCGGAGCCGTGCTGTTCCAGTTCATACTCGGCCAGCAGTTGCACTGGAGCGTTCCGGGATTGACTTTCATCATCCTGGTCGCAGTGGGTGCGGACTACAACCTCCTGCTGATCTCGCGCATTCGCGACGAATCTCCGTACGGCATCCGGTCCGGGGTTATCCGCACCGTGGGCCAGACCGGCGGTGTGATCACCGCGGCCGGGCTGATCTTCGCGGCTTCGATGATCGGGCTGCAATTCTCGTCGATCACCACCCTGGTGCAGGTCGGCTTCGTGATCGCCGCAGGTATCCTGCTGGACACCTTCCTGGTTAGGACCATCACCGTGCCCGCCGCCGCGGTGCTGGTCGGCGAGGCCAACTGGTGGCCGTCGAAATGACGTAGAAATGTGGACCACCGTCCTGGTGCTCGCCACCGCGCTGAACCTTGAACCCAACCGCCTGGCGCTGATAGCGCTGATGCTCGTCCGCCCGCACCCGATCAGGCAGCTGCTGGCCTTCCTGGCGGGAAGTTTCCTCACCAGTGCGGTCGTCGGGCTGCTCATTCTCTTCGCTCTGGCGCGCGGGGCATGGGCAGGCACTACCGTCAACGGGGCAAAGGTGCAGATCGCCATCGGGGCCCTGGCCATCGGGGCTGCATTGTTTCTGGCGACCAATGCCGCTCCGAACCTCCTCGGCGGAACGTCAAGCGAGGGAACTCCCGCTCGTGCGGGACTGGCGGGAGTCCTTGCCAACTATGTGGGCAAGATCGTCGAGGGTAGCTCACCCTGGTTCGCCGCCGCACTCGGCGTCGGACTGGTTGCATTGCCCTCAGTCGACTACATCGCTCTTCTAGTGCTCATCGCGGCTTCAGAGCTGCCGCTGTCCAACCAGGCAGGCGTGCTGTTGACCTTCCTCTCAGTCGCCAACGCAATACTGCTCATCCCGATTGCGAGCTATCTGGTTGACCCGACCCGGACTTCGGCTGCCCTCGAGCGTCTGCGCGACTGGGTTCTGGCACGCCGACGGCGGGACTACGCCGTACTGCTGGGAGTCATCGGCTGCGTCATGATCGCGGTGGGGGTGCGGGGACTCTGAGCACGTCAGGCACCAACCGATGCTATCCTCGCCGCCGGTTTTCGAGGCCAGCCCAAACGTCCCGGGAGAAGGTGCCCAACAGGTGATGAGTCGGCGCCGACGATGGTTCTACATCACGGTCGGTCTGTTCATCTCAGTGTGGATGGCCGTCCTGATGACGGTCGCCTCCACCGTCATCCCGGACCTTTACTGGTTCTCTTACTACTCAATCGACTACGGAGTGGGTTTCGTGCGCAGGGGACTTGCGGGCGAACTTGTGGAGTTATTTCCAGACGATCGGTATTTCACCGGCCTCCGTGTGCTGCGCTGGCTGCCGACCATCGCCTATGGCGGCGCACTCGTTGCCCTCGCGTGGGTAACGGCGACTGCGTCCGGCCGCTCCGAGCGGCGCCTCATGATGGCTTTCTTAGTTCCGGTCCTGCCCTTCGGCTTCACTTTCGCACTGTTCTCCGCACGCCCGGATCTTCTCGGAGCAGCGGCGCTCATCGGTTTCGCGCTAGTTCTCAAACGTACCGGGCGAGCCCGCAGCGTCCTCATTGCCGGCGCTGCCTACGGTGGCATCACCGCGGTCCTTGCACTGGCCCACGAGGCCACACCGCTGTTGTTCGGACTCGGTGCGCTTTCCGCAATCGCCGTTCTTGGACGGCGCCATTCCGGAAAGACCCTCCAACTCTGCGCCGTGCTGGCGCTGGCTCCGGCTCTGCTCGCCACGGTTGGTGTTGCGGTCTTCGGCCGTCGCGGTGTATCCGAGTCGCTTTGTCGGTCCATTCCGTACGGAACCGTCAATTGGCCGGCGTCGGGACGCCCGACCGTCGGCCAGATTCTGCGCGGCTTTCGGTTCGACGTCGAGTATCACGACTGGATATGCCGGAATATCGTGCCACTCTACGACCAAAGTATCGCCGACGCCGCCCGGTACGTCGCCGACATCGGTCCCGCGCTGCTGGCCGCCGCGACGGCGATCGGCATCGCGTTGTTGGCCGCCTCCGTTCTCGCCATCAGCCAGGTGTCGGGAGTCCGGTTCGCACGGATGCTCACGCTGCTCAGGGCTCGACCACTGTGGGTGCTGGTCGGCCTGGCCCTCTTCATTCCCGTCTTCATGACCGGCGTCGACTGGATCCGTTGGTGGGTGACCATCGCCCTGGACATCGGCGTGGTGTTTTTGCTCTTCGCGAATGGTGAGCCCGAAGTCGATGATCCTCCGACCCGCCGGACCCGCACCACATTCGCGTTGGCTTTAGCACTGCTGGCGCTGTTTCCGCTGGGTATCCTGCCCGGATTCGGTGCTGCCGTGCCCATATAGGGACGGCCGCTCGAGTCCTTGAAGCCGCAATCCCTCCACTAGCCTTGTCATCCGTGTGGATCACCGTGCTGGTATTAGCCCTCGCGATGAATTTTGAGCCATCCAGGCCAGTGTGGGTTCCGCTGATGCTGGCCAGACCTCGACCGATACTGCAGTTGAACGCGTTGTTCTGGGGCAGCTTCCTTTCCGGACTGGGAATCGGCCTACTAGTGCTTTTCGCCTTCGAGAAGACGCCATTCAGCGGCCACACGGCCAACGCCGCCGTTATGCAAATCCTGGTGGGCCTGGCAGGACTGTTGATTGCCGCTATCTTGGCGAGCAACTTCTCGTTTTGGCGAGGCAGATCTGATGCACCCGGCACTCCCGAAACCGGGAGACCCCAGCAGACACCCGTCGACAAGATGTCCGACCGGGCTCGGGCAATTCTGAAAAAGGGGAATTCGCCGTGGCTGTCGGCCGCGATAGGCGTCGCCATCGGGGCGCCATCCCTGGAGTTCCTGGCCGCCCTGGTGGTGATCGCATCCTCTGGCGCCGGGCAACTGGCGGAAGTCGCAGCGCTGGTGATGTTTCTCCTTGTCGGCAATGCGCTGATAACCATTCCTCTGACGACCTACTTCTTGACACCTCTGCGGACCGGCAAGTCGCTCGAAAGGCTCCAGAACTGGCTGCGAACCCGGGGCCGTCGCGAGTTCGCAGCAATTCTTGCGGTGATAGGTTGCACCCAACTAGTGATCGGGCTCATCAGGTTGTGACCAGACGACGGTTACTCGATCACTCCGCTGAGTCCGAACTCGTCCAGGGTTCGCGCGGCGAGTTCGCGCAGGCTCTGATGGGAGTTCTCCCTACCGAGCTGGTAGGCCTCAACCGAGATCGACACCTTGCCGTTGATCCGACCCGACACCAAGACGAGTTGACCGTGGGATCGCTCCAGCTCACCCATCGTCACATCGGCATCCAGTGCCCGGATGAAAACGTTGTCGGCTGGAGTACCGTCGACCCTGGCCAGATCCGGAGGCAGATCACCCAGGTTCGAACATGCCACCGGCAGGCCCTCGGAGTAGGAGAACAGCAGATCCGCGATCCCCTTGACGGCCTTACGCGGCAACCACGGAATCAGCGCAAAAAGTTCCATCGTGGGATCGGGCTCCCGCTTGGCCGCCTCACGAGCCTGCCGAACTGCGGTACGTGATTCGGTGAGGTCCACGGTGACCTTCTCCGGGTCGATCGTCGCGTTGGCGAAGGCCATGGCCAGCGCACGGTCGTCGTCGAGGCTCTCTCGCAGATTGATCGCGATCAGTAGCGTGACCGCGCCGTCCGCGGTGCGTCGCCGATCCAGGTGCTCGCCGAGTTTAGCCGCGAAGCCGGCCAGCAGCGAATAGCTGTTGCCGCTCAGCGAGTCAGCCTTGGCGTCCCACTCGGCCGCATCGACGTAGATCGCGACTGAGGGCACGACGACATGCTCCCCGTGGGCGGTGCTGGACTGAGCGGCCCTGGCCCGAGCGAAGCCCTCACGTTTGGCACGAAACATCTTGACGGCCTTGACCGCGGTGCGCACCGTCAACGGCACGTCACGCAGGGCCTGCCGCAAATCGGCACGGACAGCCTGGATGCGGGTCCGGGCCCCAGGCTGGTCATACCCCGGATTCCGGATGTTACCGGTGACGGCCTCGAATACCGCCATCAGCGCACCGACGCCGTCTCCGATGACATGCGAAGCGACGATGCTGACTGCGGTCGATCCGTCCAACAGCGGCTGAACGGCCAGGTGCCAACCAGGCCCGGTTTCGGGGTCGATGGGCAGCTTGGCCAGCTCGTCCGCCCAATCCAGGAGTTCGGCCCGCGGCCTGGGCTGTTCGGCGAAATGGATCGGCGGCGGCGGGTTGACCGGCCGCACCCAGCGTGGCCGACCAAAGGGCAGCGGCGAACGTTCGATCAACCTGCTGCCCAGGGAGGTATACAAATTGTGGTGAAACCGCTCAAGGCCATCGCGGTCCAAGGGGCGCTCATAAACCCAGACGCACTGCATGAGCTGATTGCGCCCAGTCGCCCGCATCAACTCGAGCGCCGCGTGATCGAGAAACTCAAGCCGATGCTCGTCGCGCAGAACCCGTTTGCTGTGGCCGAACAATCTGCCCCGCGGATGGGCCTCCGTAGTCATTGATTACACCTCACAGAATCGCCTGTTCGGCCGACGCCCCGGCAACGCGGGGAACGGCGCTTGATCCGGGTAGGGCAGGACTCTGTCGAGCGCCATCGATTCCTGCCCTTCGGCCACGACGGTCAAACCGTCACCCGCGGGACTCGTGGGGACGATACCGAGTCGGCGCGCCCCTCTGCCGCACGCAGGAAGAACATTTTCATCAGGTCGACGTATTGGGCCACCGACTCACGCGCCGCGGCGTTGTCCGGGTAGGCCACCGTGATGGTGGTTCCGGTGTCGCGACGATTGACCCACATGCCGATCTGGTTGGCCGCCCCGAGATCGGTGTAAAGAGTGCCATTCCGCTCCTGCCACTGGCCCATCACCACCGGGTTGAGCGGAGGTAGCCCGATATCGAGATAGGACAGCATCGGAACGCCGGGACCCGGTTTGCGGATACCGGGCACCGCCTCGGCCAGTTCGAATACCCGCTCGATGGGCACATTCGCCAGATGCATGCCCGAGTCGAACGATGCCTGGGCGGCGCGGGCAACCTGCTTAAACGTCATGTCCTCCACAGGAACCGAGATCGGCACTATCCCGGTGAACCAGCCGGTGGTTGCGAACTCCGCAGCGGTGGCGCGGGTGGTGGTCGGAGTGATCACCCGGTAGGCGTCGACTCCGGTCAGCTCGCGCTCGGCGAGCGCCGCGCAGGCGAACACACCACCGATGAACCGCACCCCCGCCGATGCACACACCGCCTCGAACCGGTCGCTGTCGTGGGCGTCCATCAGCTTCACCGTGATCAGGTCACCGGTACAGGGAACATCCGGATCTCCGAGTGGCAGCGGGAATTTGGGAAGGGTTCCGCCGTTGCCCTGCAGGTACTGCAGCCACTCGCCGACTTCCGGGGACTCCAGGGTCAGCCCGGAGGTGTACTCACGCTGCCGGATGCAGTAGTCGAGATAACGACCCGCCTCCGGCAACTTGATCGGGGCACCGCCCTCCACCAGCGCCGCATAGTTCATGTGCAGCTCCACGAACAGTCCGACCATGAACATGGCATCGGCGTGGACGTGGTCGATGCTGGCGTAAAAGGTGAAGTGGTCGGCGCGCTGGATCACTCCGAAGCGGAAGCAGTCCCATTCCAGCGGGCTCGGAGTCGCGAGGATGTGCTGGCGCCACTGGGCGGCGTTCATCTCCCCGTGTTTGGTCGCCACGAACTTGATGTCGGACGGATTGGCGACGGTGTGCCGGACGACTCGGTCGGACCCGTCGGCCTCGGCGGCGAACTCGAACCAGCTGTGATAAGTGTCGTGCCGACGGACATAGGCGTTGATGACGTAGGTCATCGCCCGGATGTCGCACCGCCCCGGAATGTTCCAGGACGGGATGAGCAACCGGGCCATCTCCAGACCGTTCGCCGAATGCGCACGGTAGGTCCGGATGTGCTGCTCCTGCTGATAGCTGGGCGGAACAGCACTCACCGGCGCCTGCGCCACCTTGGCCACACAGGACGGCGACGGTCCCCAGGAAACCACGGAGCCCGGCGCGTCCACCCAGTCATGGATTGCCGTCAGCGCAACCACTAAGTCGCTCCCTATCCGACCCCGTCAGACCGCCTCAGCGGGCCGACGTGAGCACACCAGCCAACGTCTCGCACAGGCTCTCGGCCAGCGCCCGAACGGTGGTGATGTCCATGGACCGGACTCGGATGCCCGTCTCGGTCTCGATCCGGGTGCGCAGCTCGAGGTTGCCCAGCGAGTCCAAACCATACTCCGAGATCGGCCGATCCGGGTCGATCGACCTGCGCAGGATCAAGCTGAGCTGCTCGGCGACCAGACGCCGGATGCGGGTGGGCCACTCGTCCCGCGCCAGCGAATGCAGTTCAGCACGGAAGCTGCTGGTGTCGGCCGGACGGTCGTCGCTGGAGGCGAAGGCCTCGGCGAACGGGCTGCGAGCAGCCAGGTCCGTCAGCCACGGTGTGCCGATCACCGGTGCGTAGCCGGTGTGGGCGCGGTTGTGGCGCAGCATGGCCTCGAAGGCGTAGGCACCCTCCTCCGGGCTGATCATCGTCGTGTCGCCGGAGGCCGCGAGGTGACGGCCCGCGCCGATCTGGTCCCATGCCGCCCACGCGATCGCCGTGGCCGGCAGGCCCTGGGCCCGCCGCCACTGGGTGAAGGCGTCCAGCCAGCTGTTCGCCGCGGCGTAAGCGCCCTGGCCCGGGGATCCGAGCAGTGCCGCCGCCGAGGAGAACGAGCAGAACCAGTCCAGCGGCTGCGTGGTGGTCGCCCGGTGCAGATGCCAGGCGCCGTACACCTTCGGCGCCCAGTCCCGCTCGACCAGATCGTCGGTGATGTTGGCGAGGATGGCGTCCTCGACCACCGCGGCAGCATGCAGCACGCCGCGCACCGGCAGACCGCTTGCGGTCGCCTCGGCCACCAGGCGGTCGACGGTCTCCGGGGAAGCGATGTCGCCGGAGACGACCTCGACCTCGGTTCCGGCCGCGCGCATGCGCTCTATCTCGGCGAGCGCATCGGGCTTGGGCGCCGAACGGGAGTTCAGCACGATGCGCCCGCACCCCGCCGCCGACATCTTCGCGGCGAGGAACAAGCCGAGACCGCCCAGGCCGCCGGTGACGATGTAGGCGCCGTCGGCGCGGAACACCCGTGCCTGCTCAGGCGGCACGACCACCTTGCTGTGGCCGACCCGCGGCACCGTCAGGATCAGCTTGCCGGTGTGCTCGGCCGCGCTCATCACCCGGATGGCGGTGGCGGCCTCGGCCAGCGGATAGTGCGTGGTCTCCGGCTGCGGCAGATATCCCTCCGTGGTCAACCGGTAGACCGTGTCGAGCAGTTCGCGGATCCGTTCCGGATGCGTCGAGCACATCAGGGCAAGGTCGACACCGTAGAAGGACAGGTTGCGCCGGAACGGGAACAACCCCATGCGGGTATCGCCGTAGATGTCCTTCTTGCCGATCTCGACGAACCGGCCACCGAAGGCCAGCAGCTCCACACCGGCCCGCTGGGCGGCTCCGGTCAGCGAGTTCAGCACGATGTCGACGCCGTAGCCGTCGGTGTCCCGCCGGATCTGCTCGGCGAAGGCCGTACTGCGCGAGTCATAGACCCGGCGAATGCCCATCCGGCGCAGCATGTTGCGCCGTTCCTCAGTGCCGGCCGTGGCATAGATCTCC
>JAGQTO010000062.1 GCA_020439025.1 Mycobacterium sp. | reverse complement strand
CGGCCTGCGGATCAGGCACCTTCCTGTTCCACGCGATCCGCCACTACCTCGACGGCGCCCAGGCCGCCGGCATCGACACCGACGATGCCGTCCAACAGGCCACCGCCCACGTCATCGGCCTCGACGTGCACCCCGTCGCCGTCACGCTGGCACGGGTCACCTACCTGCTCGCCCTAGGCCGCGACAACATCAACTCCCCGGGCCGCAAAGAACTGACCATCCCTGTCTACCTTGGCGATTCGATCCAATGGAAACAGCAGGAAACCGATATGTTCACCACCGAGGTCGTGCGCGTCCGCACCGACGACAGCGACCTCTTCGGCCCCGGTGGCGGTCTGCTGTTTGCCCTGGACCTGTGCTTTCCCCGCAGTGTCCTCAAAGACGCCACCCAGTTCGACTACCTGGTCAGCGAAATGGCCGACAAAGCACTGACCACCGACCCTAAAGACGCCAACAAAGCCGTCGTGACGATCCTCAAACGCCGCGGGATCGCCCCCGACAGCACCGACGGCGAGGTTCTGCGGGAAACCTTTTTCAACCTATGCACCCTGCGCGCCCAAGGCCGCAACCACATCTGGGGCTACTACGTGCGCAACCTCATCCGCCCCCTGTGGCTGGCCGAACCGGAAAACAGCGTCGACATCGTCATCGGCAACCCGCCCTGGCTGCGGTACTCGAAAATGCCGGCCAGCATGCAGAAGAACTACCTCGACCTGGCCGGGCCCCGCAATCTGCTCACCGGCGGACTCGGGGCATCCGCCCGAGATCTGTCAACCCTGTTCGTCGTCCGCGCCGTCGAGCTCTACCTGCGCACCGGCGGAGCGTTCGCCTTCGTCATGCCCCACGGAGTGCTCACCCGCAAGCCCCACACCGGATTCCGCAGCGGAAACTGGAGCACCCGCCGGGGGAACCACCTCACCGTAAAGTTCGCTGCCCCATGGGATCTGGACAACGTCACCACCGGATTCCCGATGACCTCCTGCGTCGTGCACGGCAACCGAGCATCCGACCCCGCCCGCATGCCCACCACGACGCTGGCATGGCACGGCCGACTCCCCCGCGCCGACCTGCCCTGGGCAGAGGCCAGCAAGAAGATCACCACCAGCGCCTCCGCCGTGGCCGCCCTCGACCACGGCGCGATCACCATCGAGTCGCCCTACAAGAGCCGATTCCGCCAAGGCGCCATTCTGGTGCCGCGCTTCGCCATGTTCGTGGTAGACGCCCCCAAAGGGCCGCTCGGGCCCGGCGCTGGTCGCCGTGCAGTCACCTCATTGCGCAGCACCCTGGAAAAGCCGCCCTGGAAGAACTGCCCCTCGATCACCGCGAACGTCGAAACAGCCTTCATCCGTCCGGTCTACCTTGGGGAACAGGTCCTGCCCTTTCGCGCCCTGGCGCCGCGTGAAGCCGTTCTGCCGATCACCGACACCGCAATCCTCACCTCCGCGGAGATCGACCTGCACGCCGGGCTGTCCGCGTGGTGGACCGGCACCGAATCAGCCTGGGAACAGCATCGGGCCAAGACCGAGACCAAGCCGCTCTGCGAGCGCATCGACTACCACGGTCAGCTCTCGGCGCAACTACCCACATCGCCTACCCGCGTCGTCTACACCAAGTCGGGAAACACCCTCGCCGCGGCCATCGTCCGAGACTCCCGCGCTGTCATCGACCACAAGCTCTACTGGATGCCGGCACTGGTTGGGGCGGAGGCGCAGTACCTCTGCGCGATCCTCAACTCCGCCCCCCTGCTGGCGAACGTGAAACCCCTGCAAGCCATCGGGCTCTTCGGCGGGCGTGACTTCGACAAGAACGTTTTTGCGGCCCCCTTCCCCACCTTCGACCGCGATAACCCCGATCACCGACACCTCGCCCTGCTGGGGAAACACGCCGAACAGGCCGCCGCCACCGTCGATCTCAGCAGCGCCACCACATTCCAAGCCGCCCGCAAACTCATCCGCAAACACCTCGTCGACAGCGGTATCGAAGCCGACATTGTGGCCGCAGTAACGAAGCTGCTGTTGTCATCGGCTGACTGACGCTCCGGGCGCGGGAGTTGTCTTACTCCGATGTGGCGATCCGACGATGAGCGACTCCGGGAATAAGCGCGACACGTCAGGGAGACGGTGCGTATCAGGCGCTTTCTGACCGGCGAAAGTCCTTGACCTGCAATACGGCGTCCTTGAGTCCCATCGTGCCCCGACTGACTCGATCAAAGATCGTGGGACTACTCGAGTCGAAACGGCCAAACCCCAGGCGCAGGCCAGCGTCTGCGGCGCTCAGTCCCGCTCGCGAAAGTTCGATCGCCGTGTCGATGTGTTCACCGCCAGATACCGCGATCCACTCGACTTGATCCTCAAGCCAAGTCTCGGCCCATCGCCTGGCCTTCCGCTCGACTCGGTCACGTTCTTCAGGGGTGTATCGGCCTGGCCGTGTTCTCGTCGGGTCGATCATGTAGCGGTAGAGAGCAGTCTCGATCGCGGAGGGCTCGGTCCTTTTACTGTGATGACCGGGCCGTCGACTTGCCCGCTGGGCGCGCGCGAACGCTTCTGCAAAGCCACCGTCATCATTGTTGGACAGGCTATTTCGGCTCCGGCCAAGGCCATAGTCAGAACAATCGTTCTCAGGTTTCTTGGGAGCGCATTCCTCGCGTAATGCCTGTACTAAAGATGGAGGTAGCGTGCTGCTCGCCGATTTTACGAATTCGCCACGTGCGGAGCACTTCTCAAGCAGCCGCCTAGAGGAGATTCCCAACTCCTGGGCAAGTTCGTGAACGCGGATGTGCATAGAGCTCCAATCCTTCCTGCAGGAATTCAGCTAGCGATGGCTCCAGGCTACGTCGCGGCACTGACAAATCCTGCTGCTCGGTGAGCCGTCTAGCCGCCTTGCGGCGTCGGGCGGCAAGCGCGGGGTGTGGTGTCCCATTTCTAGAGAAAAGGGACAGGGCC
>JAGQTO010000345.1:1694-2256 GCA_020439025.1 Mycobacterium sp. | reverse complement strand
CGGCCCAGCAGCACGATCGCGGTCAGGTTCACGATGGCCATCAGGCCCATCGCCACGTCGGCGAGGTCCCAGACCGCATCCAGGGCCGCCAGCCCTCCGATCGCGATGCCGGCGAGCACCGCCATCCGGAATCCGGTGATGGTGCCGTTGCGCGCGCCGAGATAGAACAGGTTGACCTCGGCGTAGACGTAGTTGCCCAGCACCGAGGAGAAGGCGAACACGAACACCAGCAACGTCATCAGCCAGGTGGTCCAGGCGCCCAGGCCGCTGGCGACCGCGGCGGCGGTCAGCGAGGCGCCGGCCATCTTGGTCGGCTGGGACGGGTCGTAGATCTCCGGGCCGGAGACCAGGATGATGAACGCCGTCGCCGTGCAGATCAGCATGGTGTCGACGAACACCCCGAGGGACTGGATGAGCCCCTGCTTGACCGGGTGGGACACCGTCGCGGTGGCGGCGACGTTGGGCACGCTGCCCATGCCGGCCTCGTTGGAGAACAGGCCCCGCTTGACGCCGTTGAGCATCGCCGCGGCGATGCCGCCGGTGAAGCCGCCGGCCATCTCGG
>JAGQTO010000345.1:0-1639 GCA_020439025.1 Mycobacterium sp. | reverse complement strand
AGGGCGATGATGACCAGCGCCAGCGCCACGTAGGCCAGCGCCATCAACGGCAGCACGATCTCGGCGACCCGGGCGACGCGGCGGACCCCGCCGAAGAGCACCGGCGCGGCCAGCAGCACCAGGCCGATGGTGGTGTATTGCACCTCGACCTCATAGGAGGCGTTGAGCACGTCGGCGATGGCGTTGGCCTGCACCATGTTGAAGGCAAATCCGAAGGCGAACACCAGCAGCAGGGCGAAGACCACGCCGCCGGCCCGCGAGCCCAGACCCCGCTGGATGTAGAAGGCCGGGCCGCCGCGGAAGGTGCCGTCTCCGGCGCGGACCTTGAAGATCTGGCCGAGGGTGGCCTCGATCAAGGCGGTGGCCATGCCGATGAGCGCGACCACCCACATCCAGAAGATCGCTCCGGGGCCGCCGACGGTCAGCGCGATCGCGACCCCGGCGATGTTGCCGGTGCCCACCCGGGAGGCCAGGCCGACGCAGAAGGCCTGAAACGGGGAGATGCCGGCGTCGTGGCTTCTCGAGTGGAACAGTTGCTTGAGCATCCGCGGGAAGTACCGGAACTGCACGAACCGGGTGCGGATGGTGAAGTAGATGCCGACGGCGACGAGCAGGTAGACCAGGATGTAGGTGTACAGCGCCTTGTTGACCGGGTCGATCAGGTTGGCCTGTATGAAGTCCATGCTGTACCTCCGCACCACTGTCACCGCACCGTGATTTGCGCATCCTCCCATTTCAGCTGCGAGTGCGCAGTGCAACCGATTTCCCGGCCGGTGTCCGGCTTTGCGGGTCAGGACCGCATCAGGCTGATGGCGACGGCGCCACCACATCGCGGGTGTGCGGCACGTAGTTGTCGCGCAGGATCGTCGGCTCGCCGTTGAACCGGTAGGCGACCAGGTGCCCGCTCTTGACGGCGCTGAAGTCCACGCAGGCGGTGTAGCGAGTCCAGTCCTCGGTGTGTGCTGGCTCCCAGGACCGCCAGTAGTGGCCGTAGAACAGCGGCACCTCGTCGGTGTAGAGGTAGGTCCGCCCCTCGTCGGGGTCGATCGGCACCGCCGGCGGCGGCGGATAGGGCCGTCCGTCCTGGGTCAGCGCCCCGCGGGTCTCGGCCAACTCCCGCAATGTGGTGGCGTCGCCGTCCCACCACCGGATGCGCGCCTGCTCGCGACGGTGGCCGTCTTTGTCCCAGTACGGGTCGGCGCCGTGGTCGACCAGACTGATCTCCGGGCCCTTCAGTAGCGTCTCCACCGCCTCGTAGAGGTCGTCGCCCTTCGTGCTGGCCGCGACGTAGTGCTCGAGGGTGGTCAGCCGGCCGGAGCCGTTGGTGGCCCCCTCGACCGCCCGCATCGAGGGTTCGTGCCAGCAGGCGTGCACGACGCGGATCTCGCCGAGGTCCAGCCACAGCGGCAGGGTGGTGAACCACTGCCGGTAGTACGCCTGCTGATCCGGGGTCAGCTGGTCCAGGAAGGCCTGGTGCTGTCGGGTGTTCTTGGTGTTGTTCGGGCGCAGCGGTTCGCCGGTCCCAGGATGCTTCATCGCGAAGGCGATCGCGTTGAACTCGTGGTTGCCCATCGTGATCTTCGCGGTGCCGGCGTCGACCATGGCCTTGACGGTGCGCAGCACCTCCAGCTGACCGGGG
>JAGQTO010000344.1:1090-1977 GCA_020439025.1 Mycobacterium sp. | reverse complement strand
AAGATCATGTAGAGCACCGAAACGGTGCTTCCGGTCAGCGCGATGCCCAGCGCGTTGCCCAGTTCGAAGGCGGTCTCGGAGATACCGGTGGCCGCTCCGACGCGATCCTTGCTGGCGCTGGTCAGAACCAGATCGGACGCCACGGTGACCACCAGACCGAAGGACAACCCGAGCAGCATCAGCGGAACGATCATCATGAGGTAGGACATGGGAATCGCCAGACCCAGCAGGACCAGACCGGCGGACCCGAATCCCAGACCGGCCAGCAGGACCCGGCGGTGGCCCCACCGGCCGATCAGCCGCGCTGTAGTCGCCGCGGACACCATGCTGACCACCGATTGGGGCAGCATCGCCATGCCGGACTGCAGGGCCGAGAAGTCGGCCACCTGACGCAGGAAGATCGGTAGGAAGAACAGTGCGCCAACGTTGGCGAACACCACCGCCAACTGCGCGACGACGGCCGCGGTGAAGCGGATCTGGGTGAACAGGTGCAGATCCAGCAGCGGCATCGGCAACCGGAGTTGGCGCTGCATGAACACCCACAGCAACAGCCCGCCCAACACCAGAGCGACATAGGCCGGCCAGAAGCCCAGCCCGGTATGGGCCAGTTCGGTGATGCCGTAGACGACAGCCAGGATTCCGGCGGTGGAGTAGACGACGGAAAGCGGATCCAGCGGGTGGCGGACCTCGCTGCGGGCCTCCGGCAACGCCCATGCGCCGACCGCCACGATCAGTGCGACCACCGGCAGGTTCACCAGCAGGACCGAACCCCAATAGAAGTGCTCGAGCAGCACCCCGGCGACCGTCGGCCCCATGGCGGCACCCGCTGCGCCGCCGGCGCTCCAGATCCCGACCGCCCGGGTTCGTTGCCGATCCTCGGTAAACAC
>JAGQTO010000344.1:433-972 GCA_020439025.1 Mycobacterium sp. | reverse complement strand
CCGAAGGCGAGGCTGGCGATCAGCAACAGCCGGCGGCGACCCAGCCGGTCCCCCAGGTTGCCCATCGTGATCAACAGCCCGGCCAGGACGAAGGAGTAGATGTCGCCGATCCAGAGCACCTGGTTGTAGCTGGGGTGCAATTCCTGGGTGATCGCCGGCACCGCGACGCTGATGACGGTCGCGTCGACGGCGACCATGAACACCGCCAGACACAGAACGAACAGCGCAGCCACCTGACGCTTGGTCATGGGCCGACATGCTACGGCCTGGCGCGCACGGGTTTCAGGGCTGCGCCCATCCCCGGCACTGCCGGGTGAACGGGTCACAGGCGACCGGGCCGTTGGTCCAGCCGCCGTAGTAGCCCGGAGTGTTCCAGGTCTCCATCAGCTGACCGTTCCACGGCGCCGGCTTGCAGCCGCTCTGATTGAGCACCCCGACGCAGGCGGTGTCGGCCAGAGCGTCCGGCGCCGCACACAGCGCACCGGCGGCGATGGCCGAGAAGGCGACCACAAGACCCCCGAGCATGACGCGAATATTCA
>JAGQTO010000344.1:0-200 GCA_020439025.1 Mycobacterium sp. | reverse complement strand
GGCTCCTGAACGACCAGGTCGCGCGGCAGGGAACCCGAGACCTGCTGCCAGAGCCCGGCGGTCATCGGAGCGGTCCGTTCCGCCAGCACCTGACCGTAGCTGTCAACCACGATGCGTGCCCGTTCGCTGTCGAAGGTGAGGACGAAGCTGCGGTGGTACGGGGGCGGCACCGATGCGTCGTGGAATTGGTAGGTGATGAT
>JAGQTO010000061.1 GCA_020439025.1 Mycobacterium sp. | reverse complement strand
CACTGGCGCCAGCAGGCCTGCGGCCCCAACCACAGCCAACGCAAACCGATCTACGTGGCGCCCTACATCAAAGGGCCCGAGGACAAACCACTGTCCAGTGAGCGCGTCAACGTGTGGCGGCGATGACCGACACCCGCGAGCGCCGCATGCGCACCCTGGCCACCCGCATCAGGAACTGCACCGCCTGCGACGGCATGAACATTCCGCAGATCACCCAAGCCGCGCCCGGTTACGGCTCCGCTCAATCCCCGGTAATGATCGTCGGCCAAAGCCTGTGTGGCCCGTGCATGGCCACCCAGATCCCCTTCACCGGCGGCAGCGGCCGATTCCTCGACCGTGCTCTCGACGCCGCCACGCTCACCAAAGAAGCCGTGTTCACCACCAACGTGGTGCACTGCCACCCCCCGAAGAACCGGCCCTCACTGCCCCACGAGATCGACAACTGTCGCCCCTACCTGGCGCGTGAAATCGCCATCGTGGCACCACGGTTGATCATCGGTCTGGGCCGAGACGCCCGCGCCGCGCTCGAACTCCTCCAGCCCGCTGCGCCGGTCCTGCCATGGCCGTTCACCCGGCCCCGCAAGACCCCTGCCGCCACCGACCCGACGCTGCTGGTGTTCGCGCCCCATCCGTCGTGGATCGCCCGCCAACCTCGCCCCGTCCAGGACGACTACGTGGCCACCCTCACCAAGGCGCTGCGCTGGGGATTCGCTTAAGACCCACTACCACTACCACTCCCACGGCAGGCGAATCTCCGCCAATGCCATGGCACCGCCGGCTTGAACGCGCTGCCGGTGTCGCCTCAACCAGTCCATATGGTTCGGGTAGAAACCCGGTCTTGTCCAGGCACTCTCGAGTGAACCCGCCGGTATCCGTGGACGTCCGTTCAAACCCGGATAATTGGGCGGAAACATCAGGTACGGCTGTCCCTGCTCGTCAAGCACCATCTCGGACCCGTTATCGCTCGGGAACAGGAAGTGCCACGGCCACCATCGGCCGAGCCACCGAAAATCGTCGTCGACATAACCGCGGGACCGCGACAGCGGCGGCGCACGCAAGTACCCGTCCTCGAAATACTGCGGAGTCGAATCCGACCAAAGATAGTCCGCGGCCAACGCTTTGATGATCTGGCGGGCATTCGGCAGCGCGGCGCCCTCTACAACCTCAACAGATACTGCCGTGACAGGACCGCGGAACCGCACGCCGAGGGTGGGGAAATCCGGATCGACCTCAGCTGCGAGTGAGCCCGGCCTGATCTCGCACACCGCGTTGCCCCCACCGAGCACACTGAACGCCAGCGCCACCTCACGCGACCTACTCGCGTAGACGTACTCCCGGCACTCGGGTGACGCGTCGGCACGCACCGCGTGGCCACGCATCTGCGCCGTTTCAATTCGCCGCACGCTGAACGGATCGAGGCACAGGCCCAGGCCGTG
Organism: Mycobacterium sp.; assembly: GCA_020439025.1. Classification (GTDB taxonomy): domain Bacteria; phylum Actinomycetota; class Actinomycetes; order Mycobacteriales; family Mycobacteriaceae; genus Mycobacterium. The sequence goes on along the minus strand of JAGQTO010000061.1, from coordinate 11,169 downwards.
CCAATACCGGACCCGTCGGCCCGGCTTCCTTTTCTTGGTCATAGCGACTCCGCGAGCGTGGGCGCCGGGAGCCGGTAGATCTGCGGCCGATCCGAGCCCAGACGTCCAGCGTTGACCATCACCGGCGCGATCCGCACCCGTCGCGTCTGCGTCCGGCCCGGCCCGAAATGCTGACGCCGCCAGTGACCGCGGCGGCGGTGCGGCGCGGTGGTGCGCCCGGTCGGCTCCCCCTTGGCCGTCGGCTGTGGGTCCGCCGGCGTCGTGGCCGCCACGTTGAGCACGTGCACCGAGTCCTCAGGGCGCTTCACCGCACCGGAGCTGGGCGCGGCCACGGACTCCTGCTCGTCCTCACCGCGCTTGTGACCGGGCCGGTGCCAGTCCGCCCAGGCGGCGACCGCCGCGGCGTTGGCGACGAGATTGGCGTAGCTCGTCGCACTACGAGAGGCCGGGATGACCCAGCGACCCAGAGTTGCGCCGGCCGTCGCCGACGGGATGGCCACACACCAGCCGAACAGGTCATCCAGACGTCCGTGCGCGTCGGCGAGCAGCAAGACGGCCTCGATGTGCGCGCCTCGCGCAGCTATCGCATCCCAGAACGCTGGAAGCGGCGACTGGAAGTTGTTGGTGGCGCCGATGATCATCTCGCGGCCGTCCGGCAGTTCCCGTCCGGAGCCGACCAGGTGGTCGATCCACCGCATCCTGGGATCATCGCGCAGCACCCCGTTGTCGATGGCCGGCAGCCGCGCCGGCTCGGCGAAGGTCACCAGCACCTGGGCGAAAGGCATCCGCAGATCCTCGACGTCCTCCCCCGACAGGGGCTCGGAGTCCAGGTAGGCCATGGTGTGTCCCGGCGGCAACCAGAACGGAACGGCCGATGCCGCCGCCACCGCGATCCGTCCGTTCGTCACCGTCCGGTGCCGGCCCCATGCGCCGACCGCCGACACCGCGTACCAGGCCTGCATCGCGGCGGCATCGGCCGGCGAAGGATACGGCGAACTGCCGGCCACCAGAGACGGAATCTGCGACCGCGACGCCGCCGTCACGTTGTGCTGCAGACTGCCGATGAACGCATCCGCAACCACCCGCGCTCCCGCTGCGGTGGCCTTGTCGCGCAGCGCCGCCGAACCGGTGGACAACTCGGTCACAGCGGGCACCGCGGCCGGCGCATCGACGGTCACCGCCACACCCTCCGGACAGCCACCCAGCATCCGAGACAACGGATGACCGGGGTCGGCGGCGATGTTCAACCACGGCGGCGGTGACTTGAAAGCGATCACCGCGGCGGTGTCCGCCGCGAGATCATCCATGTAGGCGTCCCACGCCGGGCCGTCGACATCGGTCACATCGCCGGGCAGCACCGTGCCCGTCGAGTAGGCCACCGACTTCGCCAGCGCCATCTTCTGCTCGGCCGTGAAGTCCAGCGCGGCGTCCTTACGGATGCCCCGCGCACGCTGAATCGCTTCGGTCTGAACGGTGCTCAGATGCGTGGAGACCACACCCTCGGTCAGATACGCCCGGTTGCCGGACAGGATCGCGTAGAACGACTCCGGCCCAAACCTTTCCCAGCCCCAATCCCCGATCCGAGACCAGTGACGGGCCAACTCCCGCGTCGCCTCGTCGAGCTGGCGCGACGCCACACGAATGGCGTCCCGGTCGACAGCGATGCGCTGCAGCTGCGGCGCGCACACCGCATCCCGCGCCGCGATCGCAGCGCTCAGCTCAGCGCGCAGTCGGGCATCCAACTCGGCGCGTTCCCGCGCCGTGGCCAGCCGCGCCAGCTCCTCGTCGAGCTGGGCTCGCACCTGCGCCAAATCGGTGGCCAGCTGCGCCGCGTCCTGATTGTGCTTGCGCTGCTTGTACTTACCTCTAGCCATCGACGTGGACCTCCTCGGGCAAGATGCTGTGCAATCCCGCCGCAATGAGACCCCGCGCGACCTGCGCGCGCCGTTCCCGCACCGCGGGCAGCCCCTCGGCGATCGCGTCACGGTGGCTCAGAACGTACGCCGGCGCCTCGTCGAGCAGATCCGCCACGCGTTCCACGTTGCGCGCGATCGTGTCTACGTGGCGCCAGTGCTTGTGAAACTCCTCGATGTCGGCGGCCACCTTCTCGCGGGCCTCTTCCAGCAGCGGGTTGGTCACCGCATCGCGATCCCGATAGGCCCGCGCTGTAGCCGACCGTAGGGCGTCCGGATTGGCCAACCCCTGCTCAAGGCTGGAGCGTTCCTTGATGGTGGCGCGCACCTGCTTCTGCAGGCGCTGCAACTCCTCGACATCCTCGGCCATGGCATCCCTCCCGCTCCGTGTTGCCGGCGTCGATGATGCTCCCCGAGTACGACACACCCCGCCCGCGCCGCCGTGTCCAACTCACCCGCAGAAAACCGGTGCCTGTCGGTGTCCGCATCCGGCTTTAGCATCACTTCTACCGCAGCACCACGGAGCTGGCGCACATGTTCGGGACACTGCACGCCAGCCACAACGGCAACCCGTACCGGGCCCGGCTGCGCGACCGCGAAGACATTGACCTTGAGCCAGAAGGGCAGGCAGCATGACCGGTCCGAGCCTGTTGGACGCCGCGGGCATCGACAACAGTCCGCTGCTGATGGTGGTCATCGGCGCGGTAGGTGTGCTGGCCGCTCTGGGGCTGCTGCGATTGCTTCGACGCATTAAGCGGCTGATCTGGATTGCCGCGGTATTAGCCGCCGCAGGCGGCGCGGGCACAGGCGGGGGCTGGGCCTTCCTCGACGCCCTCAAGACGCTGCGCTGAGACTGTGCGTCCCTAGAATCCGAACGCAACACGACGAGGTGAACATGCTTGAAGCCATCCACGCCAGCCACAACGGCAACCTCTACCGGGTCCAGCTGCGCGATCGGGACGACATCGCCGACCTGGTGCGCGAGCACCGCCTCGAAACGGTCGGCAGCCGCGACAACAGCGTCGTCTTCTGGTTCACACCATCCACCCACTGCTCCCACATGCAGCTCAACAAGCAGGCCACCGAACTGCTGCTGATGAGCACCGCATTCACCGCCCGCCAGGTGCCGCTGCTGCGCGGCAATATCGTCATCACCGGCAACGACGGACACGGTAACCCCGCCGAACTCACCCCTGCACAGATGAACAGGCTCATCAACAGCGAACCAACCGGCCGCCAGGAGTGGATCCTCAGCTGGCGGTTCACCCGCGACGAACGCGCCCGCCGACGCGCCTCCCGTTCCACCGAAGCCACCCGGATGGCCGCCATCGTGCGGTCCTGGCGGTAGCGCCGAACACCACCGACGGCCGCCGGCAGGCCGGTACCGTTCCGGCATGGCAGCCGAGCGCCGCGCCAACAAGGCCAACCCCACCCGCGAACGCCGCGCCGCGGCCAAGCGCCGCGCCGCCAAAAAGGTCGCTCCCACCGAACACCGCGGCCCGGTGTGCTCGTCCTGCGGCTACTTCCCTGCCGACCTCACCTCGACCGGCCTGCTTCCGCTGCACAACACCCCGCGCGGCGGCCGCTGTCACGGCACCAACGAGAAACCCATCACCGCGGTCGTCCCCGCCTGGCTGAAACCCGGAAAGTACGCACCAGCCTTCGGCACCCGATCCAAAGGTGTCCGCAACACCGCACCACCACCACGCACGCCCGGCACCCAGACCCCCAAACTCACCGACCGCACCGATCTGCCCGATAGCCGCGCCGACACCGACCGAGTACGTCATCCCGGCACCGTCTCCGGCGGCGCGCCGAGCCTCGGCCGGCGCCGCTGATGCCGCGTCGCTCACCCTGGCTCGACGAACGCACAGCCCTGCTGATCAGCCTGCTCACCGACCGCCACCACCTGCCCATGACCGACGGCCTCGAAGACGCGGTACGCCAAGACATCAGCGACCACCTCGACTTCGTAGCCCGCATGATGCGCATCGGCCGCCAGGCCGCCAAGGTCTACGTCACCGACGACGTGATCGGCGAGCTGGCCGGCCGCATCGCCGCCGGCGTCGCCGAAGCACACGGTGTCGTCGACCTCACCACCGAACGACGCAAACGCCGCTAACCCGCAGACGCGCGACGCTGCAGAGTCGTTCGCCACGACCCTCAGCGTTCGCCGGGCTGGCTGTCGTCTCCACCGCCTGCCTCTCGCGGCGGAGCGGAGACCCCCACACCGGTGTGGCCGGGCCAGCGCCTGATGAGCGCCACGACGGCGGCGATGAATGCGGCCACAGCCGCCCCGACGGCAGGCAAGCCGTCGGTGGACCCGGTACGCAGGACTACCACCGCGCACAGCACCAGGTAGGCAACAAAGCAGCCGGCGATCATGAGAGCAATCTGGGTCACAGCGTTCACGGTTCGTCCCTTCCATTGGGTGAAGCGAACCCAGTGAACGTCGTGGACGTGCGTTCTATCGAAAGCTAGAAACGGTCAGCGCGCAGTCGGGCGAGCTTGCGGTCACCGGCCTCGACAGCTCCCGGCACTGACATGTCTGGCTCGGGTGATCCCTCGACGACGCGGATCACCATTCCGATGCCGTAGCTCAAGTCCGGAAAACACAACAGGCCATCGCTGTCGGCCATCTTCCACCTCGGCTCGCAGTGGGAGGTCTCTACTGCGGGGGCGCGAACCGTCACCGAGATGTCGACAGTGGAATCAGGCTCGGTGTCGGCGATCGGCACCCACGGTGGCGATCGCACTAGCCCGTAGCTCGTGGCAGGCCCCACCCGTATGAGCCGGCGTCCCACCCACGGAACTGTCCCAGCGTTGTACAGCCGCCACGACTTGGTGAACTCCAGATTGGGCGGAACGTCAACACCATCGCGCACGGTGAGATCGGCAAGCCATCGCACATCGTCACCCGGAACTCGTCCCCGCTGAGGTGGCCGCGATGGGCGCGAGCGGGGCGGATCAGCGATCCGCACCTGTTCCCACATCTCAGTCAGAAATGGCTGCCCGTTGTTGAACATCTCGTCGTAGAACCACACCAATTCCCTTCCCTGAGAGGGTGTTCGGTCCCTGGAGATGTCCTCGGCCTGGTACAGCGCTTTCACATGCCAGTACGTGCGGTCGGCGCCACCATCAATCAACCGCTGGAGCGCGCCAGCGACAACGGGATCGCACCCCCGATGCCCCTCGGCCTGGAAGCGGCTGATCTCCTCATGCAACCTGGTCACCGTCCACACGAACTCACCACTGTCGTCGAGAAGACGCCGCCGAGTCGACCGCATGTGCGCGGCCAGGTCATGACGCGTCACCATGTGCTGCCTCCCCGCCTCCCGGAACACGCGCCGGGTGCACCGCCGCGTTGAGGCCTGAACGTAGCGCGCACAAGCCTTCGGGGCAGGGCTCCCCGCTCTCTGACGGCATCGCGTCGCTCCAGCCCAACAGTTGGCTCCAACTGCGAGGATCGAGGTCGACCTCGAAGGAAGGACAGCAGCCGATGACGACCGACCCGGTTGACCTCTCCGGTTTCACGGGGTGGGTGCCGTTCGCCGAACTGCCCACTGCCGGCGTCCCGACTGGGCCGGGTGTGTACGTCATCGTGCGCACCACCGACGACCCACCCACATTTCTCGACGTCTCCCCGGCGGGGCACTTCAAAGGAAAAGACCCCACGGTGCCCGTCGATGAGCTGCAGCAGCTGTGGGTGCCCGGCACCCGCGTCGTCTACATCGGCAAGGCCAACCACGGCGGAACTCGCCGACGCGGGCTCTGCAAGCGGCTCGACGAGTTTCGCCGCTTCGGTGCCGGCGAACCTATCGGCCACTCCGGTGGCCGCCGGATCTGGCAGCTCGCCGACCACACCGACCTCCTCGTCGGATGGCGTGAAACCGAGGACACCGAAGCGGCCGCCATCGAGACCGCCATGATCGCCCAGTTTCGCGCCCACCACGGCCGTCTCCCGTTCGCCAACATGCGCGCCTGATGCGCCCCGACGACTGGGCGCCCGCTTCGTGCGGGCATCGCGGCTGTCGGTTAAAACCAAGCGAAGCGCGCGCCCTGGTGGCGGTCGCCGCGGTGCTCGCCGACCCGGACCTAACCCGTATCTGCGCCCAAGATCCCGCGTTCGCCGGCGGGCCCATGCCCGACTTCCGCTCGCCTCGCCACGTCGTCGAAGTCAAAGAGTTGACCAGCCGCCCGCTGCGGGGGTTCAACGCCGCCTACAACAGGCAACCGCGATACATCCCAATCCCGACCCTGCGCCACCTGTGGGCCGCCTCGGTGGACGTCTCGGTCGCGGCCGCGGTTTATGAGGGCGATCCTGAGACGCCGGTGGTCAATACGTTGATCGCGACGTTGACCGAGATGGTCGAAGATCTCGAATCCCGTGGATACACAAACTCATTGCATGACCATGACAACTTCCCGCGCTACGCGAAGGAACTCGGCTTTTACTGCGATCTCACCGTAGTGCCAGACAGCGACCTGAAGCCGGGGATCCTGTTGGCGGGCACCATCGTGGGGCGCCCCCGCGCCCTCAACCTTGACGTCGACATCACCGCGCTCCTGCAGGACTGGCTCGACTCAGATCAATCCTCTAATGCCCGCTACTCGCTCGCTGGCCGCGGCGGAGTTCACGTGCTGGCCGTCGTCCCGAGCCGCGACGGCCCGGCCGCAACGGTGATCGACGCCGTGCGCGAGACGCCCGGCGAGGTTCCTGAGGCCGCGCTTCGGCTACCCGACGGCATCGACGTCCTGATCGCCGTCACTGATACCGACGTCCTGAGATTCACCCCCGCAGACGGGTGGTCGCGTCATAGCGCGCCGCACATCGAGTGACCGCCGGTGGTGTCGGTCGCGACGACCACAATGGGCCAGGTGACCGAGAACGCCAGCCCGCACCCGCACCACGTGGTGCAGAAGCCGCGCAAGCGGACAACCCCGGTCGAGGTCGCCGATTTCACCATGCTGGTGAAAGTGCCGGGTCAGCCTGAAGCCATCAAGGCCTTCACCGACGACGAAGCCGAGGAAGCACGCAAGTACGCCGCCGATACCGGCGGAACCGTTGTGCCACTGCCGCTTCCACCCCCGGACGGCTACACCACCGACGACGCCGGCAACCTCATTCCGTTGCCGCCGCCGACCTGCGCCGGGATGGCCGACGGACCCCAGCCCGAGCCCGGCGATGTCACCGGCTGACGGCCAGCAGGCCAGCCTGGATCTGTGGCCGCGAGAGCACGACCTGCCACCCCGATGGGACGGCCTGCCCGTGCAGTGGGGCGGCTGGTCTGACACCGCCGGCATGATCATCTGCCCGCCGCCGCGGCGTCCTGAGCGCTGCCCGCGGTGCGGCGCCACCGCGGCCGCGTTGATCAACACCGGCCGAATCTTCACCGATCCCGCCAGCGCTCCGCCGGCGATCGGCCGCGCCCGTATGCAGCGCGGCCGCCACCTCATTGGGCTCATCTCAGCGTTCCGCTGCCCGCACTGCGAGCACGATCGCGTCCTCGACCCAGCCGGCCAGGAGTGGGATCTCGACGAGACCGACTACACCGACGACGGATCCTGGGACGTCAACGCCTAAGCCTGCTCGGTGGGCAGGACCACCGTGAACGTGCCGTCGCGCGGCGGATCGTCCGGATCGAACCCGAACAGCGCGCACAAGCACTCGTCTCCACCCCACATCGAGCACAGCTCGGCTCTGCAGCTGCTCACGATGTCTCCCCGTCGCGCCCGCGGACCCGCCGCCACCATCGGGCGACCGGCCCCGCGGCAGAGTCGGGCGGCAGCGACATCCTGATGCCTGCGATGTGGGTGACCTCCTGGAGCTGCCCATCAGGGGTGGTGCGGTAGGACGTGCCGGTGTTCGTGCCGCCGGCCTCGGTCAGCATGTCCACGATGCGATCCCGCATCGACTCCTGCTCGGCGCCCCACCAGGCGTCCACGGTGTTCAGGACGTGACTGACCGCCGCCGACGTCGGCCGCGGCGGCGGGGCTTCGGCGCTGGCCGGCGTCCACCGACCCACCACCGGCAGCCACTGGTCCCACGCCGCCGCCAGGGCGTCAACCTCGTCCGACAGCTCAGGGGCCACCGACTGGAACATCGCCTGCACGAAAGCCGCATTCGGCAAGTCCTCGACGTGCGGCCCACCGGACGGGCAGGACCTCGCGAACGCGATCACCGCTCGGGTCACCTCGAGTCCGGCCTTGAAGTCAGCCTGCAACGCGCCCACCGGAGGGGCGGCGTCCTGAGCGGCCGCAGCCGCCATCTCCTCGTCCAGGCGGGTGGTTGGCCCGCACCCACGCCTCGTAGGCGCTCCCGACGGCAGCCAGGGCCTCGTATTCGGCGTACCTGCTCAACGCCAGTCCACTGCCACGGCCAAAGCGGCGCACACCGCCCGCATCCGATCGTCAGCCAGCCGACCCAGCCGGGAACCCAGTGCCGCCACCGGCACGCTCTCGACGAGATCGAGGTTCACCGCCGCCCGCTGCGGCACCGGATCCGCGCCCGGCTCCAGGACGACCTCACTGGCCAACCCGCGCACCGTCGTGGTGCACGGCGCGACCAGGACACGGCGCAGCCGGGGAATCGCGACATCGCGCGAGAGCACGACCACCGGGCGCGGCGCGGCGTCGGTGGTCTCGCACCACCACAGCTCCCCGCGCGCCGGCAGTGTCACCGTCGCCCCGCCGACTGTCGCCAGGCCGCGACGTCGCCCCAGTGGTCGGGCTCATCGGCCGGATGCTCGTCGTAGGCCGCGTAGCTGGCGTCGACCTCGGCGGCCCGGTTCGCCGCCAACAGCGCGGCCAACGCAGTGTCGAGCAGTGCGTGATCCTTCGCGCCGGGCATCTGCTTGCGCACCTGGTCCAGCAGATCGGTATCCACCGTCGTGCTCACCCGTGTGCGCGGCATGCCACAAGTGTGGCACGCGTGCGGGACACCAACGCGCAGTCGAGCGGTCACTGCGGTGGGCGCCCGAAGGCCTCGCGCAGCAGGCTCAACGCGACCCCGGTGGCGGTGATTGCCTGGCCGATGTCACCGGTGACGTACGCGTAGGCGATGCCGACACCGACGGCTGCCACCGCGCGGGCGATGCCGTGTGCGCGATCGCGGCGGGGAGCGTTGCCATTGGTGTCGTCCTGGGGGTGGTGCTCGGTCATGTGGTGATCCCTTCTCGGTGCTGTTGAGCTGCACGCTTCCCGAATCCAAGCGCGGTGGCACGCGCTCAAAGGTGCCGAGTTGGCGGGGCTCAAATGGCCGAGTTGGCGGGACAAAAGGTCACTTACATTGATATTGGATATGGTCAGTTACTCCGCTAACTAGGTATCCGCTATATAGGTACTCTCGTTGTGTGAGCACATCGGAATCCGGCGTCGACGAACCAGGTGCTGCGCAGGACGCCGAACGCGCCCGCCAAGCCGCCTACATGAAGAAGGTCGCCGACAAATACCTCGCGGAACGCAAGGACCGCCGCGCCGAGCTGAAGAAGCGCGAGACCTATGACGCCATCACCCGCGCCACCGAGCGCCTGCAAAGCATCGCCCACCCGGAGCAGCCGTACATCGTCATCCGCTCCGACTTCCTGATCCTGAACACCGGTCGGCCCTACCCCCCGCCGGCGCGGCAGCCGGAGAACATTGCCTCTCGCCCCTCGCTGACTCGGGTCCAGAACGGCAAAAACCCGCACGCTCTGCCGGTCTACCTCAACAGCCTGTTCGTCCATCAGATGCGCGCGGCGTACAAGAACGGCCCCGGCACTCCCCCCGAGCCGTCCCGGCGCCGCAACGCGAAGAGCGACCCGCTCAACAAGGCCACCAACTGGATCGCCCTGGCCGCGCTCGACGTCGACGGCGTCCACATCCGCAACCAGCGCAAGGCGTTCAATCGCGCCCTCGATGCACTCCGTAAGTGGGATCTGGTGTCACTCAACGACACCGGGCAGCGCTACGCCAACTCCACGTTCTGCCGCGAAGACGGGTCCGGCCGGAACTATGTCATCCCACGGGGCACCCCAGCCGCGCCCAAGCACCTCTGCATCCCCACCGAGTTCTTCACCACCGGATGGCATCTGGTGCTCACCCTCAACGAACTGACAACGTTTCTGGCGGTGTGCCACGTTGCCGACCTACGGCTGCAGCACGACCGCAGCACCGTTATGTTCCTGGCCGAATGGTTCCGCTACAGCATGCTCGGACTCACCGACGAGGCCTACGTGTCCATCCACGAGCTGGCCGAGTTCGGACTGATCGAGGTAACCGACCCGATGCCCAACCGCAAACGCGGCCGCATCCAAGCGGGACAGAAGGGCGAGAAACCCCCTGAGCCCTATGAGATTTCGGTGCCGATGTTCAGCGGTATGCCGTCCACCGATGCCCTGTTCGACCTGTCAAAGTTCGATGATCCGGCCATCGACCGTGCGATCTCCACCCTGGCTTTGCAGGCACCCCGATTCAGGTAGCGCGTAGGCTCAGGGTGCCAGGCGGCGCAGATCTGCGATCGCCGCAGTGAGGTCCTCAGCCAGTCGCTCCGCGGAGCCAACATCCAACGGCCCATCAGCGTCGACGCTGATCGCCAAGTCGTAGAGGGTGCCGTCAGCACGCTGGAAGCCGGCCAACCGCACCGTCGCGACTTCCCCTCGCGGGGTCCCCAGGAAATACCGGAACCTCGCTCCGTCGTCGTCGGAGGTCTCCCACGGATCGACCCGCTCGGTCGGCACGGGCAGCAGGACAGCAGGGGCGTCATCGTCATTGGCCACGACGACGCAACATACCCGTGCCGGACCGCTGAAGCAGCAGGCGGCAATGGGCATAGCCTGGGGGTATGGGACCACAACCTGCGCTCGTCGAGACCGACGCACGCGGCCGCACGGCACTTCCCGGCCACCCCAACCAACGGTTCCTCATGCGAGTCAATGAGGACGGAAGCATCCTGCTGCAGCCCGCCCATGTCGACACCGCCGCCCAGCAGGAATACGACTCCAACCCCGAACTGCAAGCTCTTCTCGCCAGGGCCGCGGCCGCCCCTACAGCGCGGCGCACACGTCACCACCACTGAATGACCGGCCCACCGACCGCGGTGGACAGCCAAGCGCACAAGCAGGCGTGGACCGAAGTCGAGCGAACATGATTCATTAGGGCTTCGCGACCTGAACGCCGATATGACACGCGCGCCGCGCGACGCCCGGCTCGCTCACTGCCTCCGCGCTGCATACGGCACGCTTCGATATGGCTGCCTAGATGTGATGTCCAGGGAGGT
>JAGQTO010000343.1:10926-11056 GCA_020439025.1 Mycobacterium sp. | reverse complement strand
GCTGTGGTACTTCAACCAGGTGGGTATCGGCGACCCCGTCGTCATCAACTGGTGAGTCCGGCCCCGGCTACTTGGGGTGCGTTGCGGCGAAGTCGATGGTGACTTCGTCGGCCACCTTGAGCGAGCCCAT
>JAGQTO010000343.1:0-10794 GCA_020439025.1 Mycobacterium sp. | reverse complement strand
GATCCGCTGAGCCGGTAGCCCTGCGCGGTCCGGGAGATGTCCGCGGCGGCGAAGCGAATCTGCGGAAACTTCTTGGCATCCAACGATTTCAGCGCATTGGAGCGGGCCACGCCCTTCTCCGGTCCGGCCAGGGGGGTGACGCCCCCTTCACCACTGAGGACCTCCAGCGAATCCACCACGACGTTGAGTTCCGCGCTCACCGGCTCGCCGCCGTCCCACTGCACTGTTGCCGTCCAGGAGCGCATGGCAATGGTCAGCCGGTGGCCCATCTTGGCAGCCCGACCGGCCACGCCGGTGAGAATGCGAAGTTCGCCGGAATCGGCATCGAGCGACCAGCTCGAGGAACCATCGGACCCCGAGGAACCATCGGACTCTGTCATCAGGCCATCGTATCGGTCTGCCGGTGCGGGTCCGCGCTCCCGCCGCGCCGACTAACCGGCTGGGGTTGAGGTCGTGGCGGTCACGGTGACGGTCGTGGTGGAGACCGTCGAGGTCCCCGCAGAAGAGGTTTCCGCAGAAGAAGTCTCCGCAGCAGAAGTCTCCGCAGCGGAGCCCTCCTCGGAAGAGGATTCGGGTGTCGAGGACGCCCCGGAGAATCCCGGCTCGCGGAACTCCACCCAGGAATCCCGGTAGAGGACGGTATCGCCTTCGGAGACCAGGAGCATCTCCGGGGAAACCGCGTAGGTGACCCCGTCGTTGGTGGCGACGATCGATCCGTCCGAGGCGCGGCCCGCCGTTACCGTCAGCGACGAGTTGTCGCTGAGCCTGACCCCCCGGTACTCGAGTTGGCCGTCGGGGCCGACGCAGATCGTGACCAGTGCGCGCGACGTGCGGCCGTAGGCCATCAGGGTCTGGCCCTCGTCGCAGCGGGCCGAGGAGTCCATGAAGCCCTGACCGTCACTGGGATAGGCCGAGCTCGAGCCCGACGGTGCGGTGGTCGATGTCGTCGGCTCCGCGCCCGCCTCGGGTAAAGCGCTCTGGGCAATCGCCGTCATTGCGGTGGCGGCGACCAGAGCAGCCGTGGCGAGAAGGGGGCCTACCGGACGTGCGCGATGAGACATTCCCCAAGCCAACCATCTTCGGGCCCGAATCCCGTGCTGCCGCCCCGGTGTTTCGGCGCCGTTTCGTAATCTCGGGGGATGCAGGCGCGGCGACTGGTCTTCACCGGCTCCATTGCCGGACTGGGCACCACCGCCGGGGTGCGGCTGGTGGAGGGCGTCTGGGCGGAGTCGCCGTTCGGCGCCTTTGCCGACGTGATGGTCCAGACCCGCGACGACCACCGGATCCTGTTGGCGCCGAACTCCCGGGTCGCCGATTTCATCGCGTCGACCTATGCCTTCGACCAGGTCAGCTCGGACTGGTCAGCGCCGAGACGTCGGCCCGCAGGCTGGTGGTGAGCGCCCCCGATCTGGACCTGAGCATCGCTATCGGTGGCCCTGCGCCGCTAGATCTGCTGCTGCGTCTGGTGCCCGGTCGGCTGGCGATCCAACCCTGGTGGCTGAAGGTGATCGACCCGATCGCCTGCCTGATGGTCAGTGGCGTGCACACCGCCGGCAGCGCCGGAAACGGCCGCCGCGAGTACTACGGCGTGCGGCGGACGCGGCTGATCGACTCGGTCACCGGCCGCTTCGCCGGCGAGGATCTCGGTGGAATCGCCCCGCTGCTTCCGCCGGTCGGCTTCGGGTTCTCCTCGGCGCCGCCGACCCCGCAGATCGTGGCGGTGAGGACCACCATCGACCTTCCGGACTCAGTCGCCGTCTGAGACCGGCCGGAAGGCGTGGCTCAGAACCGCCCACAGCAGCCGGGCGGCCTTGCGGGCCCGCTCGTCGGGGGCTATCGGAGCGGCGTTGCCCGGTTGTTCGGCCGGGGTGCGCCCGACGTGCTCGACCAGGGCGACGGCAAGAACCCGCAGTTTGACGTTGGACTCGTGGCTGGCCCGGCGCAGGGTCGCCCAGGCCTCGTCCGCGTCGCAACGCAGGCACGCCATCACCATTCCCTTGGCCTGCTCGATCGCACCGCGGGACTGCAGCACCGCGAGCATGTCGGCGACATCACTGCCATCCTGCGCTGCCGAGGTCATCAGCGCCGCGGAGATGAGTTGCTCGTAGCCGACCAGGGTGGCCATCGTGCCGGCGTCGGCCGGCCGGCTAAGCAGGCAGGAGAGCACAACCGTTTCGTCGGCGCGCCAGATGCCGGGAACCGATGCCGCGCCCTTGGCGGACCGCACCTGATCGTCGTGACCGGACACCCGGTCGATGATGGAATCCGCCGTCAGCGCCGGCCAGCGGTCATCGGACCACAGCTCAAGGCTCAACACCGGGACCTGGTACTCGGCGGCGTCAACGGCCGGACCACCGAGGCCGGACAGTTGCGCCGCGAGGTAGGCGCTGCCGAACCCGCACGAGGCGTACTCCGTGACCCCGCCGGTTCTGGGGTGGACGGTGACGGCGAGCGCGACGGCGTCGGGCAGGTCGTGTTTCACCCGTTCGAGGATGCGGTCGAACAACTGGTGGTTCGCGGACTCCGCGCGGGGGTGGAAGGGCGGGACGGGCACCGGGGGGCTCCTACTCCTTCGTTACGACGGTCGCAACCCGGTCCAGGCCGGAGATCCTCAGCAGGGTCTTGATGTTCCCGGAGGGTCTGATCAGCAGGGTCAGCGCGGTCGTGGCGGCCACCGAGAACAGCGCACCCACCGCGGTGCTGTCGCAGTAGCTCACATCGGTGAGGTCGATGGTCAGCGTGTCCGAGCCGTTGCAGGCCTTGGTCATCGCGGTGCGGAACTCCTCAACGTTGGCCAGGTCGATATCCCCGGAGGCGACCACCAGCGCCGGCCGGTCCGCGGCGGCGGGAGTGACGGCGAACCAGGCGTGTTTCATGAGTGCAACTCCTTGAGCATGGCGACGGTGGTTCCTTCCGCTGTGGTGTTCAGCTCAACCGAATCGACCAGGGCGTTGATCAGGGGAAGTCCGTGACCGCGATGTCCTGGGGACTCCGGGGCGGGTTTCCACACGCCGGTGTCGGACACCGTGAGCCGCAGCTGGTTCCCGGTGAGAGCGGCGGTAAGCGTGATCATCACGCTGCGGTCTGAACCGACCACGGCGTGCTCGGTCGCGTTGGCGGCGGCCTCGCCGGCGGCGAGAACCAGGTCTGCGCCGCATTCGGGGTCGACGTCGGCCGCGGCCAACCATCGGCGCAGGCGCCCCCGGCTCACCGCGAGACTCGATGGCTCGGCGGGAAGGGTGACCCGCAGCGGCTGCGGCGGGTGGCGGTAGAGCACCACCGCCACGCCCTGCTCGCCGGTACCCAGGATGCGGGTGATCACCTCTTCGGCCAGTTGCCCGGTGGCCTCCGATTCGCAGCCGTCCAGCGCCGTAGCAGCCGACCCGATGGGGCCGGCGGACATCAGCACTGTGGCGCCCGGGGGCAGTTTCGCGACCTGCAGCCGGTCCTGGGCCCGCTCGAGGGCCTGCGGGGTGCTGTCCGGAGCCGCAACCGCGGCGGCGGAGTCGCCGTGGGTGCGGTACCGGATCGTCGTCGCGTCGATGACGGCGCACAATGCAGAGATGGCCGACTCCGTCACGCACTCAAGACTGCGCTCCGGATCCGCGGTTTCGAGCAGCGCGCCGCGGGCGGCCGAGCGGCATTGGTCAGCCGACTCGGTGTCGGTGCATCGGCCCAGCAGAACGCCGGTGCGACTGTTGCCCAGCACGACCACCTCGTGCCAGTAGCCCGGGTGGTCGGCTGAGGAGTACCGAACCGAGAAGGCGTGCGGGGCGGGAACCGGCCAGCCGCCACTCCCAGGCCTCCCGGCCCGGACGCCGGACTCGGAGTCGAGCCCTTCTCCCACCATTTCAGTCCTCTTTGCTTGGCTGATCGCCGCAGCTTAGCAAGGAAACCAAGGGCGTTTTCCGCGTGCCTGGTCCGTTTGCCCGAGCGGGGCGATGGAGAACCGTTACGCTCTGGGCATGTTGCGCCACATGGTCATCGCCGCCGTGCTCGCCGGAGGCGCCCTGGGAGCGGCCCCGTCCGCCGTTGCCGACGGAACCCAGCGGACCTACCCCGGTGACGTCCCCGGTATGAATTACGAGGCGCACCTGAGCGCGCCGTGTTACCGGTGGGACCGGTTCATCTTCGGCCGCGGCCCGGGTGGGCAGGCGCTCGCGTGTCACTTCATCGCGGGCCAGTCCTATGTGGGCATGGACCGGCCGCCGGAGGGCACCGGCTTCTGGGTGGTTTCGCCGAAGCTGTACGGCGTCCAGGAGGTCGGATCCGAATGCCCCGGTTCGCAGGCGGCGGCGCAGTCGCCCGATGGGCTTCCGATGCTGTGCCTGGGCGCTCAGGGCTGGCAGCCCGGCTTCCTGCGCAACGGCCCCTGGGGTAACGGCAGCCAGTTCGACCGGGTCGGCTGAGGGTAGGCGCCGTCAGACGGCTTCGGCCGCCTCGTTGAACGCGTTGAGCCGGCCGGTGGCATCGAGGTACTCCTGCACCCACCGTTCGATGACGGCGGCGCTCTTTTCCACCCGGGATAGCTGGCCCACCACTTGGCCGACCGGGTTGAATGCGACGTCCACCGTCTCGTCGGGGTAGCGGCTGGTTGCCGCGACGGCCATCCCGGAGACCATGTATTGCAGCGGCATTCCTAGCGGCTCGGGGTTGCCGGCCGTCTGCCATGCCTCGGTCCAGTCGTTGCGCAACATGCGGCACGGCTTACCGGTGAACGATCGGCTGCGAACCGTGTCGCGGCTGGTCGCCTTTGCATAGGCGGCCTGCTGGACGGGGGTGTTCTGAGCCTCCTCGACCATCAGCCACTGCGACCCGGACCATGCGCCCTGGCAGCCCATGGCCAGCGCGGCGGCGATCTGATAACCGCTGCCGATCCCGCCGGCGGCCAGCACCGGTCGCGGCGCCACCTCACGCACCACCTGCGGCCACAACACGATCGAACCCACGTCGCCGCAGTGGCCGCCGCCCTCTCCGCCCTGCGCGATGATGATGTCGACGTCGGCCTCGGCGTGCTTGCGGGCCTGGGCAGGAGAACCGCACAATGCGGCGACCTTGCGCCCGCTGGAGTGGATGTGCGCGATCATCTCGGCCGGCGGGGTTCCCAGCGCATTGGCGATGAGCGCGACCTTGGGGTGCCGCAGCGCCACCGCAACCTGAGGGGTCGCCGTCGCCTCGGTCCACCCGAGCAGCTGTAGTGCGTTCGAATCGGCGTCGTCGGTCGGCACCCCGTGGTCGGTGAGGATCTTCTTGGCGAAGTCCAGGTGCTGCTGGGGAACCATTTTGCGAAGCATGGCGGCGAGCTCCTCCCCGGACATGTTCGCATCCATGCCTTCGTAGGAGTTGGGGATCACGATGTCGACGCCGTAGGGGCGCTCGCCGATGCGCTCGTCGATCCAGTTGAGTTCGATCTCGAGCTGTTCGGGGGTGAAGCCGACGGCGCCGAGCACGCCGAAGCCGCCCGCCTTGCTGACCGCCAGCACCACATCCCGGCAGTGGGTGAAGGCGAAGATGGGGAACTCGATGCCGAGTTCGTCGCAGAGGGGTGTATGCATGTCCGGCTCCTCGGGACGGTAAAACTGGAACGTGTTCCAGTTAGTTGCGAGTCTAGCCGCCGGCCAGCCAGAGCACGAGGAATGCCACCACGGCAACCAGGCAGAGCAGGTGATCGCCGAAGACCGCCCGGGCCAGGCGGATCTGTTCGCCTTCGGGGTCTGTCCGTCGGCCCAGGCGGGTGGCGTTGGGCACGGTGCGCAGCAGTGCCAGCAGGATAGGGCCGCCTGCGAGCACCCCGGACATGGCCATCATCCAAGCGGGCCTGACCCCGCGCGTTGCTTCGAATGCCAACGCCGCCAGCAGAATTCCCATCACTGCGGGGATCAGTGCGCTCATCGGCCGCGAGGTGGTCGTCGCCCGATGGTAGTAGCCGCAGATCGATTCCAGTGCGGAGGTGGCGACATCCTTTTCGCGGCGGCCCCGCCGTCCGATCTGGATGTCAAAGATGAGATCCATCCACAGAACCGCGAGCAGGAACCCCGCACAGGCCGTCACGATGTGATCCGTCATTCGTCCCCCGGGTAGGAGTAAATTGGAGGGTGCGCTCAACGTTGAGCGTCATCGATGAACGAGGTGTTCGATGGCCACTTTCGCAAGATCGCCCCGTGCAAGATCGATAAGGGCTGGGATCGCTGCCGTTGTGGCGTCAGTTATCTCGTTGGCGGGTTCCCTCGCCCTTGCGCCCGTCGCGTCGGCCGACCCGATTCCGGCGCCCCTGGCGCCCTGCTACAACGGCGTCTTCCCGCTGAATCCCTACGTGGACAACTGCGCGCTGCCGGCACGTCCGCCGCGCACGCTGGGATCGGCCCCGGATCAGACCGCGCTGCTCAACTGCAACATCGGCAGCGATGCCCTACGGGCGCAGTGCCTCTCGCTCTACGTCAACGGCGGCTACGGGTGGTATCCAGGCGCGGTCCTGGTTCCCGGCTACCGTCCGTGACGCCTGCCACCACCGGGCACCAGCCGCCCCGTGCTGGTGCGCGGGGCTTTGCGGGGTTGCCGGGTAGCCTGACGCCTCATGGGACGCGTAGACGACAAAGTGGCACTGATCAGCGGCGGTGCCCGGGGGATGGGTGCCGCCGATGCCCGCATGCTGGTGGCCGAGGGCGCCAAGGTGGTGATCGGTGACATCCTCGACGAGCAGGGTGCGGCGCTGGCCGAGGAGTTGGGCGAGGCCGCCCGCTACGTACACCTCGACGTGACCAGCGCCGACGACTGGAAGTCCGCTGTCGACACCGCCGTGCAAAACTTCGGCAAGCTCAACGTTCTGGTCAACAACGCCGGTATCGCCCAGGCGGCCCCTCTGAAGACGGTGGACATGACCCGCTGGCAGAAGGTCCTCGACGTGAACTTGACCGGCCCGATGCTGGGCATCAAGGCCGTCATCGAGCCGATGATCGCCGCCGGTGGGGGCTCCATCATCAACATCTCCTCGATCGAGGGCCTGCGCGGTGCCGTCTGGATGCACAGCTACGTCGCGTCGAAGTGGGGTCTGCGCGGGCTGACCAAATCGGCCGCCCTGGAACTGGCGCCGGAGAAGATTCGGGTCAACTCGGTCCATCCCGGCTTCATCCGGACCCCGATGACCAAGCACCTGCCCGACAACATCGTCTCGGCGCCGATGGGCCGTCCCGGGACGCCTGAGGAGGTCGCGACCTTCGTGGTGTTCCTCGCCAGCGACGAGTCCTCGTTCTCGACCGGCGCGGAGTACGTGGTCGACGGCGGCCTGGTGACCGACGTGCCGCACCGCTCGATGTGACCCGCGGGCTCGATGTGAACGGGTTCAGCTCCCTTTGCGCCGCCCGCGCAACGTCATCCCACTGAAGGCCGCGGCGAGGGCGGCCCGGCCCAGGGCCGGTAGATGGCCGAGTGCGTCGGCCGGTCCCCGCCGGCCGCCCGCGCTGACGTGCAGTACCGGCCATCCCCGAGCGGCGGCCATCGCCGCCAGCCCCGGCCGCGGGTTGACCGGACGCGGGTGGCCGACGAGTTCCATCAGTGGGGCGTCCTCGTCGCCGTCGGCGTAAAAGTAGCTCCGCCGCAGTTCGACGCCGCGCTCGCCGCAGAAACGTTGTACGGCGGCGGCTTTCTGGCGTCCCCAGATGATCGGTGTGGCGATCCGTCCGGTGAGCAGCCCGTCGGAGTCCAGCTCGAAGGTGTTGCACAGCACGTCATCGATTCCCAGTGCGCGGGCGACCGGTTCGGCGTGGATGGTCAGCGCTGAGGAGCTGACCACCAGGGTGTGGCCGCGATCGCGGTGGGCTCCGATGATCTGGCGCATCAGCGGATAGACCTTGGGGGCCACCTGCTCGGCGAAGACCCGCTCGCCGACGGCGTCGAGCTCGGCGAGCGACTCACCACGCAGATAGCCCGCAGCGCGCACCAGCAGGCGCTCGAACTGCATGCGGCCCAGTTTGTAGCGCAGCGAGGCCTCCACCACACCCAGGACTTCGCCGATGCGGGCCTGGCCGCGGCGCAGCCGATCGCCGGCGTGTGCGGCCGCGGTGAAGCCGGCGACGAGCGTGCCGTCGAGGTCGAAGAACGCCCCGACTGCCGGTCCGGGGGGACTTGCCGCGATCGCTGCCAGCGGGTCGGACACCGGGTTCACGGGTGCAGGCCCGTCGCGGTCCGGACCGAGACCTCAGCCTCGAGTTCCTCCTCGTAGGCGCCCTCGTCACGGCCCAGCGCGATGGTGGCGGCCGCCATCACGGCCAACGCGATCCCCAGAACGACGGCGGTCGGTGGATTCACCACGAGATGCTCTCCAAGGACTATCTGCCCGAGCAGGACGGCCACCACCGGCTCCAGAACCAGCATCGCGGGCACCGACGCCCGCAACGATCCGGCGTGGAAAGCCGACTGCTGCAACAGGGTGGCGACCACTCCGACCAGCGCCAGAACGTAGGCCACCGGCGAGGTCAGCAGTCGCGCCGGGGCGCCCTCGGCGACGGTGTTCATGACGATCTTGGTCAGCACCGCCACCACGCCGAAGAGCACGCCGACCGCGGTGGCCAGCAGCAGGGCGCGCCGCCAGCCGGTCAGCCGGCTCGCCACCGGCACGGTGCCGACGGCGAACGCCATCGCGACGGCCGCCACGGCCACGGCCGGCCGCTCGGATCCCTCGTAGTCGCCCGGAGCGGCCCGAGCCAGGGCGACGAAGACCCCAAGGGCCAGTGTCAGCAGCAGGGCCCAGCCCCATTCGGTCCGGGTCACCCGGCGGTTGGCCAACCGGGCACTGAGTGGGAGGGCGAACAGCAACGCCGAGACCAGCAGGGGGGCGACGAACAGCAGTGAGCCGAAGGCCAGCGCGATCGCCTGGAACACATACCCGGTGACGGCCGCGCCGGTGCCCGCCCACCACAGCGGCCGGCGCAGCAGCGTGGTCACCATGACCGTGCTGACGCCTTGGTGGTCGGGGACGTCCATAGTCGCACGCTGCCGCACCACGATGCCGATGGCGATGAACACCGCGCTGGCCAGCGCGGCGGCCACTACGAGGGCGTGCTCGAGCAAGGTCGCTGTCCCTTCGGCGTCGGTGGCCCGCGGTCCGGTGCCCCTGACGAATGTAGGTCACCGGGACCCGGTCGGGGCGCGCCTGCCCGATCCGTGCCAGTCCGCCGGAATCACGGCGCGCTCGCCGCCGTATCCGGTGACCCTTACCCAGGCCGGTGCGGGCCCGCCGGGCGGCTCAACGGTAGGGCCGACATGCGATCTTCACGGACGGGCTGAATCGGCAACGGGGGTCTAGGCTTAGCTCATGACCGATCAGGACCGTGCTGTTACTCGCCGCGCCATCGCCGATGCTTTGCTGACCGCGCTGGAGCGGCGCCATGAAGTCCTCGATGCCATCGTGGAGTCCGCCGACCGCGAGTCCGCCGTCGAGGCCGTCACCGCGCTGCTGGGCAAGTCCCGGGTCGGGGCGGAGGCGGTGATGGGTATGTCGTTCGATCAGCTCACCAAGGAGTCGCGCCGCCAGATCGCCGCCGAACTGGATGACCTCAACAGCCAGCTCAGCTTCACCGTCAGCGAGCGGCCCGCCAGCGCCGACGACACCCTGCGGCTGCGGCCCTTCTCCGACCACGCCGATCGTGATCTCTTCGGTGCCCGCACCGAAGAGATCGGAGCGGCCGGCGACGGTTCCGGATCGCCAGCCGGCAACCTCGATGACGAGATCACTTCGGCACGCAATCGTCTGCGCGCTGAGGAGGCGGCCTGGTTCGTCGCCCTCGACGGTGACGAGAAGGTCGGACTGGTGTTCGGTGAACTCTCCGGCGGCGAGGTGAATGTCCGGGTCTGGATTCACCCCACCCACCGCAAGAAGGGCTACGGCACTGCCGCCCTGCGCAGATCCCGGTCTGAGCTGGCGGCCGTGTTCCCGGCCGTCCCACTGGTGGTTCGCACTCCCGGCGGCCGCTGAGGCGTGGCCGCGGTTCCGGCGGCCTTCAGGTATCCGGAGGCCCGTACGGGAACCGGGCACGCTCGGATCCGGGACTGGGTGCTGCGGCTGAGCGGCGTCGACCTTTTCCCCACCGACGACGTCGCCGCGGCGTTCGTCACCGGCCTGACCGAAGGGGACCCGGTCGCGGAGCGTTTCGTGGCCGAGACCTATCACGGTGAACTCGGCGCCCGGAGGGCGCGCGAACTCGTCGAGCAGGCTCTTCAGGTGGGTATCGACAACGTCGGTGAGGTGCCGGAATCGCTGCGGGCGTTGATCGAGGATTTCGAGACCATCCCGGACTGGGTGGACACCGACCTGGTGGAAGAGGGTGCGGCCGTCTGGCGTCGGTGGGCCTATGCGCTTGGGGCGGTCGGCAACGCCGGCACGATGGACACCTACACCGAAAGCTGGCTGGCGCTGCCGCTGTCGCTGTCGGGCGGGTACGCCGGCGACCGGGCGCTGCATCGATATATGGAGACCTCGCGCTGGTGGATCGAGGTGAGCAGCCCCGGTGCGGTATTGCAGCCGGGCTCTGTCGCCAGGGCCATCTCGCTGCACGTGCGGATCATGCACGTCAGCGTCCGCGCCCGTGTCAAGGAGCACCCGGAATGGGACTTCGAGCGCCTGGGCCTGCCGATCAGCCAGTCGGCGATGCTGCTGACCCTGCTGGGAGGCAGCGTCGCGCCGGCCCTTGGCCTGACCGCGCTGGGGTTTCTCACCTCCCCCCGGGAGATGCGCGCGGTGCTGCACTTCAACCGGTACTGCGGGCACCTCGTCGGCGTGCGCTGCGAGGGCTACTTCCC
>JAGQTO010000342.1 GCA_020439025.1 Mycobacterium sp. | reverse complement strand
CGGTCCGTAGAGGATCACCGAGGCAGCGCCAGACCCCTCGACCAACCGGCGCAGCGGTGAGCCCGGCCCCAGCAGGTGGTCCTGCCCGACGACCTCGTCGAGGCCGGCAGGGCGCATCCGCACGGCCAACGGTGCGGCTGCCGCGCCGGCAGCCGGTCCGGTTTGCTCCGCATGGTCCGCGCCGGGCAGGTCGAACAGGCTCTCGGGCACGGACTCAAGGCTAACGACCGCCCCACGATATCGGCGGCGCACGGGTGTCGGCGGCGCACGGGGTCCCGTTGCGAAGTTCACCGAGACCGGTCGGAAGCGCGACCGCTACACAGGGGTTAGCTTCAGCTCTGGTACGGAGGTCCCGACTGGGTCCTCGGGCGCCCCGTCGCCGACCACCACCGCTAGATCGTAGGTGGGATTAGGCACTAAGTTGATGCAGTCGTCGGTGGATGTTCGCCTCGCATCACTCGACGGAGGCAGTAACTCCGAATTCATTAAGTACGGAGCCGATGATGTCTGTGAGTCCTTCGGCGGTGGTGGATCCATCCCGATCCACATAGCTGATGCTGATGAATACCTCGCCGGCGATACGGCCGGTAGCCACCGGGAAGAACAGTCCACCGGCCTCGCTGACATGGCTTCCCGTGAGTTGGCCCGCCATTCGCATGAATCGGACCGAGAAGTGTTGAGCGTCGGTACCGTCGGGGCGATTCACCGCGGGGTCGATATCCCCAACGTTTGAACAGGTGAGATTCGCGCTGTTCAACAACACGGCTTGGAATCGGTGCGAGGCGAATGCGGGCACAAAGGGAATCAACGGGAGCGGCGCCTCCAACTTGGTACGCGTCTCCCCGAGCGTTGACAACGCCGCCTTGAGTGCGGCTCGGACGCCCCTGAGGTCGGAGGCGACGGAGGGGGACGGATCGAGGGTCAACTGCAGGCCGGTGAGGGCGTTGCCCCTGGTGTCTCCTGGTTCGCGCTGGTTGACCGGAATCGTGAAGTTCGCCATTCCGTCCTCGTCGACCCACCTGACAGCGTCGCACAACCTGGACGCGAGTCCCAGGAAGAGTGAGTTGCTGGTACCGCCCAACGCTTGGGCGCGCTCGTCCCAATGGTCGATATCGACGTAGATCATCACCGAGGGGATCGTGATCATCCTGTTCACAGCCGGGTCACGCCGGGCAAGTGTGCTCTGTTTCGACCCCGAACGAGCAAATGCGGCCGTTCGTCCCGCCCGGGGCCTGACATGGTCCTGAAGACTCCTTGCCGCGAAAGGAACAGTCACCAGCGCTTGAGCCACCCGCGGCAGGTCACGCAGCACTGCACGTGAATCCCTCAGCCAGGCTTGCATTTTCGTTCGGGAACGCGGTGCGGGATAACCGAGGTCTCTGATGGCGCCGTTGACGGCGTCGGCCACCGCTATGAGCATCCCCACACCGTCGATGACCGCGTGGGCGGCCAGCAAGGTCACCGCCGCTCCGCCCCCGGAAAGGGGTTGAACCGCCATCCGCCAGGATGGACCGGCTTCAGGGTCGATAGGGCGTGCAGCCTGTTCGTAGGTCCAGCTGGTCACATCGGCACGGGCCCTGACATCACCAGCGATATCGATGTCCTCCGGGCCCGGCCAGGCGACCCATCGTGCGCGACAGAAGGGAATCGGCGATCGTTCGATGCGTCGTCCCATCAGACTTTTTCCCAAGTTTCGGTGAAACCGTCGAAGCGCGTCGATGTCGACATCGTGTTCGTAGATCCAGGTGAACTGGATGACCGGTCCGTGCCCCTCAGCGCGAAAGTCGAGAAAGAAGCTCTCGTCCAAGTAGTCCAACGCGTTGTCCGGTGGCGACACCGCCCTTTCCGGAGATGACACTTCTTCCAGCGGGGACACTTAGGAGCGATCCTCTCGCTGCAGCACTAGATGAAGGTTCCCGAGAGCCCGAAGTCGGCGAGCGCCCGACTGACGAGCTCGGCGAGTTGCTCCGCGGAGTTGTCGGTGCCAACCTGCCACGCAGTGACATAAAGCAACACCTTGCCGCTCAGTCGGCCCGATCCGACGAACAGTGAATTGCCAATGCGGTCCAACTCCGCTGGGCCTATGGGCCACTCGACCCCCCGGGCCAGGAAGTGCGCCGCAGGGGTTCCGTCGAGCTGCGTCAGCACCTCAGGGATATCGCCCATATTCGAACACCCCACCACCGGGCCCTGGCCGAGCACAATCCACTCGAGACGCCTGACCAGTCGCTTCGGCGTGAATGGAGCCAGCGGCAGCGGCGCCAGCAAGTCGCTCGGCGTCGTTGCCACCTCTTTCAGGCCCGCCTTTAGACTGGCCCGGATCGGCGCCAGATCGGTGAGTACCTGAACCGGGTCGGCGGTCACCGACATTCCCGTCAGTGCATTGGCGCGGGCGTCGCCCTCCCCCCGGTCTCCGACCGGAAAATTGAGCAATACCGAGCCATCGGGCCGGGACTGACCCATGTTGAATCCGAGGCGAGCGGCAAACGCTGCCACCAGTGCACCGCTGTTGCCGCCGAGCTCTTTCGCCCGGGCGTCCCAGGCGTCGGCAGGCACAGAGGCGAACACGGTCGGCCGGATCGCAGTAGCGGTCTCAAGCATCTTTGCCGGCCGCACCGCGCGCGATGACTTGGGCTGACCCTCGCGAATCACCGGCAAAGCGGCTTTCACCGCGGCTTTGACATCCGAAAGAGACTTATAGGAGGCCTTGATGTCCTCCAACAGCGCGCGGCCCCTGGTTCGCGAGTGCGGCCTCGGGTAGCCGAGGTCGGCCTTCACCCCCCCAAATGCGCCAAAGATCGACAGAAGAATTCCCCCGACGTCGGCGACCGAGTGCGAGACAACCAACGTCACGGCCCCCCCACCCTCGACAAACGGAACTGCCGCCATCCGCCAGGCCGGACCGTGCTCCGGATCAACCCTCGTCGTTCCCTGATCATCGATCCAGGTCCGCAGTTCCGAGCGGGAGCGGGCCGGCGACACCACCAGCTCACCCTGATGGGGCGCTGACACCCACCGGTGGCGCCCGAACGGAAGCGGAGACCTCTCGATCCGGCGGCCGAGCAGGCCATGGCCGAGATTTCGGTGAATCTCACGCAACCGATCGATGTTGAGATCGTGGTCGTAGATCCAGACCAGCTGTTGCACCGGCTCATGACCGTTAGCCCGCATCGCCAGGAAAGAGGCTTGGTCGATGTATGCCAGTTGGTTGTCCACGGCCCGGATCCTACTTACCCGGCCGCGG
Organism: Mycobacterium sp.; assembly: GCA_020439025.1. GTDB lineage: Bacteria > Actinomycetota > Actinomycetes > Mycobacteriales > Mycobacteriaceae > Mycobacterium. Next base: position 205 of record JAGQTO010000342.1, on the reverse strand, counting down.
CGTTTCCTGCAGCCTCGCCCCGCACGCTCCCCCGTTTGGCGTCCATTCCGGATTCCTTGCGCTGCTGGGCGGTGATCGGTGCGGGGGCGTCGGTGAGCGGGTCAACCCCGACACTGGACTTGTGGAAGGCGATGACGTCACGAATGGAGTCCGCGCCGAACAGCAGTGCGACGATCCGGTCCCAGCCTAAAGCGATCTCGCCGTG
>JAGQTO010000060.1:9120-10715 GCA_020439025.1 Mycobacterium sp. | reverse complement strand
AGTTTCAGCGCGTCCTCGAGGGTCACCGTCTGCAGATCCATCGAACGGAACAGCGAGCCGGTGCGCGGCTTCGGCCCGGTCGGCTTCTTGGTTTTCTTGGCGCCCGCGCCGCCCTCGTCATCGGGGGGCGGCGGCAGCACCTCGGTCACATAGGGCCCGTACCGGCCTTCGCGGGCGACGATCTCGTGCCCGGTCTCCGGATCGATGCCGAGCACCCTGCCCTCCTGGGGGGTGGCGAACAGGGTCTCGGCAAGTTCCAGGGTCAGTTCGTCGGGGGTGATCTCGTCACTGAGGTTGGCCCGCTGCGGCGTGGGCTCGCCGTCGTCCCCGGTGATCATCCGCTCCAGGTAAGGCCCGTAGTTGCCCACCCGGACGTAGATCGGGCGTCCCTGCTCGTCGTCGAACAGCGCAATGGAGTTGACCCCGCGGGCGTCGATGCCCTCCAGATTCACCCCGACCAGCTTCTTCAGACCGCCGGCCCGCGCGATCGAATGCGGAACCCCGTGCTCTCCGCCGAAGTAGAAGTTGTGCAACCAGTTGGTGCGGCGCTCGTGGCCGGAGGCGATCTGGTCGAGCTCGTCCTCCATGGCGGCGGTGAAGTCGTAGTCCACCAATCGGCTGAAGTGTTGTTCGAGCAGGCCCGTCACCGCGAAGGCCACCCAGGACGGGACCAGAGCGCTGCCCTTCTTGTGCACGTAGCCGCGATCCTGAATGGTCTTGATGATCGAGGAATACGTTGAGGGACGCCCGATCCCGAGCTCTTCGAGAGCCTTGACCAGCGACGCCTCGGTGTAGCGGGCGGGTGGATTGGTGGTGTGTCCGTCGGCGGTCAACCTGGTGGCGTCGACCCGCTGTCCCTGCCGCAGGTTCGGCAGGCGGCTCTCGGCGTCGTCGGCCTCGCCGCCGGCGAGTTCGTCGACGGTCTCCACATAGGCCTTCAGGAAGCCGGGGAAGGTGATGGTTCGGCCGCTGGCGGCGAACGTCGCCTCACGGCCGTCGGCGGCGGCACCGGAAATCCGCAGGCTCAGCGTGGTGCCGCGGGCGTCAGCCATCTGCGAGGCCACCGTGCGCTGCCAGATCAGCTCGTAGAGCCGGAAACCGTCGGAGTCCAGTTCGGCGTGCAGGGCACCCGGGGTGGCGAAGGTGTCTCCGGCGGGCCGGATGGCCTCGTGCGCCTCCTGGGCGTTCTTGACCTTGCGGGTGTACTGCCTCGGCGAGGGATGTACGTACTCGTCACCGTAGAGCTGACGGGCCTGATTGCGGGCGGCCTCGATGGCGCTGGCCGACAAATTCGTCGAGTCGGTGCGCATATAGGTGATGTAGCCGTTCTCGTAGAGCTTCTGGGCCACACTCATCGTGCGCTCGGCGCTGAACCGGAGTTTGCGACCCGCCTCCTGCTGCAGCGTCGAGGTCATGAACGGCGGGTAGGGGCGGCGGGTGTAGGGCTTCTCCTCCACCGACGCGACGGTCAGCGCCGAACCGCGCAGCCCGTCGGACAGCGACGAGGCCGACACCTCGTCGAGCACGAGCACCTCGCCGGGCTTGCGGAGCGCGCCGAGGGAGTCGAAATCCCGGCCGGTGGCCACCCGTTTTCC
>JAGQTO010000060.1:0-9054 GCA_020439025.1 Mycobacterium sp. | reverse complement strand
ACGCTGGCGTCGAGTTCGGCCAGGATGTCCCAGTAGGTGGCGCTGCGGAACGCCATCCGCTCCCGCTCGCGCTGCACGATGATGCGGGTCGCCACCGACTGCACCCGACCGGCCGACAACCCGCGGCCGACCTTCTTCCAGAGCACCGGGCTGACCTCGTAACCGTAGAGCCGGTCGAGGATGCGCCGGGTCTCCTGGGCGTCGACCAGATCGATGTCCAGGTCGCGGGGGTGCTCGGCGGCCTCCCGGATCGCCGGCTCGGTGATCTCGTGGAACACCATCCTGCGGACCGGCACCCGCGGCTTCAATGTCTCCAGCAGGTGCCAGGCGATGGCCTCGCCCTCGCGGTCGCCGTCGGTGGCCAGGTACAACTCGTCGACGTCCTTGAGCAGACTCTTGAGTTCGGAGACGACGGCTTTCTTGTCCGGGTTGATCACATAGAGCGCCTCGAAATCGTTGTCGACGTCGACGCCAGTGCGCGCCCATTTCTTGTCCTTGTACCTGGCCGGTACGTCGGCAGCGTTCTTGGGCAGATCGCGGATGTGCCCCCGGGAGGACTCGACCACATAGTTACGGCCCAGGTAACCCGCAATTTTGCGCGCTTTGGTCGGCGACTCGACAATGACGAGCCGCCGAACGGTGCCGTTCCCGCTGCCTCGCGAGCCGGGCCGGTCGTCGTCAGCCAACCGCTTACGCTCCACTTCCTATCGTGCGGAAATGCCCCCTAGGCACCCCCGGACACCTGACAATTTCGCACCCCTGGTCGGGCGGACGCAAACCGCCCCCCAGCCGGTAGCCTCTCAGACCCGCGGCCAGGCTGCCAACGCCTCGAGCCCATCCGGGGGTTCCCCCACCGTTTCAACCAGGCGTAACAGCCGTCTGCGTCCGCTGACCCGCAACGCCGGACGCGCCCCGCGGGTCCCGATCAGGGTCGGTGCGATACCGATCCGCATCAACGCCGAGGCCAGCGGTGAATGGGTGTCCGGGGCGTGCTGGTCCAGTCCGAGCAGGTAGCGGTCAGCCTCAGGGAAGCCGGCCGCCAGTACCCAGGCCCGTAACTCCCGGGGCCCGGGAAGCCACCGCGCCGGGACGGTCTTGACCGCGCCGCGGGTCCATTCCGCGGCCACGCCCAGCAAGCGCGAGTCGACCCCCGTGCGGACCAGTGGGCTGTTGTCCTCGGTGCGGGTGATTTCGGCCTGCAGTCCCGCGGCGATCATCATTTCGGCGAGTTCCGCGGCCCGCCACACGGCGTCGACGACGACCGAGAGTCGCGCGCCGGCGCCGACCGTCACCACCTGGCCGGCCGCCGCGAGCACCCCGGTCAGGTCGGTGACCGCTGGGGGCACCGACTCTGCCGAGAAGAACGACAACTGGCTCACTGGCTCGACCCTAGGCCAGTCGGACCTGCACACCGCGCCGCCAAGCCGGTGAGACCCCGCGAAAACAGGTGGGGCGAAAACGAAGCACCCCCGCGGTGCCCGTGGGCTCGCGGGGGTGCTCGGTGGATCGTTGTCGGTCAGACGGCGCGCACGCCGGTGGCCTGCGGACCCTTGGGGCTCTGCCCCACCTCGAACTCAACCCTCTGGTTCTCCTCCAAGGTGCGGAACCCCGATCCCTGGATCTCCGTGTAGTGGACAAACACATCGGCGGAGCCGTCCTCCGGGGCGATGAAGCCGAAGCCCTTCTCCGCGTTGAACCACTTCACAGTTCCCTGTGGCATTTTTCGTACTTTCCTTACTTCCTCCGGGTGCGATCCACCGATGTTCCGAGTGGACCGGGCCGGTTCCGACCGCCATCCTTCGTGGATTCGTCGGACTCGCCGACTGCAACACCCTCGCAGGAACCGCGACCGCAACAAAAGATCCTGCGAAGTGCCAGACACGAACACAGAAGCTGCGACCGGGTTCATCCAATCACGTTCGGCACGGTTAGGACAGTCTCAGCGACAATTCGTTCGGTGGATCATCCGGGGAGGCGACACATGAGCGGTTTCGGCGGCGATCTGCTGGCCGCCGTCTGCGGCGGCGCTGCGGCCTCTCGGAGCCCCTCACTGCTCCACGTCGCCGAGATACCCGCCCGCTGTGGCGAGCCGGTGGGGTGGCCGGACTGGGTGCACCCCGACCTGCCGGGCGCACTGGCCGGCCGGGGCATCGCCGCACCGTGGTCGCATCAGGTCGAGGCTGCCGATCTGGCTCACGGCGGGCGCGATGTCGTGATCAGTACCGGAACGGCCTCGGGAAAGTCGCTGGCGTACCAGTTGCCCGTTCTGGACGCTCTGGCCCGCGATCCCCGAGGCCGGGCGTTGTACCTGTCCCCGACCAAGGCACTGGGTCATGACCAGTTGCGCTCAATCGCCGAACTGGCCGGGCAGACGCCGACGCTTGCCGACATCGTCGCCACGTCCTATGACGGCGACACCTCGCCTGAAATCCGCCGCTTCGCACGCGAGCGTTCGCGGTGGCTGTTCTCCAACCCCGACATGGTTCATCTGTCGCTGCTGCGCAACCATGCCCGCTGGGCGGTTTTCCTGCGCAATCTGCGGTATGTGGTCGTCGACGAATGCCATTACTACCGGGGCATCTTCGGCTCGAATGTAGCGATGGTGCTGCGCCGACTGCTGCGGCTGTGCCGCCGGTACGCCCCTGCGGGGTCAGCCGGACCCACCGTGATCTTCGCCAGCGCGACCACTGCCGCCCCCGGTGCGACGGCCGCCGAGTTGATCGGCCGACCCGTGGCCGAGGTCACCCGGGACGGATCCCCGCATGGTGCGCGCACCATCGCCTTGTGGGAGCCCGAACTGCGCGATGACCTGCACGGCGAGAACGGTGCGCCGGTACGCCGTGCGGCCGGGAGCGAGGCCGCCCGGATGCTGGCGGACCTGGTGGCCGAAGGAGCCCGGACACTCGGGTTCGTGCGGTCTCGTCGTGGCGCGGAGTTGACCGCGTTGGGGGCACGGTCTCGGCTCGAGGAGATCGCCCCGGATTTGCGGGACACGGTGGCCTCCTACCGGGCCGGCTATCTCGCCGAGGACAGGCGGGCGATCGAACGGGCGCTGGCCGACGGCGAGTTGCGGGGACTGGCCACCACCAACGCCCTGGAACTGGGTATCGACATTTCCGGACTGGACGCCGTGGTCATGGCCGGCTTCCCGGGAACGGTGGCCTCGTTCTGGCAACAGGCCGGCCGATGTGGACGACGCGGCCAGAGCGCGCTGGTGGTGCTGATCGCCCGCGACGACCCGCTGGACACCTACCTGGTCCACCACCCCGAGGCACTGCTCGGCAAGCCGGTGGAGCGAGTCGTGATCGACCCGGCGAACCCCTACGTCGTCGGCCCGCAGTTACTCTGCGCGGCAACCGAAATGCCGATCGAACAGGATGAAGTGGATGCCTGGCGGGCGGGGCCGGTGGCCCGGGAGTTGGTGGACGACGGTTTGTTGCGCCAGCGCTCGGGCAAGTTCTTCCCGGCGGCCGGACTCGATCCGCACGGTTGGGTCGACATCCGCGGCGGCGGCCCCGGAAGCGTCGCCATCGTCGAATCCGGCACCGGGCGACTGCTGGGCAACGCCGAAGCCGGACGGGCTCCGGCGACCGTACATCCCGGTGCGGTCTACATCCACCAGGGCGAGACCTACCTGGTGGACTCTCTGGACCTCGACACCGGGATGGCGTTCGTACACGCCGAGGATCCCGGCTACGGGACGCAACCACGAGAGGTCACCGACATCAACGTCACGGGAAGCGGAGAACGGATCGACCACGGGGCGGTGACTCTCGGCCTGGTCCCGGTGTCGGTCACCCACCGGGTGACCGGTTATCTGCGCCGCACCCCCTCCGGCGAGGTGATCGACTTCGTCGAACTCGACATGCCGGAACGGAGCCTCGCCACCACGGCCGTGATGTACACCGCGACCCCGGAAGCGCTGCAGGCCGGCGGGATCGGGCCCACGTGCATACCGGGTGCGCTGCACGCCGCCGAACACGCGGCGATCGGCCTGCTGCCGCTGGTGGCCAGCTGCGACCGCTGGGATATCGGCGGACTCTCCACGGCCACCGGCGAGGGTGGACTGCCCACCGTGTTCGTCTACGACGGACATCCGGGGGGCGCCGGATTCGCCGAACGCGGCTATCGAATGGCCGCCACCTGGCTGGGCGCCACCCTGGAAGCGATCGAGGCCTGCGATTGCCCGCAGGGCTGTCCCTCCTGCGTTCAATCGCCCAAATGCGGCAACGGCAACGAACCGCTGGACAAACCAGGCGCGATCCGCGTTCTACGGGTGGTGCTGAGCAGCCTGACGGCGGTCGGCAGCTGATCGCCGCGGCCGCCGACCGACCCCTCGACGCGGTCGACCGCCGCGGTCAGCAACGCCTCGCCCGACGAGCGACCCTAAGGGCGGGATTCAGCCCGGGATCGAACGCGGACGCGGCGACACCAGCGACCAGAGCAACAAACGGTCGGACATCACGAGCCGTCGGCAAGTCCTGCGAAGGACGTCAGGCAAAGCTACTGCCGGGGGCTGGTTTCCGCAAGAAACAGGCACTGGCAGGGGGCGGTCGTCAGTGATCAGGGCGACGTCTACCTGCGGATTCCGGGGCACCCCGGCAAATGATGGGCGCTCCCCGCCGTTAGGCTCGTCCCATGACCCAGGACTGGCTGCTGGTGGAGACACTCGGGGACCAGCCCGTGGTCGTCGCCCAGGGTCGACAGATGAAGAACTTCGTGCCGCTGGCGATCTTTCTGCGCCGCAACCCGAGCCTGTCGGCAATCCAGACCGCGATCGCCGAGACGGTGAGCACCGGTAGCCCGCTCGCCAGCATCACACCCAAGAAGAATCGAGTCATCCGAACCGTTCCCGTACAGATGTCGGACGGGAGGATGCACGGGGTGCACGTCTGGAGCGGGCCGCCTGAGGTCGACCCACCCGAACGGCCCGTCCCGGGTCCGCTCAAGTGGGACCTGACGCTCGGCATCGCCACCGACACCGCCGAATCCCTGCTCAACATGGGTATGGACCCCGATGCCGAGCCGCTGGAGGGCCGGGCGCTGGTCGACGATTACCCGGCCCGCGATTTCAACCCCGACGAGACAGCCGCCCTGGCTATGCGCATCGACTTCGCCCCCGGAAACCTGTTCTCCTCCACCTGGGAATTCACCGACAAGCAGGGCAACGACCGCCGGGTCGGCTTCGCCGCCCGCAGCGCCGCCGAACCCGTCGATGACGACGGCACCGAGCATGTGATCGCGCGGATCATGAACCTCGAGGTCGAGGTGCGCCCGAACGCGCCGGAATCAAACCCGCTGATCCAGCGGATCCTCGACCGCCTGGAGCAACCCGGCGAGTACCGGCTGATCATCGATCTGGAGAACTGGCGCCCGCTGAAGTGGATCGATCAGCCCTGCCCACTGGTCGACTGGCGGCGTTCGGAGCGGATCCATCCCGATGACCACGAACAACTCCGGCAGACGCTGCCCGGGCCGCCGCAGGCCGATTCCACCAGCACTGTGGTTCGGCTACCGGGCACCGACGGCGCCTGGGTGCCCCTGCACGCGACGATCAGCCGGATGGAACTGGAGAAGGGTGTCCATGCCGGCCTGACGGTCCTGCGGCAGCCCACCGACGACGAACTCGCCGAAGCCGGTCTGGACCGGCCGGACACCTAACTCCCTACCGCAGGACCCCTACCGTGGGCCCGGCCCGCGCCGCGGCGCTCGCCTGACCCATCAGCCGGACATCGGCCCGGGTCGTCACGGTCACCACCACGTCGAGGCGCTCGACATCGCACGCCCGCACCATGGCCCTCATCGCAGCGGCCACCGCCACCGCCTCCCTGCACGCCACCTCCTGCCCGGCCGGCAGGCGCGCCGCGGCCGCCAATGCCGCCAGGTCGGCTGCCGACTGCGCGCGATGGCGCGCCACCACCGCCGCACCCAGCCAGACGCCCGCCATCCCCAGTGCAAGCATGACGGCGATCAGAGCCGCCGCCAGAACAGTCGCCACGCCCGCGTCGTCACCGGCCCGACTCCGCCGCGGAGACGGCTTCTGCGACGATGACGAATCCCGGCAGCATCGGCGAGCGGCCGCTGACCCGGGCAACCACGTAGGCGCCGTCCCTGCGCAATTCCACCTTGGCTCCCGCCGGAGCGAGAACGCTTGCCGCGCCAACGCCCGACCCGTCGCCCCGTGCGGCGAGGCGGGCGGCCTCCCGCGCCGCGTCCACACAGCGGATCTGCATGATGACCGCGCCGACGCCCGCCGCGCACAGCAGAACCACCGTGACCAGGCTCGCGATGGCCAATGCGGCCTCGACGGTGCTGAACCCTCCATCGGCGGCTACACCCGTGTGGTCAGTGCGCGGCTGATGAGGTTGGTCAGGGCGCCCACCACGGAATCCCCGGTCACGACGCTATACAGAATGGCCCCGAAGGCCGCCGCGGCGATGGTGCCGATCGCGTATTCGACCGTCGACATCCCTGCCTCGTCGGCCACCAGAGTATTCATCCGGCTCCGCAGCACACCAAGGGCCTCGCGCATCATGGATCTTCCTTTCCTCCGAATCGACAACACCTCCGATCGCGGTCATCGCAGGACCGCCCCGAAGACCTCACCGGCCAACCCGGCCACCACCGGGACGAGGCCCAAGCAGATGAAGGCGGGCAGGAAGCACAGACCCAGCGGTCCGGCAATCAGAACTCCGGCCCGCTCCGACGCCGCGGTCGCCGCGTGGCCCACCTCGCCGCGCTGACGCTCCGCGAGCGCGGCGACATCGGCGGCCATCGCGCTGCCCGAAGAGGCCGTTCGTCGGGCCAACCGCACCAGCGCCTCACAGTTCTCATCGACGACTCCCTGGGGCACCTGCCATGCATCGTCCGGGCCGGCGCCCAGCGCAAGCAGATCAGAGGAGCGGCCCAGTAGCGCCCGGAGCGCCGGCGGCGCGAGTCCGGCGGTCGCCGCGGCCGCGGCGGCCACCGTCATCCCGGCCCCTAGGCAGACCGCGAGTACGTCAAGGGCCGACGGGCCGGCGAAAGGGTCCCGGCCGGAATCGGTTTCGGCGTCCTTTCGATCACGGTGCGGACCGGATCCGACTCGCTGCCTTACCCTGGTCGGACCCGGTGCGATGAGAAGGGCGGAAGCCAGCAGCAGGGCGGCCGTGTTCATGCGGCCGCGCGATCGACGATGCGGTCCGACCAGAGCAGCCCGATGCAGATCAGCCCCACCCCGGCGATCAGCAGCCAGCCCCCCGGGCCCCCGGCCAGCAGGAAGCCCACGGGATTCGCCCCGATCAACTCACCGAGCACGACCCCGAAGGCCGGTAGCAGCGCCAGAATGGTCGCGGTGGCGCGGGCACCCGCCAATGCGGCGTGCATCCGCTCCGAAAACCTTTGCCGCTCGGTGATATCACGCTGAGCAGCGCCCATCAGGGTTGACAGCGCCAATCCGTATTCAGCCGCCAACTGCCAGAAAACGGCGAGCCGTTCCCAACAGGCCGGCACCGACGAGGTCGCCGCCGCGGCGCGGATTCCGGCCGGCACGTCGGCACCCAGGCGTGCGCGGGCGGCGACCAAGCGCAATTTCTCGCCCACCTCCCCCGCGGACTCTGCTCCGGCAACGGTGAAGGCACGCAACGGATGCGCGCCGACTCGGAGTTCGCCCATCACCACCGTCAGCGCGCTAGCCATCGCTCGGACCTCCGCGCGTCGCCGTCGACCGGCCTCCCGACGGCGCCTGCGCACGGTAACGACCGCTGCGGCGGCGGCGCACGCGATGGATACCGTGACCGGTGCCAGGATGACGACCCCGGCGACCAGCAGCAGAGGCGCCACAGTCCGGCCTCGAACCCGGTGATGACCGGGACTGGCAGACGTTCCAAGCCGCCGACGGGGCGGCGGCGCGATCACGGTGGCCGACGCCAGCAGCAGGGCCGCAGCCACGAAACCGCTCACCGCACGCCCCGTGCCGCGAGTAACTGTCCCAGCCCCTCCATCCCGTCCTGCGGGCCCCGATCCACGTGCCACGCCGGCATCGTGCCTACCCGCCCGGACCGATCCCGGCGTAGCAGGGCGATATCGGTGAGCCGTCTGCCCTCCGATCCGCGGCTGACGTGCAGCACGACCTGGACGGCCGCAGCCAACTGGCTGTGCAGTGCAGCGCGGTCCAGTCCGCCGAGGGCGGCCAGTGCCTCCAGGCGGGCGGGCACCTCGGCCGGACTGTTGGCGTGGACCGTTCCGGCGCCGCCGTCATGGCCGGTGTTGAGCGCCGCCAGAAGGTCGATCACCTCTGCGCCGCGGACCTCGCCGACGATGATCCGGTCCGGCCGCATGCGCAAGGCCTGTCGGACCAACTCGCGCAGCGTGATCTCTCCTGCACCCTCCACGTTGGCGCTGCGGGCCACCAGGCGAACCAGATGGGGGTGCTGGGGTTGCAGTTCCGCGGCGTCCTCGACGCAGAGGATCCGTTCGCGTTCGTCCACGGCACCGAGAGCGGCGGCCAACAAGGTGGTCTTTCCCGCCCCGGTGCCACCGGAGACCAGGAAGGCCAACCGCGCGGCGATGATGGCCCTCAGCAGACGGTCGGCGTCGGGGGCTATCGCGCCGGCCGCCGCAAGGGCCGCAAGGTCCTGGGAGGCGGGCCGCAACACGCGCAACGACAGGCAGGTTCCCCCTGCCGCAACCGGCGGCAGTACGGCATGCATCCGCACGGTGAACCGCCCGCCGCCCACCTCGGTCAACTGCGCATCCACCCACGGTTGGGCGTCATCGAGCCGGCGACCGGCCGCAGCTGCCAGCCGCTGCGCGAGCCTGCGCACCGCGGCCTCGTCGTCGAACCGGATCGCACTGCGACGCAAACCGTTTCCGTCGTCAACCCAGACATCGCGCGGGCTGGTCACCAGCACGTCGGTAGTGCCCTCCGCCCGCAGTAGCGGCTCGAGGACCCCGGCACCGGTGAGTTCGGTCTCCAGAACTCGCAGATTGCTCAGGACCTCCGTGTCCCCCAGGACCCCACCCGATTCCGCCCGGATTGCCGCCGCGACAACCGATGGCTTCAGCGGACCGGGC
>JAGQTO010000341.1:1420-2539 GCA_020439025.1 Mycobacterium sp. | reverse complement strand
GGCCCGGATGCCGGTGATCGTCGCTCGCTAGTCAGGGGCAGCCCCCATCAGGGCAGGGGCGCGACCCAGCGCAGCGCGGTGCCGCCGCCGGGTGCTGCGTTCAGGGTCAGGGTCCCGCCGACCTGCTCAGCGCGGGCGCGCAGATTGTTCAGCCCGCTGGCGGTGACATCGGCCGGGATACCGCAGCCGTCGTCGATCACCTCCAGGCTCAGCTCGTCCTCGACCCGGACGTTGACGGTCAGCGTGTGAGCACCGGAGTGGCGCACCGCGTTGCTGACCGCTTCGCGCACCACGGCTTCGGCATGGTCGGCCAGCGCGGCGTCCACGACCGACAGCGGGCCGACGAAGTGCACGGTGGTGCGCAGGCCCTGCCCGGCGAACGCCTCGATCGCCTCGTCGAGGCGCTGGCGCAGCCGGGTGGTTTCCGGCGAGCTGCCGTGCAGGTCGAAGATCGTGGTGCGGATCTCCTGTATCACCCGCTGCAACTCGTCGACGGTGTCGGCCAAACGCTGCTGCACCTCCACCGAGCGGGCCCGCGGGATCGCCCCCTGCAATGACAGGCCCGCGGCGAACAACCGCTGGATGACGTGGTCGTGCAGATCGCGGGCGATGCGCTCGCGGTCGGAGATCACGTCCAGTTCGCGCATCCTGCGCTGGGAGCCGGCCAGTTGCCAGGCCACCGTCGCCTGGTCGGTGAACGCGGCGGCCATCCCGAGTTGGTCGGGGGTGAACTCCCGGGATCCGTGCCGGCGCAGCGCCACCACCACCCCGGCCGTGGTGTCGGTGGTCCGCAACGGCAGCACCAGGGCCGGCCCGGCGCCGGCCATCAGGCTCTCGGTCCCCGTCAGGGCGGTGACCCGGCGGGGGGTGCGTTCAGCGAACGCCGCGCCGATCTCGTTGTCGGCCACGCTGATCGAGCCGGACGGTGCCGCCGCTCCGGCGGTTTCGACCACCACCAGTTCGTCGACATCGGCGTCCTCGTCCGGCGGGACCGCGACCACCACTGCGTCGGCTCCGGTCAGTCGCAGCGCCTCGTCGGCGATCAGCCGGAACACCCTGGCGGGTTCGGCCCCGGCGAGCAGTTCGGTGGCGATGTCCCGGGTGGCCTCGATCCAGGAC
>JAGQTO010000341.1:0-1293 GCA_020439025.1 Mycobacterium sp. | reverse complement strand
TTGCCGTAGACCTCGTCGCGGATGCGCACCGGGACGCCGAGGAAGGTGCGCATCGGGGGATGATCGCGCGGGAACCCGACCGAGGCCGGGTGCATCCGGATGTCGTCGAGGCGGATCGGCTTCGGGTCGTCGATGAGCAGGCCGAGCACACCGCGTCCCGATGGCGGAGCGCCGATCCGCTCGCCGACCTCGTCGTCGATTCCCTCGGTGACGAATTCGACCAGTGCGTCCCCGTCGCCGCCGCGCACCCCGAGCGCACCGTAGCGGGCGTCGACCAGGCTGGTGGCGGTGCGAACGATGGTCCGCAGGGTGGTGTCCAGATCGAGCCCCGAGTTGACCACTAGCATGGCCTCGACCAAGCCGTCGAGCCGGTCGCGGCCCCTGACGATCTGTTCCACCCGATCCTGGACCTCGACCAGCAGCTCCCGCAGCCGCAGCTGCGACAGGGTGTCCCGCAGCGGCAAAGGGGTCGAGCCCTCAGGCTGCCGGTCGGCGTTCGGCACAACGATTATCGTGCCAGATCATCCGGTCCTCGCCACGGGGCGCGGGTGTCCTACCGGCAGGCCGCTTCCAGAGCCGTCCCACGCCGAGAACGGCTGGCCACAATGATCGTTTTCAGGAACGCCGCTGGTCCGGGACCACTGGTTGCGCTGACGGCCGGTGTGGCCGCTTTCGCCACCCTCGCCGCTCCGACCGCCAACGCCACCTGCTTATCGTTCTTCGGCATCGGTTCAGGCGGGCAGTGCACCAGCTCGGCGACCAGCATCGCGGTCGCCTTCGGCACCGACGCCGAGGCGCACGCCGAGGGCCTGCTCGGTGTCGCGTTCACCCTGGGCAACGCGTCCTCGGCGGTGACCGCCGCGGGCGGCCTGCTGAACCTGGCGGTCACCGTCGGGGACGGCAACTTGACCAGCGCCGGAGGTATCGCTTCGCTGGCCGCGGTGGCCAACGGCGTCAAGCAGACCGTGATCGCCGGCGACGGAGACTTGGTCAGCGGAAATTTCGGCAACCTCGCGGTATCGCAGACCAGCCCGGAGGCCACCCAGACCGTCGCCGGTGGGATCGGCAACATCTCCCTGAACCTGGCGGGCTCGGGGGTCGTCGCGGGCGCGGGGGTCGGGCTGACGACGTTCAACGTCCTGGGACTGGGCGCGGACCTGATCAATTTGGGTGTCCTGAACAACATCACCAACCTCAGCGGTGACAACAACACCATCACCAACAACGTCGGCGATGGCGGCATCGGAACCGTGGCGTTCAACCTCGTCGGCAGCGACAACGTCATCAGCGCCA
>JAGQTO010000340.1 GCA_020439025.1 Mycobacterium sp. | reverse complement strand
GGCGATGACGGCCATCACCTCCGCGGGGGAGGCGTTGATCTTGACCGACTCCGACACACTTTCAGCCACGGCTTCTCCTCCTGCGGGGACTTCGGATGCGCCCGCTACGGTAGCGGCTTCAGGGTCGGCCCGTCGCGACTTTAACGGCGCGGTCGTCGGCGACGGCGGTGTCGAGAACCAATTCCGCCACCCGGTCGCGGTGCTGCTCGGCGCTGCCCAGCAGTGCCGCGTCGGTGGCGGCCCGCTTGAAGTACAGGTGCGCCTGGTGTTCCCAGGTGAATCCGATCCCGCCGTGCACCTGAATGCTGTCGGCGGCGATCCGGCTGAAGGCGGCCGAGCAGGTGGCCTTCGCGATCGAAGCGGCCAGGGCGGGATCATCGGAGCCGTCTGCCAGGGCCCACACCGCGTGATACGCCGTCGAGCGGGCGTGCTCGAGATCGACCAGCATGTCGGCCAGGCGGTGCTTGACCGCCTGGAACGAACCGATCTGCCGGCCGAATTGCAGTCGGGACTTCGCATAGTCGACTGACAGGTCGAGCAGGTGCTGCGCCGCGCCGACCTGTTCGACCGCCAGCAGCGCGGCGCCGACCTGAAGGGCATGGGTGATCACCCGCTCGGTATCGCCCGGTCCGGCCAGCATCCGGGCGGGGCTGTCGGCGAACGCCACGGCGGCCTGCGGCCGCGTGTGATCCATGGTGACCAACGGAGTCCTTTCGGCGTCGGTCGAATCGACGGCGTAAAGACTTACGCCGCCAGCACCTTTGGCGGCCACGAGCAGAACATCCGCCCCCGTGGCGTCGACCACCCGCGCTGCGGTCCCGGTAAGCCGGTCCCCATCGGCGGTGACGGTCACCCGGTCCGGCCGGAAGGCCCCGGCGTGGTCGGCCACGGCGACGGCGGCGGCGCGCTCACCGGCAACAAGGGCGCCCAGCAGGTTCGTCCGGTTCGGTCCCGGGGGGCAGGCCGCCAATGCCGGGATGGCCAGATACACCGTGCCGAACAACGGCCCGGCGGTCAGCGAGGCCCCGAACTCCTCCACTGCCACCGCCTGATCCACCAGGCAACCGCCGGCCCCGCCGTCGTCTTCGGACACCGACAGCCCCAGCACACCGAGTTCGGATCCCAGTCGGCGCCAGAGGCCCGTGTCGAAGGGCTCCCCGGATTCCTGCAGCCGCCGTGCCGCGCGCTCCCCGAAGTTCTCGGCGCAGAACTTGCCGACCGCGGCCCGCAGTTGCCGCTGTTCGTCGCTGAACGCGAACCGCGCGCCGCTAGCCACGGGGGATCTCCTTCCACGGGATGCCGGCGTCGGCACGCAGGTCGCCGGGAAGGCCCAGCACCCGCTCACCGAGGATGTTGCGCATCACCTCGGAAGTGCCGCCCTCGATGGTGTTGGCCCGGCTCCGCAGGAATCTCTGCTGGACCGGTCCCCGCCAGTCGTCGCCGGCGTTCGCGCCGTGCATCGCGTAGCTGTGATAAAGGGTTCCCTCCGGGCCGAGCAGGTCCATGCAGAACTCGTAGATACGTTGATTGAGTTCGGCGCCAACCAGTTTGCCGATCGAGCCCTCCGGTCCCGGACCGCCGGCGCCGGCCCCGGCACGTGAGCGTTCCGAGGTGAGCCGCTGGGCCTCGGCCCGCAGCCACAACTGCGTGAGCCGGTCACGCAGGACCGGGGTGTGCAGGTCGGGCCGGGACGCCCACAGTTGCATGGCGTCGGCGATGGCACCCGAGCCGCGCCGGTTGCCGCTGGCGCCCAGCGCGCTGCGCTCGTTCATCAGCGTGGTCATCGCCACCCGCCAGCCGTCCCCGACGGCACCGAGTCGGTGTTCGTCGGGGATGCGGGCCTCGGTGATGTAGACCTCGTTGAACTCGGCCTGACCGGTCATCTGGCGCAGCGGCCGGCACTGCACCCCGGGTGCATGCATGTCGAGGACGAAGTAGGTCAGCCCCTTGTGCTTGGGAGCGTCCGGGTCGGTGCGGGCCAGCAGCAGACCCCAGCGCGCCTTGTGGGCCAGACTGGTCCAGACCTTCTGGCCGTTGACGATCCAGTCCCGGCCGTCGGGGACCGCGGAGGTGGCCAGCCCGGCCAGGTCGGACCCGGCTCCGGGCTCGGAGAACAGCTGACACCAGATGTCCTCGGTGGTGGCCAGCGGTCGCAGGAAGAATTTCTTGAGATCCTCGCTCTGGGCGTGCTCGCGAACGGTCGGTGCCGCCATCCCGTAGCCCATCGGGTTCAGCCCGAGCGGTACCGGTCCGCCGGCCGCCTGCAGGATGGTGTCGGCGACGGCCTGCAGTCCGCGGGACACTCCGAGTCCGCCCAGACCGATCGGAAAGTGCACCCAGGACAGACCCGAGTCGTAGCACGCGCCAAGGAACTCCGGAATCGGGACCGACGTCGGATCGTGTTCGGCCACCACCGCGCGAGCCAGGCCCGCGACCCGGTCAGCGTCGTCGGTGCTGGCATCGCTCTGCCTCATTCAGCCACGATAGAACGCCGCGGCCGTGAACAGACTGGGCCCCCGCGGGTGGGTTCGCGTGCTAAGAGATAAGCGTATGGGTCGCGATAAGGCAGTTCCGGCTCCCGGTGCGCCCCGGATGGCCAAGGCCCGGGCGCTGCTCCTGGTCACCGTCGCCTACGTCGTCGCCGTTGCGGTGGCCGCGGTCTGGCTGGCCTGGGGGCCGCGCACCGGCGGGCTGTGGCTGGACACCCTGATAGCCGACGTGCTGGCCACCCTTGTGGTGTTCGCGTTCAGCCGGGCCTACCGCAACTCCAGTTTCTACGACGCCTACTGGAGCGTGGTCCCGCCGCTGCTGTTCGGTTACTGGTGGTGGCAGGGACCCGTGGGTTTGCACGGTCCGGGGGCGTTGCGGTGCTGGTTGCTGGCGGTGCTCATCGGCTACTGGGCGGTGCGGCTGACGGCCAATTGGGTGCACGGGTTCGCCGGCCTGCACCACGAGGATTGGCGCTATGCGATCCTGCGCCAAGGCGCGGGCCGGTGGGAGTTCGCGGCCGATTTGTTCGGCATCCACCTGTTTCCCACCCTGCAGGTGTTCGTCGGGATGCTGCCGGTCTACCTCGCCGTGACCCGTCCCGGGGAAGGCTGGCCGTGGGTGGCGTCGGCGGCTTTCGTGGTCGGAATGGCGGCCGTGACCGTCGAGCTTGTCGCCGACCTCCAGATGCGCCGCTTCATCGCCCGGTGCCGGCCCGGGGCGGTGATGGCCACCGGCCTGTGGGCGTGGTCGCGGCACCCCAACTACTTCGGTGAAATCGGGTTCTGGTTCTCCCTGGCACTGTTCGGCGTCGCCGCCTCCCCCGGCGATGCCTGGTGGCTGTTCGCGGGGGTGGCGTTGATGGTCGCGATGTTCCTCGGCGCCAGCATTCCGATGATGGAGAAGCGCAGCCTGCAGCGCCGCCCCGACTACCAGGACGTCATCGACCGCGTTCCGCGGTTGGTGCCCCGCCGGCCCCGCCCGGGGCCGCGGTGAGCGCGGCCCCCCGCCCCCGGGTGGTGATCGCCGGTCTCGGGGACAGCGGCCTGCTCACCGCCATCCGGCTGGCCCGCTGTGCCGACGTGGTTGGTATCTCGGTCAAGCCGGGTCTGCTCAGCGGGCAGGAACTCGGCATGCGGCTGGCCCGGCCCGGGCAGTGGGCCCGTGACTACTGGGTTCCGTTCGACCGTTACCGGGCGCTGGACCGGGTGCGCACCGTTCAGGCCGAGCTGACCGGGCTCGACCTGTCGCGGCGCGAAGTCCATGGTCGTCGTCGCGACGGCACCGAGATCGCCGAATCTTTCGACACGCTGGTGATCTCGACCGGTGTGAGCAACGGGTTCTGGCGTCGGCCCGACCTACAGACCCCGGCCGAGGTCGGCGCGGATCTCGCCGCGACCCACGAGCGGCTGGCGGGCGCGCGGGCGGTGGCGGTGATCGGCGGGGGCGCGGCGGCGGTGAGCGCTGCGGCGAACGTGGCCGAGCGCTGGCCGGATACCCGGGTGGATCTGTACTTCCCCGGCGAACACCCGCTCGCCGGGCACCACCGGCGGACGTGGGAACACCTGCGGCGCAGATTGCTCCGGCTCGGGGTGGGTCTGCATCCGGGCCACCGCGCCGAGGTTCCGGACGGTTTCGGCTGTGATGCCATCACCAGCGGGGAGGTGCGATGGAGCACCGGCCAGTCGCCGGCGGCTGCCGACGCGGTGGTGTGGGCGATCGGCCGGGTGCGGCCCAATACCGGCTGGCTGCCGACATCGCTGCTCGACGAACGCGGCTTCGTCTCCGTCACTTCCGAGTTGCGGGTACCGGGCCACCGGGGAGTGTTCGCCGTCGGTGACGTCGCCGCGACCGATCCGCTGCGGTCATCGGCGCGCAACCGTGCCGATGCGCTGCTGGCCCACAACATCCGTGCCGAGTGGGCGGGTCGGCCCCTGCGCCGCTACACACCGCCCAGCCGGCGGTGGGGTTCGGTGATCGGACCCCAAACCGACGGTTTGGAGGTGTTCACCCCCAACGGGCGGCCGGTCCGGCTGCCGGGATGGTCGGTGCGGACGGTGCTGATGCCGTGGGTCGTCCGGCGCGGTATCTACCGCGGGGTGCGGGAGAACGACCCCCTCAGTTAGCGGGTTCCTGGGTCCGGCCCGATCCCTCATGCCCGATCACGGCGTGGCTGTCCACACGATGGCCCCGTTGATCCCAAGCGCCGAGGGCGGCGGCGCCCAGCGCCACGATCGACCCGCCGAGCAGCATCCCTCCGATGACGTCGCTGAAGGTGTGGGCGCCGGTGTACAACGCGAGGAAAGCCACGAACACCACGCCCGACACCGTTGCTGTCGCCAGCACCGTCCTGGCCGTGCGCCGGGCCGTGGCGCCGAGGCAGACCGCGATCAGCCCGAGCAGCGCCGCGCTCCCCGTCACATGGCCGGACGGGTACGAGTGCTGATAGTGCTCCAAAGGAGCCGTTGTGGCGGTGCGTCCGATGACCGCCTTCAGTGTCCCCTCGACCGCGGCTCCGAGACCTACCCCGCCGGTCACCAACAGTGCCGGCAACACCGAGCGTGCCCGCAGGGAGAGCAGCGTGCCGCTGATGGCCGCGACGACCAGGACGTGCAACGGCCGGCCGATGTAGCCGAAGACGCCGCCGGCTTCAGCGTCCCGTCGCCGGGTCCGATGGGTGTCGAACCAGTCGGCGACGAAAGTGTCGGCGGCTGAGCACCACTCGGCGTTCAGTGACAATGCCAGTGCCCCGAGAAGGCCGGCCAACCCGGCGGCGAGCAGGACCAGCCCCCGGTTGCCGCGTGTGATCGCCGCGGCTGTGAAGAGGATCACGGCCACGCTGATCAGTACGGTCACGGTGAGGTCGATAGTCATCCATCCTCGCGGGCTCACCCCCGGCGGGCGAGTCAACCCGCCGCGGGACTCGGTGCCGCTACGGCGGCGGGGGCAGCGGCTCGGGCGCCGGTGGGGGCGGTGGCGGTTCCGGCGCCGGTGGTGGGGGCGGCGGGGGCGGCGGCGGAGGCGAAAAGAAACCCCAAAAAACAAAAAAACATGTAAAAAAAGAACCCGAAAATGTGGAGGGGGGGGAGGAAAAAAAGAAAAAAAAAA
>JAGQTO010000059.1 GCA_020439025.1 Mycobacterium sp. | reverse complement strand
TCCAGACCGTAACTGCCCGGCCCTGATCGCCCGAACCTGACTAGCGGGCGTCGAACGCCCGCGCCCGCAGCGCCCGTTCGACGCCGGCGCGGCCCTCCAGGACCAGACGGCGCAGTGGCGGCGGGACGTGCAGGCCGCCCAGGAACCAGTCGGCGGCCTCCAGTCCCGCCGTGCTGATGTCCCAGGACGGATACAGGCCCACCACCACGGTCTGGGCGACCTCGCTGGAGCGCCGTTCCCACACCTGCCCGATGGCCTCGAAGTACTCCTTGGTGTAGGGAGCCAGCAGCGCACCCTGACCGGGTTGGGAGAACCCGGCGATGATCGCCCGGGCGGTGATGTTGGGCAGGGTGTCGTCCTCGATGACCTCCCGCCAGGCCCGGTGCTTGACCTCGGCCTGCGGGCGGGCCGCCGAGGCCGCCGCGGCGTGGCGCCGGCCGGCCGCGGTCGGGTCGCGGCGCAACTCGTCGTCGATGAACGCACTCGCGGTCCCGTCGGCGTCGATCCGGCCGCCGGCCGCCAGCGCGGTGACGATCCGCCAGCGCAGGTCGGTGTCGACCCGCAATCCGTCCAGACCGCACTCGGCCGGGTCGCGGTCGAGCAGATCGGCCAGGACCACCAGGTGCTGGGCTGACAGCTTGGAGGTGCACAGCGCGTTGACTAAGGCCAGCTGGTGATCCGAACCGCCCTCGGCGCCGCGGGCCAGTTCCAGCAGCCGGTCGGCGAACGCCGGCCAGCCCGTCTCGGCGGCCCACCCGGGCTCGGCGTAGGAGTTCAGCGCGGTCTGGGCCTGCAGCAGCAGCCGCTGGGCCACACCGACCTCGGTCTCGCCGTGCACCCCGCGCATCACCAGGGCCACGAAATCGCGGGCCTTCAGTTCGGCGTCGCGGGTCATCTCCCAGGCCGCCGACCAAACCAGCGTGCGGGGCAGCGGATCGGCGATATCGGCGATGCGATCGAGTGCGGTGCGCAGTGAGTCGTCGTCCAGCCGCATCGAGCAGTAGGTCAGATCGTCGTCGTTGACCAGGATCAGCTGCCCGCGCTGCACCCCGACGAGAGCGGGCACCTCGGTCTCGTCCCCGGCGACGTCGATCTCCTCGCGGTGGGTCCGCACCAGCTTTCCGCCGCCGTTGTCGTCGTACACGCCGACGGCCAGCCGATGCACCCGGGTCTCCCCGGCACCCGGGGCCGCACCGCCCTGGCGGACGGCGAACCGGGTGAAGCGGCCCTGCTCGTCGACGTCGAATTCCGGGCGCAGGCTGTTCAGTCCGGTGGTCTTCAGCCACTGCCGGCCCCAGTCGGACAGGTCGCGGCCGGAAGCCTTCTCCAGCGCGCCGAGCAGGTCGTCGAAGGTGGCGTTGTCGAAGGCGTGCGCCGCGAAGTAGTCGCGCAGCCCGGCCAGGAAGTGCTCCAGGCCCACATAGGCCACCAGTTGCTTGAGCACGCTGGCGCCCTTGGCGTAGGTGATGCCGTCGAAGTTCACCTCGACGGCGTGCAGGTCCGGGATGTCGGCGGCCACCGGGTGGGTGGAGGGCAGCTGATCCTGCCGGTAGGCCCAGGACTTCTCCACGTTGGCGAAGGTGGTCCAGGCCTCGCTGTACTCGGTGGCGTCGGCCTGGCACAGCACCGAGGCGAACGTGGCGAAGGACTCGTTGAGCCACAGGTCGTCCCACCACCGCATGGTCACCAGATCGCCGAACCACATGTGCGCCATCTCGTGCAGCACGGTTTCGGCGCGGCGCTCATAGCTGTAGCGGGTGACCTTGCTGCGGAACACGTAATCCTCGAGGAAGGTCACCGCGCCGGCGTTCTCCATCGCCCCGGCGTTGAACTCCGGGACGAACAACTGGTCGTACTTGCCGAAGGCGTACGGCACGCCGAAGTTGGCGTGGTAGAAGCCGAATCCCTGTTTGGTCTCGGTGAACAGCCGCTCGGCGTCCATGAACTCCGCCAGCGAGGCGCGGCAGAAGATGCCGAGCGGAATCTCGCCGTACTCGTCGTGATAGACGTCGCGCCAGACGGCGTAAGGCCCGGCCACCAGGGCCACCAGGTAGGTGCTCATCTTCGGGGTGGTGGCGAAGGTGTGGACCGTTTTGTTTCCGCTGTGCTTATCCCCTCTGGGCTCGGCGGACACCGTCGCACCGTTGGAGATCACCTGCCAGTGCGCGGGTGCGGTGACGGTGAGGTCGAAGACGGCCTTGAGGTCGGGCTGGTCGAAGCAGGCGAACATCCGCTTGGCGTCGGCGGTCTCGAACTGCGAGTACAGGTACACCTCGCCGTCGACCGGGTCGACGAAGCGGTGCAGGCCCTCCCCGGTGTGGGAGTAGCGGCAGTCCGCCTCGACGACGAGCACGTTGTTCTGGGCGCATCCGGTCAAGGCGATGCCGGTCGACTCGTCATAGCCGGTGACGTCGATCTCGTGGCCGTTGAGCACGGCCCGGTGAACCCGGTCGGCAGCCAGGTCGATGTAGGTGTCGGCGCCGGGCAGCGCCTCGAACTCCACCGTCGTGAGTGAGCGGAATTCCTTGTCGCCGGGGCCGGTCAGGTCCAGTTCGATGCGGTAGCGGTCTACGGTGACCAGGGCAGCGCGTTCGACGGCCTCGTTGCGGGTCAGATTCGGAAGCACGGGGTCCAACCTATCCTGGGGCCATGACCGACTCCGCGCCGAAGTCCCGTGCCGATTTCTGGTTCGACCCGCTGTGCCCGTGGGCGTGGATCACCTCGCGGTGGATCCTCGAGGTCGAGAAGGTGCGTGACATCGAGGTGCGCTTTCACGTGATGAGCCTGGCGGTGCTCAACGAGGGCAACCCGGACCTGCCCGAGCAGTACCGGCAGTTGATGGCGGCGGCCTGGGGGCCGGTGCGGGTGGCGATCGCCGCCGAGCAGCAGCACGGGCCCGAGGTGCTGGGACCGCTCTACACCGCGATGGGAACCCGGATCCACAACCAGTCCAACAAGGATCTGGAGAAGGTGGTTGCCGAGTCGCTGGCTGAGGCCGGACTGCCGGCCGGGCTGGCGGCCGCGGCAGGGGAGGAGTCCAGGGACGCGGCGCTGCGGGCCAGCCACCACGCCGGTATGGACCCGGTCGGCGATCAGGTCGGCACCCCGACCATCCACATCAACGGGGTCGCGTTCTTCGGCCCGGTGCTGTCGAAGATCCCGCGCGGCGAAGAAGCCGGGAAACTATGGGACGCCGCGGTGGCACTGGCGTCCTATCCGCACTTCTGGGAACTCAAGCGGACCCGCACCGAGCCGCCCGTCTACGACTGAGTTCCTCAGTCGAAGGCGAGTCGGATCAGCGAGCAGTCGTCGTCGAAGGCCTTGGTCGGTGTCAGCGATTTAAGCTCGGCGATGAGCTCGTCGAGTGACCAGTCCGGTGACCCGGCCCGCTTACCGCAGAGGGCCTCGAATCCATCCAGCGAGAGCTGGCGATCATCGGCCAGGCCGATCTCGAACGCCCCGTCGCTGAAGACCAGAATCTGGCATCCGGCCGGGACGGAATAGCTCTCGCCGGCGAACTCGGAGTCGGGGAACAAACCGATCGGCGGGCAGGTCGAGGACAACCGGGTGACGGTGGTGGCGCCTCCGGGCGCCGCAACGAAGGCCAGTGCCGGCGGCGCACCGGCGCCGGAGTACCGCAGTGTGCGCTCAGAGGCCTGGTACACCCCGTACCAGAGGGTGAAGTAGTGGCCGTGCTGCCGGTCCATCTGGAACATCCGGTTCAACGCGCCCAGGGTGGCTTCGGGGGCCAGCAGGGTCTCGCGTCCCAGTGACCCGGATCGCAGCAGATTGTGCACCGACACCGACAGCAGCGCGGGCTCGAGGCCGTGGCCGGAGACGTCGATCAGGTAGATCAGCAGGTGGTCCTCATCGAGCCAGACGTAGTCGAAGCAGTCGCCGCCGAGTTCGCTGGAGGGCAGGTAGCGGGATGACACCTCGACCCGGCCGGAAAGGCCGCGCGGCATGATCGAGGACAGATAAGTAGCCGCGTTCTTGAGTTCGGCCATGGTCTGCAAACTCTGCCGGCGAAGGCGTTGGGTCAGTGCCCGACTGCGTTTTTCGGCTTCCTCCTGCGCGGTGATATCGGTGATCTGGGAGATGAAGTTGAGCACCGAGCCGTTCTCGTCGCGCAGGCAGCTCACCGACAGGCCCCCCCAGATCGGGTGGCCGTCGGCGTGGATGTATTGCTTGATCATCCGGTAGGAATCCAGCCGGCCATCGAGAACGGCGGCGACGTTGCTCAGGTCGGCTTCCAGGTATTCCGGGGCGGTCAGTTCCTGCCATTTCTTGCCCATCAGGGTCTCGGCGTCGTAGCCGAAAAACCGGCACAGGGCGTCGTTCACCTCGTAGAAGCGGCCGTCCGGGGTGATCAGGCACATGCCGATCGGTGCGTTGTCCACCGATTGCCGGTAGCGCTGTTCGGCTAGGGCCTGCTCGCGTCGTGCCTCTTCGACTTCCTGCTCGGCGGCCACTTCCTCGTCGATCAGCCGCAATGCTGCGGTCGCGCCGTCCTGCCGCCCGGTGGAGTCATAGAACGGCTTGGCGTGCAGATGCGCCCAATGCGTGATGCCATCCCTCGAACTGAGGCGAACCCGTTCCTTGACGACCTCTCCGCTCTTCAGGCTCTCCAGTCGTCCGGCCAGGGCCGAATACTCATCGGGTGGAACGATGGCGCTGATGTCCCGGCCGATCCAGTAGGAGGGCGGGGCGCCGAGGGCAACCTCGACTGAGGGAGAGATCCATACGAACCGTCCATCACGGATGTGGGTGATCACGTCGCTGGCGTTCTCGGCCAGCAGGCGAAAGCGCTCTTCAGAGGCGGCGAGCCTCCGGCTGCCGTGCTGAGTGATGAAGAACGTGGCAGCGGCGACCACGGCTGTGCTCAGTGCCAGCGCTAGGACCCAGGCGCCGTCGTGGGGAACGACCGCATCGAACCCCAGATGAGCCAGGCCGGTCAATAGCGGGAGCCCGGCGAGAACTGCGGCCGTCTGAGTCAGCATGGCTCGGTCCGGCCGGGCCAGCAACCAGGCGACGGGGTTGCGATCGGGCCGGGCCGAAATGGTTGCGGCCACCAGCGTCAGAAAACCCAGCGCCGTCGAGATCCCCACGCCGGTGGACGGGGCCACGCGCACAAACGGCAGGGTTCCGGTCAGGTAGGACAGCAGGACCAGCAGGGGGATGGCGGTGGCCAGCGCCAGTGCCGCCGCCCACACCCGCCGAGCCCACGGGCGATCGTTGCGGTGCACCAGGATTGCCGCCGACAGCATGAGGAACGATGAGGCCGTCTGCGGGCTGGGACGCCCCGGCCAGGTGGACTGCAGTTCTGTCACCGCCGCGGGGAAAAAAGCGAGATCCACGCCGAACGAGGTGCCGGTCGCGTACTCGGCGAGGAAGACCAGACTGAGGACGGCGACCGTCGCCGCCAAGGCACGCCCCACCCGGACCCCGATAGGGGACGGGCGGCCGGCCTGCGCTCCGAGTGCCACTGCCGACAGTGCGAGTAGCGCGGCGGTCCACGGTGTCATCTGCGGCCAGGACTGATGGATGCGCGTCAGCCACTTCACACCGGCGGCCCAACCGATCCAGTTCGCCGCCGCGGAGACGACAACGACTGCGACCAGGATACGGACCAGCCACGCCATCATGGTTTCCGCGGTTAAGGGCTGTTGAGCAGGGGATTCGGGACGAGCGGGCACAGGCGTCAACGAAACCGCCCTTCGGTCTGTATGGACTGGCCCGACTTTATGCGCTGTGCGGAATGCTACCCGGCAGGCCCTCGGTAGTCTGACGCCCATGCGCGTCTACCTCGGCGGCGATCACGCCGGCTACGAACTCAAGCAGGCCATCATTTCCCACCTCCGCGAGACCGGCCACGAGCCGATCGACTGCGGGGCCTTCGACTATGACGCCCAGGACGACTACCCGGCGTTCTGCATCGCCGCGGCGGTCCGTACCGTGGCCGATCCGGGCAGCCTGGGCATAGTGCTCGGCGGGTCGGGCAATGGCGAGCAGATCGCGGCCAACAAGGTGCCCGGTGCCCGGTGCGCGCTGGCCTGGAGCGTCGAGACCGCCAAGTTGGCGCGCGAGCACAACAACGCCCAACTGATCGGCATCGGTGGCCGGATGCACACCGAGGCCGAGGCGCTGGCGATCGTCGACGCCTTCGTCGGCACACCCTGGTCGGAGGCGCCGCGTCACCAGCGGCGCATCGACATCCTGGCCGACTACGAGCGCACCCACGTCGCGCCGCCGGTTCCCGGCGCCGACTAGGCGGTGCCGGAGGGGCATACCCTGCACCGGCTCGCGCGGCTGCACCAGCGCCGCTACGCCGGTACCCCGGTGCGGGTGTCCAGCCCGCAGGGCCGCTTCGCCGGCGCCGCGATGGTCGACGGGCAGCTGTTCCGGGCCGCCTCGGCGTGGGGCAAGCACCTGTTTCACCACTATGCCGGCGGCACTGTCGTGGCCGGGCCGATCGTGCACATTCATCTCGGGCTGTACGGCACGTTCCGGGAGGCCCGGGTGCCGATGTCCGAACCGCGCGGCCAGGTGCGGATGCGCATCGTGGGCGCCGAGTACGGCACGGATCTGCGGGGGCCCACGGCCTGCGAGGTGATCGACGAGGCCCAGATGGAGTCGATCCTGGCCCGGCTCGGTCCGGACCCGTTGCGCGCCGACGCCGATCCCGCGGTGGCATGGTCCCGGATCTCCAAGTCCCGCAGAGCTATCGGCGCTCTGCTGATGGACCAGTCGGTTCTGGCCGGGGTGGGCAACGTCTACCGCAGCGAACTGCTGTTCCGCCACGGCATCGACCCGTACCGGCCGGGGCGTGATCTGGACCGGGCAGAGTTCGACGCCGCGTGGGTCGATCTGGTGGAGCTGATGAAGGTGGGCGTACGGCGCGGGCGGATCATCGTGGTGCGGCCCGAGCACGACCACGGTGTCCCGGCCTACGGGCCACGGCGGCCCCGCACCTACGTGTACCGGCGCGCCGGTGAGCCGTGCCGGTTGTGCGGGACGGCGGTGCGCACCGCGGAGATGGAGGGGCGCAACCTGTTCTGGTGCCCTGGCTGCCAGGTCTGAGGGACTACAGCCGAGGGATCAGAAGCCGCCGAACCCGGTGAAGTCGTCGAATCCGCCCCCGTCGAAGCCCCCACCGTCGAATCCGCCACCGTCGAATCCGCCGCCGTCCGCCCCGGCGGCGTCCATGCCCTGGTCGTATCCCGCGGCGTAGCCGGAGTCGAAGCCGGTCCCGTAGCCGCTTTCGAAGCCCGATGCGCCGTAGCCCACACCGCTCATGCCTGAGAACATCGCGTCGAACAGCAGCACCGAGCCCAGGCCCCAGGCCCCGGCGACCAGCGCCGGCTTCCACCACGGTTCGGAATACCAGCCCGCTGGAACCGGACGTCCGGCCACTCGGCCGCCGGGGTAGTAGTTGGGCGTGCGCGAGGTGGGCACCGGGGAGGCCTCGATCTCGCGGCCCTCGAACTGCACGCGTCGGTCCTCGGTGACGGCACCGGCCGACCTCTGCCCGGCGATGGTCTCCAGTTCCGGTCCCGGATCCATGCCCATTGCGGTGCGCGCCGCGCGCACGTAGTAGAGACCCTCCAGGGCGCTCTCCTTGGCGAGCATCGCCTGCTTTGCGGTGCTGGCCTGCTCGATCTGCGAGGACGCCGCGGTAAACCGCTCGGAGGCGTCGGCGAGCGCCTGCCGGGAGGCATCGTCGGTGCCGCTGAGGTTGAACACCTGCCCGCCCAGGCGTTCGATGACCCGGCGGGCGTCGGCTTTGGCGTCCGCCAGGCCGGTGGCCGCCCGGTTGCCCGTGGTGCGCGACGAACTCCACATGGCCAGTGCCACCGCGGCGACAACGATCAGGATCAGCAACACCAGGGCACTGTTCATGGCCTCCAGAGTACCGAGGCCGTGCCGCTGAGCGGGGTGTGAGGAAGGCCCCCTTAACGGACTCCCAGAACCCGGTAGACCTCGTCGCTGAGCGCGGTGGACCGCGGGTCGGCGTTGCACTTGGTGGCGTCGAAGTAGTTCATGACGTAGGCGTAGCCGATGCGGTGTTCGAGATCGACGAACCCGTAGGAGCCTCCCGAGCCGCCGTGGCCGAAGCTGCGCAGGTTGGGTCCGGCCACCCCACGCTGGTTGAGCATGTAGCCCAGGCCCCAGCCGTGGTCGGCCACCCGGGCGCCCAGCACCACATCCGGATCGAATCCGCCCTGGGAGACCCGTACCCGCTCCAGGTGTTCGCGGGTCAGCACCTTCTCCTGCGCCAGGCCGTTGTAGAAGGTGGCCAGCCCGAGGGCCGAGACGTGGCCGTTGGTGCCCGGGAACTCGGCGGTGCGCCAGGCGGTGAGGTGGTTCGACCCGAGTTCGTCGTCGGGCACGAAACCCATCGCGACCGACAGGCCCGCCATCGGGTGCTCGTCGAGGGATTCCGGGTCGGCGGGGGCGCCGCCGTCGGCCAGCACGCCGCGGATGTGCGGTTTGTTGATCATCTCTGCGCAGCGGCGCTGTTCGGCGCGCGGTAGGCCGATGTGCACGTCGATGCCCATCGGCTCGGCGATCTCGGTGCGCAGGTACTGGCCCAGGGTGCGGCCGGTGGCCCGGCGGACCACCTCGCCGAGGATGAAACCGAAGCTGACCATGTGGTAGCCCTGCGCGGTTCCGGGCGTCCACCACGGCTCAGAGGCGGCCAGTCGCGCGCACACCCGGTCCCAGTCGCCGACCTCGCTCCAGTGCATCCGGTCGCGGGGTCCGATCACCCCGGAGCGGTGGCCCAGCACGTCGGCGACGGTGATGGTGGCTTTGCCGGCCTGGCCGAACTCCGGCCAGTACCGGGCCACCGGGGCGTCGAGGTCGATCTCCCCGCGGTCGGCCAGCAGGTGGATGCAGGTGCTGGTCAGACCCTTGGTCCCGGAGAAGACGCTGGCCAAAGTGTTCTCCCGCCACGGCCGGTGCCGGCGGGCGTCGGCGTGACCGCCCCACAGGTTGACCACCAGGTCACCGTCCACCCACACCGCGACCGCGGCGCCGACATCGCCGTGGTCGGTGAAGTTGCGCACGAAGGCGCTCTGGACTGCCTCGAACCCCGTGGCCACGCTGCCGCCGAGGGGGAGGTCTCCGCTGTGGGGATTGTGGTCGCACCGTGTCATGTCTGGGTGTCTCCTGACCGAGAACCATCCTGCCCCGGACGGGCGCCGGACCGATCCCGAATCTACGGCCGCCACGGTACCGAAAGAAGTGCCGGGACGAATCGCCGCCGAACCGGCATCGTGTCGTTACGTGGGCCGGCGGCGCCCCCGCACGGGATTTGCTGGAGCGGGCGACGGGAATCGAACCCGCGTAGCTAGTTTGGAAGACTAGGGCTCTACCATTGAGCTACGCCCGCGTGCTTGCGCGAGCTTAATGTACCGGCGTCCCGCCCACCGATTCCAATCGGATCCCCGGTTGGCCGTAGGATCTCGGTCGCGACACAGCAGCACAGCAGCGGGGTGTAGCGCAGCTTGGTAGCGCATCCGCTTTGGGAGCGGAAGGCCGCAGGTTCAAATCCTGTCACCCCGACACGCCCGCATACGCCCCATGAGACCGAGGAGTACAACGCAGTGAAGAGCACCGTCGAGAAGTTGAGCCCGACCAGGGTGCGCATCAACGTGGAGGTGCCCTTCACAGAGCTGCAACCGGACTTCGACCGCGCCTACAAGCAGCTCGCCAAGCAGATCCGCCTCCCCGGCTTCCGGCCCGGTAAGGCGCCGGCCAAGCTGCTGGAGGCTCGGGTGGGCCGCGGCGCTGTTCTCGAGCAGGTCGTCAACGAGGTGCTGCCGGCCCGCTACAGCGAGGCCGTCACCGCGGGAGAACTGCGCCCGCTGGGGCAGCCCGACATCGAGGTCACCAAGATCGAGGACGGCGAGGAACTGCTGTTCACCGCCGAGGTCGACATCCGTCCCGACATCGAGCTGCCCGACCTGGCCACGCTGAAGATCACCGTCGAGCCGATCGAGGTGACTGACGAGGAAGTCGAGGCCGAGCTGGAGGCGCTGCGCGCGCGGTTCGGCACCCTCAAGGGCGTCGAGCGGGCCGCCCAGAGCGGCGATTTCGTCTCTATCGACCTGTCCGCCACCGTCAACGGCGAGGAGATTCCCGACGGCAGCGCCGAGGGGCTGTCCCACGAGATTGGCTCTGGCCAGTTGATCGAGGGTCTCGACGAGGCCCTCATCGGTCTGTCCGATGGAGAGTCGGCCACCTTCACCACCAAGCTCGTCGCCGGTGAGCACGCCGGGGAGGAGGCCGAGGTGACGGTCACGCTGAAGTCGGTCAAAGAGCGCGAACTGCCCGAGGCCGACGACGACTTCGCCCAGCTGGCCAGTGAGTTCGACACCCTGGCCGAGCTGCGCGAGAACCTCACCTCGCAGGTGAGCCGGGTCAAGCGCATCCACCAGGCCGAGAAGATCCGCGACAACGCTCTGGAGACGCTGCTCGAACTGGTCGAGGTGCCGCTGCCCGAGGCCATCGTGGCCGCGCAGGTCGATTCCGCGCTGCACAACGCCATCCACGGCCTGGACCACGACGAGGAGAAGTTCGCCGAAGCGCTCGAGGCCGAGGGCAGCTCCCGGGAGAAATTCGACACCGAGAACCGGGAAGCCGCCGAGAAGGCGGTCAAGACCCAGCTGCTCATGGACGCGATCGCCGATGAACTCAACATCCAGGTGGGCCAGAACGATCTCTCCGAGCGGCTCGTGCTGATGTCGCGCCAGTACGGCGTCGAGCCCCAGCAGCTGCTTCAGTTGCTCCAGCAGCAGAACCAGCTGCCGGCGGTGTTCGCCGATGTGCGGCGCGGTCTGGCCGTGGCCGCGGTGGTGGAGGCGGCCACCGTCACCGACACCGACGGTGGCGAGATCGACACCAGTGAGTTCTTCGGCGGCCCCGCCGCCGAGTCCGATGGTGAGGACTCCGCGCAGCCGGCGTCCGACGAGGACGCGTAACGCCGACAGCGAACGACCGCTGCGGCGCCGCGGTTGTGGGCGTCCGGTTGACTAGGGTCGAGTAGAACCGAGGGTCGAGTAGAACCTTTGGGGAGTTTCCGAAACACGGGAAGAAAGCAGGTAAGGGTGACTCACATGCGTTCCGGCGCGGCTGGGCTGAATCTCCAGGACTCGGTGTACGAGCGATTGCTCGCCGAGCGCATCATCTTCCTGGGTTCGCAGGTCGACGACGACATCGCCAACCGGCTGTGCGCGCAGATTCTGCTGCTGGCCGCCGAGGACCCGACCAAGGACATCTCGCTCTACATCAACTCGCCGGGCGGATCCATCAGCGCCGGGATGGCCATCTACGACACCATGGTGCTGGCGCCGTGCGACGTCGCGACCTACGCCATGGGCATGGCCGCCTCAATGGGGGAGTTCCTGCTGGCGGCCGGGACGAAGGGCAAGCGGTACGCGCTGCCGCACGCCCGCATCCTGATGCACCAGCCGCTGGGCGGGATCACCGGTGGGGCGGCCGACATCGCCATCCAGGCCGAGCAGTTCGCGGTCATCAAGAAGGAGATGTTCCGGCTCAACGCCGAGTTCACCGGCCAGCCAATCGAGCGGATCGAGGCCGACTCCGACCGCGACCGCTGGTTCACCGCCCAGGAAGCTCTCGAATACGGCTTCGTCGACCACATCATCACCCGAGCCCACGTCAACGGAGCCAACAATGTCTAATTTCTCGGCGGCCAACTCGCTCGATCCCCGGCTGACCCCGCAGGCGCGCTACATCCTGCCCTCGTTCGTCGAGCACTCCAGCTGGGGCGTCAAGGAGTCCAACCCCTACAACAAGCTGTTCGAGGAACGGATCATCTTCCTCGGTGTTCAGGTCGACGACGCCTCGGCCAACGACATCATGGCCCAGTTGCTGGTGCTGGAGTCGCTGGATCCCGACCGCGACATCACCATGTACATCAACTCCCCGGGCGGCTCGTTCACCTCGCTGATGGCGATCTACGACACCATGCAGTACGTCCGTGCCGACATCCAGACGGTCTGCCTCGGCCAGGCCGCCTCGGCGGCGGCGGTGCTGCTGGCGGCCGGCACGCCCGGCAAGCGGCTCGCGCTGCCCAACGCCCGGGTGCTCATCCATCAGCCGTCGCTGTCCGGGGTGATCCAGGGGCAGTTCTCCGACCTGGAGATCCAGGCCCGGGAGATCGAGCGGATGCGCACGCTCATGGAGGAGACCCTGGCCCGCCACACTGGCAAGGATGCCGCGGTCATCCGCAAGGACACCGACCGCGACAAGATCCTCACCGCCGAGGAGGCCAAGGAGTACGGGATCATCGACACCGTGCTGAGCTACCGGAAACTCTCGGCACAGAACGCCTGATCACCCGAGGTTGGCCGACGTGCGCGACACGCCGGTTTCGGCTGTCGCGCGCCACGCCGCATCAGGCAGCGTGACGGGATATGTTCACATCGGGTTCGCAGGACCGAATACCCACCCTGAGTACCCACACGAATACCACGGACGCTATTCGCCTTTATCGGTCG
>JAGQTO010000339.1:3283-3512 GCA_020439025.1 Mycobacterium sp. | reverse complement strand
TCCATCAGCACCGCAAGCGTCAGACCCACGCCGAACAGGCGCATCAAAGCCACCTTCGCCGCGACCAGTCCGGCGAAGGTGATCGCCATGATGAGCGCGGCGGCGGTGATCACCCGGCCGGTCCGCGCCAGGCCCAGGGCCACACTTTCGTCACTGTCGCCCGGCCCCCGGCCGGAGGCAAGCCAGAACTCGCGGATGCGCGAGACCAGGAACACCTCGTAGTCCATCG
>JAGQTO010000339.1:0-3245 GCA_020439025.1 Mycobacterium sp. | reverse complement strand
CAAGACCGGCATGTTGGCCACCAGAGTCCCGGTGGTCGTGGTTCCCAGCCCACCGAGATGACCGTCCTGGAATACCCAGACCATGGCACCGAACGCCGCGCTCAGCGACAGCATGTTCAGGATGAGCGCTTTGACCGGCAGCACCACACTGCCGGTCAACAGGAACAGCAGGACGAGCATGATGACCGCGATCAGCCCCAGCACCAGTGGCAGCCGCGAGGTGATCGCCGCGACGCTGTCGCGATTGGTCTGCGCCAGCCCGCCGAACTCGACCGCGTGGTCGCCGGGTGTGGGAACCGCGTGCAGCCGGTCCAACTGGGCCTCCGAGGCGGGAGTGAACAGCTGGACCCTGCTGCCGACCGTCAGCAGGGTGGCGCCCGATCTGACCCCGGTCGCCGCGACCGGCGGGCCGACCGGGTTGCCGTTGATGAATGTTCCGGCAGGTGTGGACACCGAGGTGACGTCGGTGACCCGGGACAACTCGGCGCCGTATCGCTCGATCTCAGCGGGGTCCAGCCCGGCGGAGTCGACGACGATCGACACGGCGTTGTCGGAGTCGTTGGGAAAGTCGTCGCGCAGCAGGTCACCGACCTGGTGGGCCGATGCGGACTTCGGCAGCACCCGGTCGTCGGGGAAACCGGGCCGCACACCGAAGAACGGGGCGCCGAGCAGGGCCAGCAACGCTACCCCGGCCAGCCCGATCGGGACCGCGCGGCGCATGACGAACTTCGCCGAGCGGTACCAGAACTCCTCGTGCCAGGGCCGCGCTGCCGGCTCCGGACGGCCCAGCAGGCGCCGCACCAACCGGCGGACGTCGAGGGAGTTCAACC
This sequence comes from Mycobacterium sp., assembly GCA_020439025.1. GTDB lineage: Bacteria > Actinomycetota > Actinomycetes > Mycobacteriales > Mycobacteriaceae > Mycobacterium. The sequence goes on along the minus strand of JAGQTO010000339.1, from coordinate 2,415 downwards.
GATCGCCCAGCAGCATGATGGCCGCGGGGGTGACGATCACCGCCGCCAGCGCGGCGAAGGCCACCGTCGCCACCCCGGCATAGGCGAAGGAGCGGAGGAAGTTCATCGGAAACAGCACCATCACCGCCATCGACAGTGCGACGGTGACCGCGGAGAACAGCACGGTGCGCCCGGCGGTGGCCATCGTGGTCAGGATCGCCTGTTCCCGATCGGCGCCGCCGGCGAGCTCGTCGCGATAGCGGCTGATCATCAGCAGGGTGTAGTCGATGGCCAGCGCCAGACCCATAGCGGTGGTCAGGTTCAGCGCAAAGATCGACACATCGGTGAAGAAGGTGACGGTACGCAGCACACCCAGGGCGCCCAGGATCGCCATCACCCCGACCGCCACGGGCAACGCGGCCGCGAACAAGCCGCCGAACACCCACACCAGCACCAGGAAGCTCAGCGGAACGACGATGGCCTCCAACACCAGCAGGTCACGCTTGGACTGTTCGGTGACCTGCAGGTTGACCATGGCGGTGCCGCCGGAACGGACCAGCACGCCGTCACGCTCGCCGTCGATGGCGTCGGTGAGCTCCTTGGTGTATTCCTGCTGCTGCGCCTCGGTGCCGACGACACCGGTGACGATCAGCCCCGACTTCCGGTCCTGGCTGACCAGGGCCGCCGCGGCCGCCGGCGGCGAAGTCCACGCCGAGCTGATCGCCGCGACGTGCCCGGAACCCTTGAGCTGGCCGATCACGTCCTGTGCCACCGACGTGGCCCGCGGACTGTCGAAGCGGTCGGGCACGGTGACGACCACCGCCAGCGGCACGTCGCCCTGCCCGAACTTCTCGGTGAGCTGCTTTGCGGCCCGCGAGGACTCAGCGCCCGGGTCCTGAAACCCGCTGGGCGAGAGTTCGTCGGCGACCGTCACCCCGAACGCGCCGATGACGAGCATGATCAGCGCCACGGAGGTGAGCACCCTTCGGGGCGCTTCGATCCCGAGTCGCGCGATCCGTGCTAGCACTGTGCTTCCTCGTCATCCGCCGGCGGCGTCGGACCAGCCGAGTCCCAGTCTGACAGTCGCGACGAATCGGCGCACGGACCCCCTCCCAACCGGCCGCCCACCCCGGCTCGCCGCCCGGTGAGCGCACCTGAGAGTTCACCTTCGGAGTTGCCCGAACTGAAGCTTGGGGCCGCTGTCGAGGTGCGATACTCGCACCCAGACAACGGGGGCGGGGCCCATGGGGAGGACACCGAATGAGCGACGTCAGCAACTCACCGGGCGCTGCCGGAGACCCTGGCGCCGACCCCGCGGCCGACATCCGCACCGGCATGAGCGCGGCCTGCCTGCGCCAGGCCATCGAGGACCACCTGCGCTACACCCTGGGGCGACCGTTCCAGTTGCTGCAACCGCAGCACTACTACCACGCGCTGGCACTGGCGGTCCGCGACCGGATGCAGAAGCGCTGGACCGACACCACCCAGACCTACCTCGACCTGTCCCGCAAGGTGGCGGTCTATCTGTCCGCGGAGTTCCTGCTCGGGCCCCATCTGGGCAACAACCTGCTCAACCTGCACCTTGAGGAGGAGGCCCGGGAAGCTCTCGCGGCACTCGGCCAGGACTACGACGAGGTCCTGGCCTGCGAGGAGGAACCGGGTCTGGGCAACGGCGGGCTGGGCCGGCTGGCGGCCTGCTACCTGGATTCGCTGGCCACCCTGGAACGTCCGGCGATCGGCTACGGAATCCGCTACGAGTTCGGGATTTTCGACCAGGAGATCCGCAACGGCGTCCAGGTGGAACGCACCGACAACTGGCTGGCGTCCGGCAACCCCTGGGAGATCGCCAAGCCGGAGCTGAACTACGAGGTGGGCTGGGGCGGCCGCACCGAGCACGACGCCGATCCCGACGGCCAGCCGAGGGTGCGTTGGATCCCCGAACGCGTCGTCAAGGGCGTCTACTACGGCACCCCGATCCAGGGCTACGGCGTCAACACCTGCAACACCCTGACGCTGTGGAGCGCCAACGCGGTCAACGCACTGGCACTGGAGGCGTTCAACGCCGGGGACTACTACCGCGCGGTCGAGGATCAGGTGGTCTCCGAGAACGTCACCAAGGTGCTTTACCCCAACGACGAACCGGAGGTCGGTAAACAACTGCGGTTGCTGCAGCAGTACTTCTTCGTCTCGTGCTCGCTGCAGGACATCCTGCACCTGCTGGAGGACTTCGCCGGCCTGACCGCCCATCAGTTGCCCGACCGGGTCGCCGTACAACTCAACGACACCCACCCCTCGATCGCCGTGGCCGAACTGATGCGGCTGCTGATCGACGAACGGGGCTTCGGCTGGGATGAGGCGTGGGCGATCACGGTCGCCACGTTCGCCTACACCAACCACACCCTGCTACCGGAAGCGTTGGAGACCTGGCCGCTGAAG
>JAGQTO010000338.1 GCA_020439025.1 Mycobacterium sp. | reverse complement strand
GCTGAGGTTCTCGGTGCAGGCCCCGTCGGTCAGGTCCTTGACGTGCTGGGTGCAGATCGAGTGCAACCAGGCCAGCCGGTCGTCTCCGGTCAGCGTGATCACCGCCCGATGCGACCGGTCGACCACGACCGCTGATTCCCGGGCCGCGTGTTGTTCGCCCAGCGGATCGCCGTAGTGCCAGACCGCTCCGGCGTCCGGGGAGTCCTCTGGTGCGGGCACGGCTGACATACATCAACTCTACGAGCCCGGCCAGTAGGCTCGGCTGCCATGTCGAATGCAAGCCCCACGCCAGGTTCGGGGTGCTCGGTGCTCGTCACCCTCGACGGTGTGGTCCACGACGCGGACCGCCCCCTGCTGTTCGGCGACGACCTGGCGGCTGTCCGCGGTGACGGAGTGTTCGAGACCCTGCTTGTGCGCGGGGGGCGGGCATGTCTGGTGGAGCCGCATCTGCGGCGGCTGGCCCATTCTGCGACGATGATGGACCTGCCCGAGCCCGATCCGGCCGCCTGGCGGGAGGCCATCGCGATCGCGCTGCGCCAGTGGTCTTCCCTGTCCCCGGAGGAGGGTGCGCTGCGGTTGGTGTACAGCCGCGGCCGGGAGAGCGGATCCGCACCGACCGCCTACCTGACGATCAGTCCGCTGGCCGCGCGGGTCGGGGCGGCCCGCCGCGACGGGGTGGACGCGGTCATGCTGGAGCGGGGTCTGCCCGCCGACGGGGCGCAGGAAATGCCGTGGTTGCTCGCCGGCGCAAAGACGCTGTCCTACGCGGTCAACATGGCGGCACTGCGGCACGCCGCCGCACGCGGTGCCGACGATGTGATCTTCGTCAGCTCGGACGGCTTCATCCTGGAGGGTCCCCGTTCGACCGTGGTGATCGCCGTCGACGGCGGCGCCGGCCGACCCTGCCTGCTGACCCCGCCCCCGTGGTGGCCGATTCTGCGTGGCACCACCCAGCAGGCGCTGTTCGAGGTGGCCCGCAACTCCGGGTACGACTGCGACTACCAGGCGCTGCGGCCCGCTGATCTTGTTGCAGCGCAGGGAATCTGGCTGGTTTCCAGTATCACGCTGGGGGCCAGGGTGCACACCCTCGACGGGCGGGCGCTTCCGTCGTCGCCGATGCGCGACGAAATGGCGCGTCTCATCGAGGCGGCGATCACAGGGGATCGCTGAACGCGAAAAGTAGTGGCGCGCAGGGCGCGTCACCGGTACGGTCACCGGTACACAGGGAAGGAGGTGGTCCGAACATTGAGTACGTCTTGGACATGTGAGGTGGCTGCCCGCTAGCAGCGCCACGGTGCCGGAATCACCCGCGCCCGAGCGCGTCGGCGAATTCCAGGCAGCTACCCGGCCCCCGAGCTCCCGGTCCGTCCAACCCGGACAACACGGCTCGGGGGCCGTCCCATGTCCGGGCTCGACCGGCTCAGCTCCGGCGGTCCGGCCGAGCTGTACTGCGGCTCAGGCCGGCGGCCTGTTCCAGCTGGGTCAACGCGGGCTCGATACCTTCCGCGAGTTCGGCGATGTCCCCGGCGATCTCCGGTGTGCTGAGGAATCCGAAGTCCATCCACCCGCGATAGCTGAAACAGGTGACGTTGAGCCCGACGTCCATCAACAGCGGTCCGATCGGGGTGAACCGCTCCAGCACCGCCCCGGCCGCGTAGAGCGGTATCGAGGGGCCCGGAACGTTGGACACCACCAAATTGATCGGGGGGACGTTCTCGCCCAGCCGGCTCGCGGTGTAGGCCCGGGCGGCCAGCCGGAACAGGCCCGGCGGGGTCGTCTCGGTCAAACCCATGATCTGGTGCGCGGTCATCGCCTCGGCCATCTGCTTTGCCGCCTGCGAGACCTGATGAACCGCGCGTATCCGCTCGGCCGGATCGGCGATTCCGGTGGGCAGGCCGACAGTCATCGAACTGATGGCGGTACCGACCGCCGTGGCGTCGGTGCGGGTGGACACCGGTACCTGCGCGACCAGTGGACGGTCCGGGAGGTCACCGGCGCGTTCCAGGTAAGACCGCAAGGCGCCGGCGACCGTGGCCAGCACGACGTCGTTCACCTTGACTCCGTAGGCGTCCTTGACGGCCTTGACGCGCTCCAGTGACACCCTGGCCGCGCTGAACCGGCGCTGCTGTGAGATCGGTGCGTTGAACCGACTCGGCGGAGCCTCGAAATACCCTGGGGGCTTTTCCGGGAGACTTCGCACGGCCAGCCATTGGCGCACTGTCTGGTCGACCAGGCGGACGATGCGGTACGGGGTCATGAGGGCGACGTTGGCCGCGGCGCTGAGCAGCCGTATCTCCGGCCGCGGCGGTCTGCTGCGAGCGCGCGGTGCGGCCGATTCGGCCGGCGGCCGCGGATCGGGGGTCACGTCGAAGAGGATTTCGGTGATTCCGGCGCCGGACACGCCATCGATCAGACAGTGATGCACCTTCGTCAGCAGCGCGACCCGTCCGTGGTCGAGGCCTTCGATGAACCACATCTCCCACAACGGCTTGTTGTGATCCAGTTTGTAGGACCACAGCCGTGCGACGAGTTCGTCGAGTTCGGCCCGCCCGCCCGGGGAGGGCAACGCGATGTGACGGATGTGGTATTCGAGATCGGGGTCTTCGTCGACGTACCAGGGCCGGTCCAGCCCGAGTGGGGCCTCCGCCACCCGGTAACGCAACTGCGGGAGTTCGGGCAGGCGCTCACCGACGATGCGGCGCACACTCTCGATCGAGAAGCCGGGGACCTGATGCGGATCGCAGATCGCCAGTGCACCGATATGCATATGCCAGGACGGCGTCTCGGCGAACCAGAACGCCGCATCCACACTGGACATGCGGGGCACGGTGTTCAGCGTAGGTCAGGGTGTGGCCGGT
>JAGQTO010000006.1:8843-23844 GCA_020439025.1 Mycobacterium sp. | reverse complement strand
CCGGCCACCGACGTCCTCGCCGACCACACCACCCAGATCGCCGATCTCGTCGTCCAGGCCGGCAGCACCACCGACATGCTGGGCAAGTTCCCGTCCATCGCCGGCACCGATACCAGCGGCCGCAGCGTGATCGCCGATATGGACACGATCGCCAGTGCCTTCAACGACGTCGCGGTGGATCCGGGGACGAGCTTCCCCTCGCTGAACAGGTTGATGCCACCGGTGATCAAGGCGACATCCGGCAGTTCGGTCGCGCTGCGCGGCAGTATCGACCGGTTGATCCTCGGGTACATCCCGGATATCGGATTCCCCGGCGACCCGGGCTTCCACGGGCCCAAGTGGTCGAACTACAACCAGCTGATCGGGGCGTTCAAGTACACCTTGCTCCGGCTGCAGGAGCGTGTCGTGGGCCGTGGGCCCGACGTTCCGCAGGTTCCGGTGATTCCGAGTCCGACCGAACCTGGCGAGTGGGCTGTGCACGGGCAGCCGCCGGGGCCGACGGCGCCGGGTGAGTTCGTCCAGCCCAACGGTCCGGCACCCGGACCCGCGCCCGCGGCACCGGCCGCGCCTGCGGTGGAGCCGGCACCGTGATCGGGCAGGTTGCCGACGGGATCGTCGGGGCGGTCAAGTACGGGCATCGCAAGAAGGCCTGGTTGTCGGCTATCGCGCTGCTGGTGACCCTGCTCGTCGGCTTGAGCTACCTGTTGCTGGGTGCGCTGCGCTGGAATCCGCTGCGCTCGGTGTACCGGGTCACCATGGAGCTGCCGGCCTCCGGTGGTCTGCTGGTCAACCAGGACGTCACGCTGCGGGGTGTGCAGATCGGGAAGGTCGAGCAGCTGTCGATCACCCCGGACGGGGTCAACGCCGAGGTTCGGCTGAATTCCTCGGCAAAGCTGTCGACGACCAGCAAGGCACGGGTAGCCGGCCTGTCCGCGGCGGGCGAGCAGTACATCGACTTCGACGGTGGTAACGGTGAAGCGCCGTTCCTGTCCAACGGGAGCACCTTCCCGATGGGGAGGACCGAGATACCGGTGACGATGGCCGAACTGCTCGGCCACTCTGACGGCATGCTCAAGCAGGTCGACACCGAGAAGCTCCAAATCATCAAAGACGAGCTCGGAACGAGCAAGGAGGGACCGCAGAAGCTCACCGACATCGTCGAAGGTGGAACGTTCCTACTCTCCACGCTCGACGGGGTGCTTCCGCAGACCACCCAGCTGCTCAACACCAGCCGGATCACCCTGCAGCTGGTCTCCGACAAGAACGAGGGAATGAAGGTCGCCACAGCGAACCTCACCGAGGTCTTCGGCGGCGTGAACCGGATGACCGGCGGATTCCGCACCCTGACCAACGAGGCGCCGAAGACCTTCGCCGCGACCGACACGCTCTTCAGCGACAACTCCGACACCATGGTCCAGTTGCTGGGCGACCTCACCACGGTCACCGAGTTGATGTACCTGCGTGTCCCGGCGCTCAACGCGCTCTTCCCGAGTTACCGCGGCTCGGTCATGGATTCGCTGTCCAGCATCGTCCACGACGACGGGTTCTGGGTCACCGCCGATATCTACCCGCGCTACACCTGCGACTACGGCACCCCGCGGATGCCACCGTCGTCGGCGGATTTCCCCGAGCCGTTCATGTACAACTACTGCCGTGACACCGACCCCGCGGTGTTGATCCGCGGGGCCAAGAACGCGCCGCGGCCGGCTGGGGACGACACCTACGGACCGCCGCCCGGAGCGGATCTCGGTAAGCGCACCGACCCCTCGCCTGAGGGCCGGTACTCGATCCCGACCCCGTACGGTGGACCGACCCTGCCGATTGAGCCGCCCAGCTGATCGGGCCGAGGAGCCATAGACCAAGATGCCAGTCATGACCGATGAGGGAGCCGAGGCCGTGCAGGCCGGTACCGAGACTGAACCGGATATCACCGACGACACCGAGGTGGTCAGCGCTGCCGAGGACGGCGTCGACCCAGACGGTGCCGAGGATGACGCGGCCTCCGATTCCGCGGAGGCATCCGGTGCCGCACCGGGGCGGCGGAAGCCGAATCTGCGCGTCGCCGCCGTGGCCGCGGCCATTGCGGTGCTGCTGGGCCTGACCGGCTATCTGGGCTGGCAGGACTGGCAACACAAGCAGCTCAACGAGGCCAGCGAGTCGGCGCAACGTGCGGCGGTCAGCTACGCCCAGGTGCTCACCAGCATCGACTCGGACAACGTCGATGAGAACTTCAAGGAGGTTCTCGACGGGGCGACCGGGGAGTTCAAGGACATGTATTCGCAGTCGAGTGTCGAACTGCGTCAGTTGCTGATCGAGAACAAGGCCACCGCGCACGGCATCGTCGTCGAGTCGGCGGTGCAGTCGGCGTCCAAGGACAAGGCCGTGGTCCTGCTGTTCGTCGACCAGTCGGTGTCCAACACCAAGCTTCCCGACCCGCGCATAGACCGCAGCCGAATGAAGATGACGCTGGAGAAGGTCGACGGACAGTGGCGGGCAAGCAAAGTCGAGCTCCCGTAAGTAAAGGCGGATAAGCAATGCGGATGGCCGGGCTCGTCGGTGTGGTTGTTGCTGCAGCGGCGTCGGTGCTCACGGCGCCGACCGCCTCGGCGTCGGTGGTGTCCTTCTGTGACCAACTCGGTGGTCAGTGGAACGGGCAGTACTGCCATACCTCGGTGACCTCCCCCCGCAAGGCCGTCCGGGAGATCAACATCGCCATCCCCGGCGAGATCGACGGCCCGGCGGGAGCGGTGATCACCGACTACCTGACCACGTTGATGAACAACTGGCGGCGTGTCGCCGAGGGTATGGCCGAAAACAGCTGGGGCGATGCGAATTTCGAGATCTTCCAACACGGAAACATCCGGACCGTGGTCTTCCACGAGACCTACAACTCCGAGAGTACGGCGCGGCTGGACGGCCCGGCCATCCAGAGCGCCTACCGGACCTTCACCTTCGACCAGGCGACGGGGCGGATGTTGCAGCTCTCCGACATCGTCGACCCCGCGGCGATTCCGTCGCTGGGCGCGCCCTTCATCCAGACCGCCCTGGACCAGGCACTGCCACCGCACCAGCCCAACACCTACCCGTTCATTCCGGAACGATGGACGCCGGACAAGGTGTACTCCGGCGGATACAAGGCATGGGCGCTGACCCCCGATGAGCTGATCCTCTACATGCCGGACTACCCGGTGGCGCGCGACACCCCGATCAACTTCACCCCGGGCGCCTACATCTGGTCGATCACCGGTGGGATCGTCCAGCCCAGGATCCCGCTGAGCGCACTGGCCCCCGCGCTGCGCCCCGGCATCTAGCCGGCCTCGCCTACCCTGGACCCAGTGGACGTCGACGCCTTCGTGCTAGCACACCAGGGCAGTTGGAAGCGGTTGGACTACCTGGTCAAGCGGCGCAGTCGGCTGACGGGCGAGGAGGTCGACGAGCTCGTCGACCTGTATCAGCGGGTTTCCACGCACCTGTCGATGGTGCGTTCTTCCTCGAGCGATTCGGTGCTCATCGGCCGGCTGTCCGCACTGGTCGCGCGTGCCCGCTCGGCGGTCACCGGTGCCCATGCGCCGCTGTGGAGCGAGTTCGCACGATTCTGGACCGTCTCGTTTCCGGTGGTCGCCTACCGCGCATGGCGCTGGTGGCTGGTCACCGGAATCCTGTTCTTCGCGGTGTCCGGGCTCATCGCCCTGTGGGTGGCCGGAAATCCGGACGTCCGGTCCGCACTCGGGACGCCCGCCGAGATCGACGAGTTAGTCAACACCCAGTTCGCCTCCTACTACAGCGAGCACCCGGCCGCATCGTTCGCGCTGCGGGTGTGGGTGAACAACTCCTGGGTGGCCGCGCAATGCATCGCATTCGCGGTGCTGCTGGGCATCCCTATTCCCTGGGTGGTCCTGCAGAACGCCGCCAACCTCGGCGCGACCGCGGGCCTGATGATCCACGCGGGCAAGGCCGACATCCTGTTCGGACTGTTGACCCCGCACGGTCTGCTGGAACTGAGCGCGGTGTTTCTGGCCGCCGCGGTCGGCATGCGGCTGGGCTGGACGGTGATCTCTCCCGGTGAGCGTCCACGCGCCCAGGTGCTGGCGGAACAGGGTCGTGCGGTCGTGTCGGTTGCCGTCGGACTGGTGGTGGTTCTTCTGATCAGCGGACTGATCGAGGCGGTGGTGACGCCCTCGCCGCTGCCGACCGTCGCGCGGGTGGGCATCGGCGTCGTTGCCGAAGCGGTGTTTCTGGTCTATGTCCTCCACTTCGGCCGCCGCGGCGTGCGGGCGGGGGAGACCGGCGATCTTGCCGACGCCCCCGACGTCGTGCCCACGGCCTGACTTCCGCGCGGAAAAGGGACCCGGGGTCAGAGGCGGCCGCTGGCCTTCATCGCCAGGTAGCGGTCAGCCAGGGCAGGGGCCAGTTCCTGCGGCGGGGCGTCGAGTACCTCGACACCGTGGAGCCGAAGTCGCGAGGCGATCATGCGCCGGTCATTGCGGGTGCGTTCGGCCGCTGCAGCGTCGTAAACCTCGGCGGCGTCGCCGCGCCTCGCGGCCATGTCGCCGATCCGCGGGTCATCGACGGCGACGAGGATGACCTGATGACGGGTCGACAACTCCGGCAACACCGGGAGCAGGCTCTCGTCGATCGCCGAGGGATTCAGATCGGTCAGTAACACCACCAACGCCCGGTGCCGGACCCGGCGCCGAATGGCGGCGACCATCGCCGAGCGGTCCGACTCGACCAGTGCGGCCTGCACCGGGGCCATCGCGGCGACCAATTGAGCCAGTAACTCGTTGCGGCCGGCGCCGAACACCGCCGCGCGGGTCACCCGGTCGTGGGCCAGGAAGTCCACATGGTCTCCGGCCCGGGACGCCAGCGCGGCCAGCAGCAGAGCGGCATCCAGCGACCAGTCCAGCCGGGGCCAGCCGGAGGGGTCACCGCCGGTGGGGTCCACACCCACCCGGCCCGCCGATGTGCGCCCGGTGTCGACGACGATGACGACCCTGCGGTCCCGCTCCGGGCGCCAGGTGCGCACCACCACATCGGATCGACGGGCGCTCGCCCGCCAGTCGATCGACCGGACGTCGTCGCCGACCACATACTCGCGTAGCGAGTCGAATTCGGTTCCCTGACCGCGGACCAGGACCGGCAACAGTCCGTCGATCTCCCGCAGCCGGGCCATCCGTGAGGGCAGGTGCTTACGGGAAAGGAACGGCGGCAATACGCGGACCGTGCCGGCAACGTTGGTCGAGCGCTGACGCCCGGCCAGTCCCAGCGGTCCGATCGAGCGCACCGTCACCGCCGCGCTGGAGTGGTCGCCACGGCGCACCGGCCGCAGCCGGGTGAGCAGGGTCTGCGCGCCGCCGGCGGGCAGGTTCAGCGGATGGCTGCGAGGCTCGGCCAACGCGCTGGGCGGCCACGCGTCGCGCAACGAGCCCCGCATACGCCCGGTCCCGGCGTTACGCACCGTCAACACCGTGTCCACCGGCTCGCCCAGCCGGGCTGCGGCCCCGCCGCTGCGGCTGATGACCAGGCTGGCCGGGCTCTGGGCCAGAGCGGCATCAGCGATGACCGCGAGAGCCAACCCGACCGTCAGCACCAGGAAAACCATCGCCGGCCACGGGGCGACGGCGATCGGCAGCACCGAGACGAGTGCGATCGCCGCCGCGCGGCCGGTGAGCACCACTAGCGCGGTACCGCGACGGCGGAGAGGATGCCCTCGAGCACGCCGTCAGGGGTCGAGCCCTCCAGTTCGGCCTCCGGACGCAACCCGATGCGGTGCCGCAGCGTCGGTCGCGCCATCGCCTTTACGTCATCGGGGGTGACGTAACCCCGGCCGGTGAGCCAGGCCCAGGACCGGGCGGTCGCCAGCAGCGCCGTCGCACCGCGAGGTGAGACGCCAAGTTGCAGCGAGGGCGAATTCCTTGTGGCCGTGACGATATCGACGATGTAGGCCAGTACGTCATCAGCGACGAGAACCCGGCTGACAGCTTCCCGTCCCGCGGCCAGATGGGTCGGCCCGGCGACCGGCCGGATCGCGGCGAGGTCACGCGGATCGAAGCCGTGCGCGTGTCGGCCCAGGATGGCTATCTCCTCCTCGCGCCCGGGAAGGGGGACGTTCAGCTTCAACAGGAATCGGTCCAACTGTGCCTCGGGAAGCTGATAGGTGCCCTCGTACTCGATCGGGTTCTGGGTCGCTGCCACGATGAACGGATCCGGCAGCTGCCGGGTCTCCCCGTCGACGCTGATCTGCCGCTCCTCCATGGCCTCCAGAAGCGCGGCCTGTGTCTTGGGTGGTGTCCGGTTGATCTCATCGGCGAGCATCAGGTTGGTGAATACTGGCCCTTCCCGGAAGGTGAAGGCCGCCGTCCGCGCGTCGTAGACGAGCGATCCGGTGATATCGCCCGGCATCAGATCCGGAGTGAACTGCACACGCTTGAAGTCGACCTGCAACGCTGCTGCCAGGGCACGGACAAGCAGCGTCTTGGCCACTCCCGGCACACCTTCGAGGAGCACGTGACCGCGGCACAGCAGGGCGATCACCAGTCCGCTGATCACGGCGTCCTGGCCGACGACCGCCTTGGCGATCTCGCTGCGCAGAGAGAGAAGGGCCGACCGGGCGTCACTGTAGGCATCCTGGGAGGGGGGGTGTGAACGGGTCACGACTGGCTGACCTGCCTTTCGATGTTGTCGAGTGCCCGGGCGAGATGAACTAGATCGGTATCGGTCGCCGGCGTGGGTCCGAACAGGGTGTTCCCCACGGTGGCGGGGTCGACACGGCAGCGCCGGCCCACCGCCGTAACGATGGCGGCATCGGCGGCATTGGCTCCCAGGCCCAGGCGGGGGATGAGTCTCTGCAATGCCGCGGTGCGCAATGCTGCCGCGGCCTGGCCCCGGGCCCGGCGTGACCGGTAGAGCCGGGCCCGCCCCTCGGTGGTCTCGGATGCCCTGACCGCCACCGGAAGGCTTTCTGCCACCAGGGGTCCCAGCCGCCGGCCCTGCCAGATCGCCAGCAGTGCCACGACCAGACAGAGTTGGGCGACAATCCAGCCGATTCGCGCGGGGATCAGATCACCGATCGTGGCGCCGGCCGCGGGGTCGCCCTGCACGCGCCGAGGTGCGTACCAAACCAGCCGGTGGCGATCCCCGGCGAGGTTCATCGCCAGCGCCGCGTCGCCCTCCTTCAGAAGCGCGCCGTTGGTCATGAAGTCGGCGTTGCCCACCACAGTGATCGTGCGGCCATCGTCGATGTAGCGCACCAGAGCCCCGCCGTAGCAGCGGGTCAGCGGCGTACCTCCGGTCGCCTGGTAGACGGCACTGGTCTCCAGGCGTGCGCTTCCGGCGCGATCGGCCTCGCGCAGGTCGCAGCCCGGCTCGCTGTCCGGCCGGTCGCCACTGCTCAGGCGAATAGCCGGAGATAGCGCCTCGCGGGCGCGCGAGGTGGGTTCGAGGACGAGTCGGTCGCCGGGGACCGCGGCGAGCCGGCTCCATGCCTCGTCCCCGCGGGTGTTGGCCGTCTCGGCGAACAGCAGCAGCGCGTCCGGCCGACCGGCGCGCTCCACCTCCGCAATGGTATCGGCGATGAGCACTTCCACACCCTGGTCCCGCAGTAGCGCGACCAGTGCGTGGGCACCGCCCGGGGAGGTGGCCAGGGGATCCATCCGGCCGCCCGGTCGGGGTGCGGTGAGCCAGGCGGTGACTGCGGCGAACAACAGGACGGCCAGCGCCCCAAAGGCCACCCAGCGACCGGTTCGACGCCGTTGTCTGATCACCGAGCGGTCGCTCCGGCGTCGGTCTTAGTGGTGGGGACGCGACGGCGCAGACGGTCGTCCAAGTCGGCCACCCGACGGTAGGCGGTTTCAGTACCGGAGTGATCGCCGTAGGCAACGTCATCGAAGGCGGCTGCGGCGGTGATGAGTTCATCGGCGTAGCCCGGCAGCAGTTCTCCCGCGTCGGCGGCGAGTTCGGCCGCCGTGCGCCCCGGCATCGGGCTGAGCGTGCCGTCCTGCTCGAGTTGGCGGCCGATGGCGCGAACCCGCTGTCGGATGGCGGCAGTCCAGTCGCCCTGCGCCGCGCTGCGTTCGGCGCGGGCCCGGTGGTCCGCCGCGCTCAACGTCCGGCTCCCGTAAAGATCCGTCCCGCCCGCCCGTCCCATGGCGCGGCGGGCGATGCGCGCCGCGACGATGACCGCGGCCAACGTCAGCAGACCCAGCACCACGATGGTGAACCAGCCGCCGGGCAGCGACGATCCGCTTTGGATCAGCCGGTACAGCAGGTCGTTGAACCAGTCCGCCAACCGGTCGCTCAGCGAGCTTTCCGGGTAGATCGGTTTGGCCAGTTCCCGCGCCGCGGCGTCACGGGCGGAGTCGCGATCAATGTCGATGACGGGGATGTCCACGGTGTTCTCGGCTGCTCAGCGGGCTCGGCGTTCTCAGCGGGCCAGCCAGAGGTGATCGCCCCCGTCGCCGCCCAACGGGGTGCCCCGCAGCACGAAGTCGAAGGCCTCCGAGCGGATGCGGGCGTCGACGTAGAGCAGTGCGACCACTCCGGCGGTGAACGGTGTGGTGATGATCTGGCCCATCGCCTGGCCGGTCGTGGTCACCGTCATCTGCAGGATTCCCGGGACTCTGCTGGCGCTACCCCCGGCGGACATCACCTGACCGACGATCTCGAACGGCACCGAGACGGCTCCGGCCACCACCAGGGCGACGACCGCGGCGAGCAGTCGGATGCCCAGAATGCGCCAGAACCGCGGGCGGGCGAGCGCCACCGAGCGCCTCACCGAATCCATCAGCGGCCGGCGTTCGAGAACGATGGCCACCGGTGCCAGGGACAACAGAGTCAATACCGCGACCAGCACGGTCAGCAACAGCACGACCAGGGGAAAGCCCACCAGGACGGCCACTCCTCCGTTGGACACCGCCGCCACACCGACGATCGCGATGACCACCGAGCCGATCAGTAACAGCACCGACAGGGTCTCCAGCAGGGTCAGGGCGATGAGGGCAGGCATCCGGCCGCGAACCCGCTGCCATGCCTCGGCGACGGTGATCGACGCGCCCACAACGGCACGTGCGACGACCACGGTGAGCATTCCGGAAAGCAGGATCGTGGCCAGTGCCGTGGCTGCCGCGCCGGTCAGAGCCCCCGCCGCCGCGCCGAGGCTCCCGGTTACCGCCGGGGTTCCCAGACCGATCAAGAACCCCAGGGCCGATGTAATCAGCACGATGACGGTGGTCAGTCCCAGCGTGGGCTTCGGGCTGGACCGGACGTAGGCGACGGCGCCGTTGAAGATGTCGCTCAGCGACAGCGGACGCAGTGGAATGATCCCGGGCTTCCACGGTGACCATCCCGGTGGGCCGGGCGGCGGGGGACCGTACCCGGCAGCCGGGGCGGGATAACCCGGATACCCCGGATAACCCGGGTATCCGGCATAGCCGGGAGGCGGGTGGGCACCCGGAGGTGGCGGCGGATACCCCGGCGTCCCGTAGGGGTTTTGACCTGGCCAGCCGGGTGGTGGCAACCCCGGTCCGGGCGGTGGCATGCTCACCGCTCGGCACTGCCGAGATCGTTGCTCATCACGCCATCCTGTCGATCGGCCGGACATTTCTCAAACCGTTCCTGATTACTGAGCAGTTGTGAGTTCTGCCCGGTTGCGGCCCGAACGGTCTTGGCCGCGGATGGTGCACGCTGTCCGGCGGACCGACGCGCCTGCTGGGCGTGACGGTGAACCGGAGCGGTTTGCACCACCCTGTGTCCTCGGTGTCCTGACAGGTCTAGCCGGTGGAGTGCCCGCGCTCATCCTCTGTTGGGTGCGGGGTCCTACCGGCCGACGCCTGATCGGCTTGCCGAGTCCACGTCGACCGATGGCGGCCGCCGCGCCGTGATGGCCGGTGACCGGATCGGAAGACCGTTGCTGCAAGGGTTGACGCAAGTGCTGATCGCCCCACCGGCTGGTGTAGCCGGGATCAACACCGATGACCGCGATCCCGCGGCCGCATCCCCAGCTGCTACTGGTCCTCGACCGCCCGCGTGATCGCCCCGGCCCATCGTGAGGAGGACACTGCGGTCAGCGCCCGCTTGCGCTCAGCCCGCCACACGCTCTGGGCTTTGCGGTCCACCCGGCCCAACCGGATCCGGCCCGCCAACTCCCGCCGATTCAGCGAACCCAGCAACTCCCCGATCTCGGTCAGCGCCGCGGCCTCCGCCTGAGACGGGTGCAACCGGGTGCGGAAAGGCTTCCCGACGGACCCGCCACCACCACCGGGGCTGCGATACGACGCAACCGTCCGCTCATGGACAACCTCATGGACAAAACTGTCCCACCAACCATCGACAAACCATCGAGTCCCCAAACGCGCGACTCACTTTCACCGCCGAACGCACACGTCCGCGCAGTATTCGGCCAACAGTTGCAACCCGTCGTCCACCGGCGGTTCGCCCCGCGTAGCGTAGTGCGGCATGGCGGAACTGAAGGACCGTTTGCGGTCTGATCTCACCGAGGCGATGAAGAGCAAGGACAAGTTGCGTACGGCGACGCTGCGGATGCTGCTGGCGGCCATCCAGAGTGAGGAGGTGTCCGGTAAGCAGGCCCGGGAACTGACCGACGAGGACGTGCTGAAAGTGCTCGCCCGGGAGTCCCGGAAACGCACCGAGTCCGCGGAGATCTACACCCAGAATGGCCGTGGAGAACTGGCGGCCGAGGAGCACGCCGAGGGACGGATCATCGACGAGTACCTGCCCACCCCGCTGACCGACGCCGAGGTGGCGGACGTGGTGGACACCGCTATCGCCGAGGTGGCCGAGCAGATCGGGGAGCGGCCGTCGGTCAAGCAGATGGGTCTGGTGATGAAGGCCGCGACGGCGATCGCAGCGGGCAAAGCCGACGGGTCGAGGCTCTCGGCGGCGGTCAAGGACCGGCTCTGAGCGGAGCTGTTCGGATCAGTTCACGGGGTGGCGTAGTGAGTCGAGACCGGCACTCCAGCAGCGGGTGAGATGACTCGCCAGTCGGCCCTCGACCACCCCGAAGGCCCGCATTCCGAACACCACGTCCGACTCCAGTTCCGGCTCGCGGCCGAGTAGGTCGCCGACCACGCGCGCGCGGACCATTCGTCCGTGCGAGCCGTCGACTTCGGCGTTCCTGCGGTAGAAAGCCCGGCATTCGTTCGGGGCCTGCATCCGGTTGAGGGCGTCGACAAGCCCCTGTGCGCTGGGGGAGCGGGTGATTTCGTTCGCCGCGAAGTGGCCGACGGCGGCACCACGGTGTTGACGGTGCAGGCTGAACATCGACATCAGGTTCACCACCGCGAGCGTCTCGGCCGGGACCATGTCGAGATAGGCCAGGTACGTCGGGTCGAGTCCGGCCGCGACCATCAGGTCGGTGAACAGTCGCTGATGCACGTTCTCTCCGTCATCGGCCCGGATCTCGTCGAACTCGGCGGCGGCGAACCAGGCCTTGGTTTGACCGGTCAGCCGTGGGATCGCCCAGGCGTGCGGGTCGCCCTCCTTGAGGTGGTATAGCGATCGGTGCACGAAGTACTCCCGCATCTGCTGCCAGGTCCCTGCCCGGCGCAGGTACTGCGGCGGGGCGCTCTCGGCGTCCGGACTAGCCGACAACCGACGCATCTCCTCCTCGGCGGTGCCGCCGAGGAGGCCGACATCCCGGCGGACCGCGGTGAGGAAGGCATCCTCCAGACGGGACCGCAGGTGCAGAAGGCCCGGGTTCCACTCCCAGCCGGGATCGACGCCGGAGAAGCCGCGACAGTGCAGTTCGTAGCAGACGTACAAGGAAAGTTGGACGTCGATGCCGTAGGGGGCGGAATCCTCGATCGAGGCCTCGATGCGGTCAAGTCGGTACCGGGGCGCTCGCTCGGTCAGGAGGTTGATCACGGCCATCGAAAGCGGCCCCCGAGCCGTGGGCAGCACAGGCTCGAGGGCGGTGGTAGCGAGCGTCACGTCCTGTCTCTTCCCGAAACGGGCTGCCGCTAAACCCTTGAGGCCGCACAACAGCCGTCCGCGTATCGGCCAGGCCGGTACCGTAATTGTGGGGTCATGAGCGAGGAGCATGGGATGGACGTCGACGTCATCGTGGTCGGAGCCGGGCTGGCCGGGCTCGTCGCCACTCATGAACTGACCAGTCGCGGAAAGAAAGTCGCGTTGGTCGACCAGGAGAACGGCGCCAACCTCGGGGGACAGGCGTTCTGGTCGTTCGGCGGGCTGTTCCTGGTGGACAGCCCCGAGCAGCGCCGGATGGGGGTCAAGGACTCCTTCGAACTGGCTTGGAGCGATTGGCAGGGCAGTGCCGCGTTCGACCGGCTCGACGACGAGGACGTGTGGGCGTCCCGGTGGGCGAGGGCCTATGTCGAGTTCGCCGCCGGCGAGAAACGGTCCTGGCTCAACGGCCACGGCATCACTTTCCTGCCGACGGTCGGCTGGGCCGAACGCGGCGATCTGCGGGCCGACGGGCACGGCAACTCGGTCCCCCGGTTCCACGTCGCATGGGGCACCGGAACCGGTGTGGTCGAGCCGTTCGTCAATTCAGCATTGGAGGCCGCGGGCCGCGGGCTGGTCCGTCTGCACCACCGCCACCGCGTGGACGAACTGGTCCGCACAGGCGGGGCGGTCACCGGCGTGCGTGGGGTGGTGCTGGCACCCGATGATGCCCCGCGCGGTGTGCGGAGCAACCGCGATCCGGTGGGCGAATTCGAATTGCGCGCACAGGCCCTCATCGTCACCACCGGGGGCATCGGCGGCAACCATGACATCGTGCGCCGCTACTGGCCGGACCGGATGGGCACGCCGCCTCAGTCGATGATCACCGGGGTGCCCGAATACGTCGACGGGCGGATGCTCGACATCGCGGCCGACAGCGGCGTGCGGCTGGTCAACCGGGACCGGATGTGGCACTACACCGAGGGTGTCCAGAACTGGGACCCGATATGGCCCGGGCACGCCATCCGGATCCTGCCCGGCCCGTCGTCGATGTGGTTCGACGCCCTCGGCAGGCGTCTGCCCGCGCCGTACCTTCCCGGCTACGACACCCTCGGAACGCTGCGCTACCTGCGCACCACCCCGGACATCGCCCCATACGACCACAGCTGGTTCATCCTGACCCAGCGGATCATCGAGAAGGAGTTCGCGCTGTCGGGCTCTGAGCAGAACCCCGACATCACCAACTCCGACCGGCTCGGCATGCTGCGCGATCGGCTGATGAGCAAGGGGGCTCCGGCCCCGGTGGAAGCGTTCAAGTCGCACGGTGCGGACTTCGTGGTCGCCGACACCCTCGAGGACTTGGTGGCGATGATGAACAAACTGACCGACGAGCCACTGCTGGATCCGGTGGCGTTACGCACCCAGATCGAGGCCCGGGATCGGCAGATCGCCAACCCGTTCTCCAAAGACGCCCAGGTGCAGGGCATCCGCAATTCCCGGCGCTACCTGGGCGACCGGATCGCCCGAACGGCGGCCCCGCACCGCATCCTCGACCCCGACGCCGGACCGTTGATCGGGGTCAAACTCCACGTCCTGACCCGCAAGACGCTCGGCGGCATCCAGACCGATCTTTTCTCCCGTGCGCTGGGGGCCGAAGGCGACCCGGTTGAGGGGCTGTATGCAGCCGGTGAGGTCGCCGGATTCGGCGGCGGCGGGGTGCACGGTTACAACGCGCTGGAGGGCACTTTCCTGGGTGGCTGCCTGTTCTCCGGGCGCGCGGCCGGCCGGCACGCGGCCGGCGCGGTTTAGAACGTCCCGGGTCGGCCCATGACCGCAACCCGAACCCAGGTCCGGATCCTGGTCGCGGTGACCTACCTGGTCATGGTCGCGGTGAACTATCTGGCCAACTCCGTTCCGATCAACGGACGGCGCACCGGTGATGTGTCCCGGGACTACCCCAGTCTGTTCACCCCCGCCGGGGTGACGTTCTCGATCTGGGGGCTGATCTACCTGCTTCTCGGCGCGCACGTCCTGTACCAGTTCGGGTTCTTCCGGAACGGCCCGGAGACTGCTCAGCAGTCCGCGTTGCTCAACCGGATCGGGGTGCTGTTTGCCGTGTCCTCGCTCGCCAACACGGCGTGGGTGTTCGCCTGGCACTACGACCTGATCCCGCTGTCGGCGGTGCTGATCGTGGTGATCCTGGTCTGTCTCGCGTTGATCGTCGGCGCGCTGCGCGGGGAGGACCTCTCGGCCCGCCGTCGCTGGCTGGTGGGCGTTCCGTTCAGCGTCTACTTCGGCTGGACCACGGTGGCGGTCATCGCCAACATCACCGTGCTGCTGGTCAGCTGGAATTGGGACGGTTTCGGCGTGCCGGCCGCCACCTGGGCGGTGATCATGGTGCTGGCCGGCATGGCGATCGGGACGATCACCATGGTGCGCAACCGGGATGTGGCCTACGGACTGGTCCTGGTCTGGGCGTTCGCCGGCATCCTGCTGCGGCAGACCTCCGCGGCGGGCCTCGACGGTCGCTATCCGGCGATCATCGCCGCAACCGCGGCCTCGCTGGTGGTGTTCCTCGCCGCCGAGGTGTGGATCATGCGGGGCGCCCGAGGCGCTGTTCCCGGGCAGCGATGAACACCGGCTCGATCGCTTCATCCGCGGCGGTCCGCTGGGGACGCACCGCGGCGGCGGTGGTTCTGGCTGCCTCGGCGCTCAATTGGGTTGGTTGGTCGACCGGAGCCGAGTGGCTGACGCGGGTAAACGCGGCCTGGCCGCCCATGCTGCCGTGGACCGCGCTCATGCTGGCTGCGCTGGGTACGGCGATCTTGGCGCAGTCGGGTACCCCGTCGGCAGCCCGGGTCTGGGTGGGACGCTGCCTGGCGGTCGCCGTAGGCACGGTCGCGGTCCTGATCCTGGTGGAGTTCGCCACCGGCCGGACCTTCGGTGTTGATGAGGTGTGGTTCGGGGATTCTCTGCCCAACCCGCAGACGGCCTGGCCCGGGCGCCCCGGGAGGCAGGTCGCGTTTTCGCTCCTGCTGCTGTCCATCGCCGTCGCAACGGCCAGGGTGACTCGACCGCG
>JAGQTO010000006.1:0-8792 GCA_020439025.1 Mycobacterium sp. | reverse complement strand
CTGGCCTACCTGTTCCGGTCGGTCGCCCTGGTCCGGATCGCGGAATCGGCCGGCATGGCCTTGACGACGTCCCTGAGCACGATGTTGCTGGGTGTGGCGACGTTGACCCTGAGGCCGGAACGCAATCCGGTTGCCTGGATGCGCTCGCGGCTAAACCGGGGGATCCTGCTGCGACTGGCCGGCATTTTCGTCGGTTTCCCGGTCCTCGTCGGGCTGTTCCTGCGCTTGCTGATCGGGGTGGCGGGGGAGGACGTTGGAGAAACCCTCTCGACGGCTCTGGGCACCGTGATTCTCGGGGTGACGACGTTCTACCTGAGCCGGCGCGAGCAACGACTGATCGACGCCCTCGGCGCCGACCGCGCCGTATTGCGCGCGACCGCGGACGGGATGCTCGATCCACAGATATTGCTGGAGGCCGTTCGCGATTCCGACGGGCGGGTGCGGGACCTGGTCTGCCGCAGCGCCAACCATGCCACCCGCGAGCACCTAGGGCTGGCCGAAGGGGACCTCGTCGGTCGCAGCGCACTGGAGGTGATGCCAAACATCGAAAGCTCCGGGCTGATTTCCCACATCGAACGTTGCCTCACCGATGGACAGCCGGTCATGCTGGAGGATTTCCCGCTTCGGGGTGGCACGGCCGACGAATCGCGTCGTTTCGACATCCGCATCACCAGGGCGGGTGCGGACCTCCTCACCTTCAGCTGGGCCGATGTCAGCGAGCGTTTCCGTTCGGCGCAGCGGCTCGCCGCCTCCGAAGAGAACTACCGTCTTCTGGTCGAGAACGCCGACGACGTGGTCAGCCGTATCCGGGACGATGTGTTCATCTGGGTCACACCGTCGGCGGAAACCGTTCTGGGCGCCGTCGCGCAGCACTGGCTGGGACGACCGGTGCGCGAGATCATTCCCGCCGAGGACCTTCCGGCCCACACCGCCCGGTGGCGGAAACTCAGCGAGGGAGGCGAGGTCAAGCAGCGTATCCGCATCGTGACTCCCGACGGCGACATCCATTGGGTCCACCTGTACGCCAAGCCGTTCTATGACGCCGCCGGCCGCAGGGACGGGCTGACTGCGGCGTTTCGTCTCATCGACGACGAGGTGGCCGCTGAGCAGGTGCTCGAGGAAACGCGCCACCAGCGGATACGCGCCGAACAGCGCTACCGCCGCTCGGTGGACAACGCGGCGATCGGTATGGGCCTGGTCACCCCGGACGGCCGCTTCTACGAGGTCAACGATTCGCTGTGCCGGTTCTTCGGATACGACGCGGAGACCCTGAAGCGAAAAACCTGGCAGGAACTGACCGCGCCTGAGTTCCTGGAAACGGACCTAAAGAACGTCGAGGATCTGCGGGAGGGCCGTGCGGACTCCTACCGGATGGTCAAGCAGTTTATCCACGCCGACGGCCACCCGATCTGGGGAGATCTCTCGGTGAGCTGCGTGCGAAACGACGACGGCTCGGTGGAGAACTTCATCTCCCAGATCACCGACATCTCGGCCGTGGTGGCCGCTGACGAGCGCAACCTGGTTCTGGCTCGGCGTCTGCAGGAGCAGAGCGACCGGATGGCGGCCGAACTCCAAAGCGCCGCGGCGTACGTCGCCTCCATCCTGCCGCGGGGACTCGACGGATCGGTCGAGGTGGAGTCCCGGTACCTCTCCGCACAGGAACTCGGCGGCGACTGTTTCGATTACGCCTGGATCGACGACGAGCATCTGATCGTCTACCTGATCGACGTCTCCGGCCACGGGTTGGAATCAGCCCTGCTCGCGGTGTCCCTGCACAACCTCTTGCGCTCCGGCTCGATCGACCGCGAGACCCTGCTGCGTCCGGAAATGGCGCTGGCAGAACTGAACCGCCGGTTCCAGATGGGCCAGCACAGCGAGCATTACTTCACCATGTGGTTTGGGGTCTACGAAGCGCCGACCCGCACCCTGCGGTACGTAGGCGCCGGCTGTCCACCCGCACTGGCGATCAACGCCGGTGACGACGGGTCCGCCGTGGCCGTCACCGTCACCGAATTGCCGGCGGAGTCGATGCCGGTGGGGATGTTCGAGGACGCGGTGTTCTCGTCCGCGGTCTACCTGGTGCCGCACGGATGCCACATCCTGGTTTACAGCGACGGGGCGAGCGAGATCATCGGCGCCGGCGGTCAACTTTCGCAGCGGGACTTCGAGAAACTGGCCGCGAACCTAGCGCTTCCGGACGGCCTGACGCTCGACGGATTCGTCGACACCTTGCGGAACATGACGTCGGAGGGCGCCTTCGAGGACGACTGTTCGCTCATCCAGTTGACCTTCGACTGACGGCCCGGCGATCCGAGGAAGACCCGAACCCCGCTCGGGATCGGGCCTTCCAGATGGGATCTCACGCAGTCGGGGTGGCGGGATTCGAACCCACGACCTCTTCGTCCCGAACGAAGCGCGCTACCAAGCTGCGCCACACCCCGCGTGAAGCGTGCACAGCCTATCGCACGGTCCTGCGCGGAAGCGAAACGCCCGCTCAGGGTGCGAACACCGAGGCCGGGGCGGGCCAGGATCCGCTCTGCTCGAATGCCCGGAGGGTCGGGGCGTACGGCCCGGGGTCGAGGTCGTGGGCGGCCAGCCAGGTGTCGTCGAAATAGGTGTCGCTGTAGCGGTCGCCGCTGTCGCAGATCAGCGTCACCACCGATCCGCTGAGACCGGCGGAGGCCATCTCAGCGATCAGTCCGAAGGCGCCCCACACGTTGGTTCCGGTGGACGGGCCCACCCGGCGGCCCAGCACCCGCGAGACCTGATGAGCGGCGGCCACCGAGGCGGGGTCGGGAACACGCACCATCCGGTCGATCACGGTGGGCAGGAACGACGGCTCGACCCGTGGCCGGCCGATCCCCTCGATGCGCGAGGATCTCTCGGCGACGACATCGCGGCGGCCTTCGGCAAAAGCCGGGAAGAACGCCGAGTTCTCCGGGTCGGCGACGCACAGCCGGGTGCTGTGGCCCCGGTAGCGGATGAACCGGCCGATGGTGGCGCTGGTGCCTCCGGTTCCGGCGCCGGCCACGATCCAGGTCGGGATGCGGTGTCGCTCGGCGCCCATCTGGTCGAAGATCGACTCGGCGATGTTGTTGTTGCCGCGCCAGTCGGTGGCCCGCTCGGCATTGGTGAACTGATCCAGGAAATACCCTCCGGTCTGATCGGCGATCCGGCGGGCCTGGTCGGTGACATCGGCGGCGTGATCGACGAAATGGCAACGGCCGCCGTGATTCTCGATGTAGGCGATCTTGGCCCTACTGGTCGAGGCGGGCATGACCGCGACGAAAGGCAGCCCGAGTAGGGCGGCGAAATAAGCCTCCGAGACCGCCGTGGAACCCGAGGACGCCTCCACCACGGTGGTGCCCTCGGTGATCCAGCCGTTGCACAGCCCGTAGAGGAACAGCGAGCGCGCCAGCCGATGCTTGAGGCTCCCGGTGATATGCGTGGACTCGTCCTTGAGGTAGAGCTCGATATCGACGTCGGCGCACCACGCCGACGGAAGTGGGTAGCGCAGCAGGTGGGTGTCGGCGCTGCGCCGGGTGTCGGCCTCGAGCCGCCGGATGGCGTGGTTGACCCAGTCCCGTGATCCGGGGTGGACGGCGACGGTGGTCACGCGGTGCTAGGACAGCGAAACGGCCGGACTGGAACCCAGCGAGGTTCGGGCCGCATCGGCATCCCCGGTCGGTGCCGCGACCAAGGTGAGCAGCGTCGCCTCCGGTCGGCAGAAGAACCGGTACGGCGCGTACGGCGAGGTGCCGATACCCCCGGAGACGTGCAGCGCGGTTTCAGCCCCCCACATCGAGGCCCCCTTGGCCCGGGAACGGTCGAGGTCGCAGTTGGTCACCAGGGCGCCGTAGAACGGCAGGCAAAGCTGGCCGCCGTGGGTGTGGCCGGCCATCACCAACTGGTAACCGTCGGCGGCGAACCGGTCCAGCACCCGGGTGTAGGGAGCGTGTGTGACGCCGAGGCTGAGGTTGGCACCCGGACTGGGCGCTCCGGCGATGGTCTCGTAGCGGTCGCGTTGCAGGTGGGCGTCATCGACTCCGGCGGCGGCCAGGGTCAGCCCGGCCACCTCGAGATCCCGCTTGTTGTGGGTCAGATCCAGCCATCCCCGCTCGCTGAAGGCCGCGCGCAGGTCCTGCCACGGCAGCGGCTTGCCGTGTGACCGGTGGTCGCTGTCGGTGAGGTATTTGGCCGGGTTCTTCAGCCTCGGCGCGAAATAGTCGTTGCTGCCGAACACGAACAACCCCGGTACCGATAGCAGATCCCCGAGGGCCTGCACCACGGCCGGGACAGCCTTGGGATGAGACAGGTTGTCACCGGTGTTGACCACCAGATCCGGATCCCAGCGGGACAACTCCCGTAGCCAGGCCTGCTTGTGCCGCTGCGTCGGCCGCATGTGAATGTCGCTCAGATGCAACACCCGCAGCGGAGTCGAGCCTGGGCTCAGAACCGGCATCGTGACCTCGCGGACCACGAAGGCATTGCGTTCGATCACGGTGGCGTACCCGACCGCCAGCGCGGCGGTGCCGGCCGCGACGGCGGCCGAGGTCTTCAGGACGGGGGCGGCCATGAAGGCAGCTTACTGCCAGTCATCGACCCGGCGTCGGCCGAAGAAAGACCGTCACCGGCCCGTTACGGCGGCGGAGGCGGCGGAGCCGGCTCCGGCGGTGGCGGCGGCGGAGGCGGCGCGGCCTCCGGCAGCGGCGGTGGCGGAGGCGGGATGAGCACCGGCACGGTGATCGGCGGCAGGCCGGGAATCTCCACGACCTGCGAACCGACCTGAGGAACCCCCGGGGGCGGGGGTGGGGGAGGTTCGCCCGGCGGCGTGGACGGCGGGGGTGGAGGGGGAGCGACCCCGTTGCTGACCAGCAGGGTGACGATGATGCCCGGCACGGTCTGCCCACTGGGGGAGGTGCCCACCACCGTGCCGGCCGAGGATCCGCTGTTGACCATGCTCACGTTGTCGGCAACCTGGAATCCCGAGGCGCGCAACTCCTCCCGGGCGCTGTCCTGGCTGAGTCCGCTGACGTTGGGAACCCGTGAACCGGGGGCGCCGTCGACGTAGCGAGGATCGGTCGGCGGCATGCTCACCTCGCCGAAGTCCTCGGCGATCGGATTGATCGCGGTGAACCACGTCTCAGCCGGCTCGTTGCCGCCGAAGAGGTTTCCGTCGTAGCAGGGGCGCAGCGGAAACGAACACAGGTCCGACGGGTCGGGTGAATCGTCGTAGATGTAGTTCACCGCCGCGTAGCGGTTGGTGTAGCCCAGGAAAGCCGATGACCGGTGGGCCTCGGTGGTGCCGGTCTTGCCCGACATCGGCAGGTTCCAGCCGACCGAGTTCGCGGCGGGGGCGGCGGTGCCGTTGATGGTGTCGCGGCTCATCGCATTGGACAGGGTGTTGGCGAGCCCCTCCGGGACCACCTGTTCGCAGGCCTCGGCGTTGACCGAGATCTCGTTCCCGCGCCGGTCGTAGATTTTGTCGATCGGGTTGGGTGGACACCACATTCCGCCGGAGGACAGGGTTGCCGCGACGTTGGCCAGTTCGAGCGGATTGACCGGGAACGGGCCCAGGGTGAACGAGCCGATGTTCTGCCGCTTGATGAAATCGGCCAGGCTCTCGTCGCTCTCCGGGTCATAGCCGCGGGCGCTACCCGGCTCGGCATAGGACCGCAGCCCCAACCGGACCGCCATGTCGACGGTGCGGGTGACGCCGACCTGCGAGATGAGCTTCGCGAACGCGGTGTTCGGGGACTTCGACAGCGCCTCGGTCACGTTCATCCGCAGGTAGCGCGGATCGCGGTAGTTCTCCACGCACCAGGTCTCCCTGGGACAGCCCTTGGCGCCGCCCGCCCCGAGTCCGCGGGCCTCGAAACGGCCAGGGACGTCCAGCACCGCGTTGATCCCCAGGCCGAGGTCGAGGGCGGCCGCGGTGGTGAAGATCTTGAAGATCGACCCCGCCCCGTCGCCGACCATCGAGAAGGGCTGTGGCTGAACGGTCTGGCCCTCGCCGGTGTCGAGTCCGTAGGTGCGGTTGCTCACCATCGCGATGACCGGGTGGCTGGTCTTGCCGGGCAGCACGATGTTCATGATGCTGGCGATGCCCTGGAGGTTCGGGGAGGCGATCGAGTCGACCGATTCCTTGACCTGACTCTGCACGTCGGGGTCCAGTGTGGTCTTGATCAGGTAGCCGCCGCGGGCGATCTGTTCTTTGCTCAGGCCGGCCCGCATCAGGTACTCCTGGACGTAGTCGCAGAAGAAGGCGCGATCGCCGGCGGCGATGCAGCCGCGCGGCAACTCGTTGGGGCGGGGCAGTATGCCCAGCGGCTGTTGTTTCGCCGCGCGCAGTTCCTCGGCCTCGCCCGGCAGCTGCTCGATCATCGTGTCCAGCACGAGGTTGCGCCGAACCAGCGCCCCGTCGGGATTGGTATAGGGGTTCAGCGCGCTGGTGGATTGGACCAATCCGGCGAGCAGGGCGGACTGCTGCCAGTTCAGATCGGATGCGTTGATGCCGAAATACGTCTGAGCGGCGTCCTGGATGCCGAACGCGCCGTTGCCGAAGGAGACCAGGTTCAGATAACGGGTGAGGATCTCCGGTTTGGTCAGCCTCTTGTCGAGGCTCAGGGCCATCCGGATCTCACGAAGCTTGCGGGCCGGGGTGGGGGCGATCGCGGCACGCCGCTCGGCGTCGGTCTGTGCGACGACCAGCAACTGGTAGTTCTTCACGTACTGCTGCTCGATGGTGGATCCGCCGCGGGTGCGCAGTTCACCGGAGGCGTAGCCGGCCAGCCCGGTCAGTGTCCCCTTCCAGTCGACCCCGTTGTGCTCGGTGAAGCGCTTGTCCTCGATGGACACGATGGCCAGCTTCATGGTGTCGGCAATCTGGTCGCCCGGGACTTCGAAACGGCGTTGGGTGTACAGCCAGGCGATGGTGTTGCCCTTCGCGTCGACCATGGTGGTGACGGCCGGCGTATCTCCCTCGAGAAGTTGGGCCGAGCCGTTGGCCACGATCTCGGAGGCCCGGTTGGACATCAGGCCCGCTCCGCCGACCACTGGGAACAGCAGCGCCGCGACGAGGACGCTGGCCAAGAGGCAGGACCACGCCAGCTTGAGCAGCGTGGGACCGGCCGGCGGTCGTTCCGACATGGGCTATAGCGTACTGAGGAGGTTGGGCAACTCGCGGCTGTGCCTCCGCGACGGGACGGTAACAACAATTTATGACGATGAGGTCACAAAACCGCAGTTCATGGCGTGACTGGACGCTTGTCCCAAAAAACCTGTGATCTGGCTGTTGCGCAAACGCTACTTGACCACCTACTTTAAGCACACAGTGCGACGCAGGTAACACTCGCTTCGCAATGTGGCGTAGATCGCACCGGGTCTACACCGGAGGGAATCGCCGCCTAGAACTGGCGGCTCGACGAAGGGATCGCCCGTGTCGGGGACTCGGCCCGCTACCCGCAGGACTAGCTCAGCATCGATCCAGAATTCACTTCAAGGGGTCAACGGGGAGGCCCGTATCGCCTGGGTGTCCCAGGCGCTCTGCCGCTCCGCCGACCCCGACCAGTTGTTCGTACGGGGCGCTGCGCAGCGCAAGGCCGCGATCATCTGTCGGCACTGCCCGGTGATCACCGAGTGCGGCGCCGACGCGCTGGACAACAGGGTGGAGTTCGGGGTGTGGGGCGGAATGACCGAGCGCCAGCGCCGAGCCCTGCTCAAGCAGCATCCGGAGGTCTCGTCGTGGGCGGAGTTCTTCTCCGCTCAGCGCAAGCACCGCAGCGTCTGCTGATCTGCGAGTTCTCTGACGGGCCCGTCTCAGGTCTCGCCGGTGATCTGATCGGCGACGGCCTGCAGAGCCTCGAGGTCGGACACGTCGAATGGTAGGGAGGGCACACCGACCACCGCGACATGCGGATTGGCGCCGGTGAACCGGGACAGCAAACGCACCTCCCGCTTGGCTGTCTGTCCCCGGTCGGCGTGAATACGCAGCACTCCTGCGGTCAACGCATTTCCCGGCTGTTCGGGCGCGGCCTCCAGATCGGTGGCACCGTCGATCGCGCGTTCCACAGTCAGCGAGCACAGCATCGGGTGGGTCCGGTTGAGGATCAGCCCGGCCAGTGGCATGTTTTCCGCGGAGAGCCGGTCGACGAAGAAGGTGGCCTCGCGCAGCGCGTCCGGTTCTGCCGCCGAGACCACAACGAACTGGGTTCCGCGGCGCTTGAGCAACTCGTAGGTGCGGTCGGCCTTCTCCCGGAATCCGCCGAACGTCGAATCCAGCGACTGCACGAAAGCGGCCGCGTCGGAGAGCATCTGCGAACCGAGGATGGTCGACATCGCCTTCATCGCCAGTCCCATCACCCCGGTCACCAACCGGCCGATGCCGCGGCCGGGGCCGAGCAGCAGCTTCCACAGTCGGCTGTCCATGAAACTGCCCAGCCGCTTGGGTGCATCGAGGAAGTCCAGAGCGTTGCGCGACGGCGGGGTGTCCACCACGACCAGATCCCACCTGTCCTCGGCCAGCAACTGGCCCAGTTTCTCCATGGCCATGTATTCCTGCGTGCCGGCCAGCGAGGTGGCGACGGTCTGATAGAAGCTGTTGTCCAGAATCGCCTGGGCGCGCCCGTCGTCGGAGTATTCGAGGACCATCTCGTCGAAGGTGCGCCGCATGTCGAGCATCATCGCGTGCAGTTCCCCGGGGACCCGCTCGTCAAGTGGCACCCGCTGCGGCTCGTTGCCCAGTTCCCTGATCCCCAGGGCCTGTGCCAGGCGTTTGGCCGGGTCGATGGTCA
>JAGQTO010000337.1:1339-3352 GCA_020439025.1 Mycobacterium sp. | reverse complement strand
CGACGATTTCTGCGTTCAGGAACTCGAATCGACGTCCGAGTTGACTCTCGATTCCCCGGAGATCCGGGCATGGATCGAGTTCGCCGAGAACTGCAACGGCACCCTGCCGGAGTTCCCGCTGCCGTTGGGCAACCCCGCAGAACCGACCGTCGCTGACATGATCGGCGACATGCTGATGGACGCCGATCAGAGCGCGCGATTCGAGTCGGCATGCGCGGCCGCCGGTGCGCGCTTCGTCGGCGGGCTGTTCGCCTGCACGGCCAAGGTCGAGCACGAGTTCACCGGCGCCCCAACCTATTACGGACTCACCCCCAGGGACACCCGCAGGACCTCGGACAACTTCATGACCCAGGGCTGGTTCACCGGCTTGGTCCCGATCACGGTCCCGATCGCCGCGGCGTCGTTCGGTGAGGCGGCGTGGGCGGCCCAGTCGTCCTTCGACTCGGGCCTGAGCCTGGCGAGGGTGCCGTACTACCGCGTCCTTGAGTTGGCCCCGTGGCTGGATCAGCCCCGTCCTAACTTTCCGGTGTCGAACTTCCTGCACGGGGGCGCCGCCCCGCTGAACGCCATACTGGCGGCCGTCGACACGGGCTATTCGAACAACATCGGGATCTACTCCGACGGAAGGTTCTCCTACCAGCTGACCATCTACATCTTCCGGTACGAGGGCGGCACCGCGATGTCGGTGTTATGCCCGGACAACCGGATCGCCCAGAAGTCCGTTGCCCGCTACATCGCGGCGATGAAGTCCGTCTGCCGGGATGTCGCCGAGTCGGCGCAGTGGGGACGTGTTGGCTGAGTCGGTGACCCGGGTGACCGCGTGCGACGGCTAGCCGATGTCATCGTCCGGTGGCCGCTCGCGGTCATCGCGATCTGGGTTGCGATGGCGGTGGTGCTACCGGCGTCGCTGCCGAGTCTGGACACGATGGCCCAGAAACATCCGCTGGCCATGCTCCCCGCCGACGCGCCGTCCAACGTCGCGGCCCGCCAGATGGCCGAGGCCTTCCAGGAACCCGGCACCGACGATCTTCTACTGGTCGTCCTGACCGACGAGCGCGGGCTCGGCTCGGAGCAGGAGAGCACCTACCGCACACTGGTGGACGCGTTGCGCGATGACGCCGACGTCGTGATGCTGCAGGATTTCGTCGCAACGCCGGCCCTGCGCTCGTTTTTGACCAGCGAGGACAATCAATCCTGGGTACTGCCCGTGGGCCTGGCCGGCGCGCTGGGAACACCGCAGTCCTACGCGGCCTTCAATCGGGTGGCCGACATCGTCGAAGAGAACACCGCGGGCAGTGCCCTGGATGTGCAGCTGGCCGGCCCGGCGGCCACCGTCGCCGACCTCACCGTCGCCGGTGAGCAGGACCGCCGGCCGATCGAGATCGCGATCGCCGTCCTGGTGCTGTTGGTGCTCCTGGTCGTCTACCGCAACCCGGTCGCGATGCTGCTGCCGCTGATCGGGATCGGGATGTCCCTGGTGATCGCGCAGTCCGTGGTCGCCGGGGTGTCGGAGTTCACCGGCTTGGGTGTGTCCAACCAGGCCATCATCCTGCTGAGCGCGATGATCGCCGGCGCGGGAACGGACTACGCGGTCTTCCTGATCAGCCGTTATCACGACTACGTGCGGCGGGGCGAGAGCCCGGGCGACGCGGTACGCCAGGCGCTGGGCTCGGTCGGCAAGGTGATCACCGCATCGGCGGCCACCATCGCGATCACCTTCCTCGGAATCAGCTTCGCGCGGATGGGCGTGTTCTCCACCGTCGGGGTGTCGACGGCCATCGGCGTCGCGACCGCGTTCCTGGCCGCGGTGACGTTGCTGCCGGCCATCATGGTTCTCGTCGGCCCGCGCGGCTGGATCAACCCCCGGCGCGAACTGACCGCACGGATGTGGCGGCGGTCGGGGGCCCGGATCGTGCGCCGACCACGGACCTACCTGACGGCCAGTGTGCTGATCCTGCTCCTGCTGGCCGGGTCCGCGGGCTTGGCCCGATACAACTACGACGACCGCAAGGC
>JAGQTO010000337.1:0-1271 GCA_020439025.1 Mycobacterium sp. | reverse complement strand
CCCTCCTATCTGCTGGTCCGGTCCCCGCATGACCTGCGCACCCCGCAGTCACTCGCCGATCTCGAGCAGATGGCCGAGCGGATCAGCCAACTGCCCGACATCGCCATGGTCAGCGGCATCACCCGGCCGCTCGGAGAGGTTCCCGACGAGTTCCGGGCCACCTATCAGGCGGGCCTCGTCGGCGATCGGCTCAGCGACGGCGCGGCGATGATCGCCGAGAACAGCGATGATCTGGACCGGCTGGAAACCGGTGCCGACACCCTCGCCGCCGGACTCTCCGACGTGCGTGGCCAGGTCAGCCGGATCGCTTCCAGCCTGCAGGAGATGGTGGACGCGTTCGCCGCGCTGCGAAGTCAATACGGTGGCGACACCCTGGTGAGGAACGTCGAGGTCGCGGCGAAGCTCGTCACCGCCATCAATGAACTGGGCAACTCCATGGGCGTGAGTTTCACTGCGGTACGGGACATGTTCGGCTGGGTGGCCCCGGTGCTGATGGCGTTGCAGGGCAACGTGGTCTGCGATCTCAACCCCTCCTGCAGTGAGACCCGCGGTAATTTCCAGCGGTTGGTCGACGCCCGGGCTGCCGGAAGTCTGGATCAGATCAACGATCTGGCTCTGCAACTGGAATCGCTGCAGGACAAACAATCCCTGAGCGCCGCGCTGAACCAAATGGGCACCGCTTTCACCCGACTCACCGAGGCGATGAAGGCGATGGGTCTCGAGTCGCCCAGCGATGCGGAGGCCACGTTGGCCAAGATCCGCCAGGACGCGGACCGCTCAGCCAGTGGTAGCCGGGAGGTCGCGGCCGGGGTGACTCAGATCGTCGATCAGATCGATCTCATGCGCACCGGACTCGACCAGGCGGCGGCGTTTCTGCTGTCGATGAAACACACCGCGGTGGGGCCGGCGATGGCCGGTTTCAACATCCCGCCCGAGGTGCTGGATCTTCCCGACTTCCAAGCGGCGTCGAAGATGTTCATCTCGCCCGACGGGCACTCCGTGCGCTACCTCGTGCTGACCGGACTCGATCCCTTCAGCGCCGCCGCGATGGACCAGGTCAGCACCATCATCGACACCGCCCGGGGGGCCCAGCCGAACACCAGCCTGTCCGACGCGTCGCTCTCGATGGGCGGGTACCCCGCCGCGCTACGGGACACCCGCGACTACTACCGGGCCGACATCCGGCTCATCGTGACCGTGACCGTGCTGGTCGTGTCGGTGATCCTGATGGTGCTGCTGCGGTCTCTGGTCGCACCGCTGTATCTCGTCGG
>JAGQTO010000336.1 GCA_020439025.1 Mycobacterium sp. | reverse complement strand
CGGCGTGTCGGCCACCGACCGATGACCCCGAGGGGCGAACCTTAGTGATCCGAATCACACTCGTTTTGTGAACCGGGGCACAGCCGTGCGGTTCACACCGGCAACGTGAGTCACATCGGCAACAGCGACATATCCCCCGCCGCACCGCATTCCGGCCGTTCCCCGGGGTGTCAGCCCAGGTCGATCTCGCGGTTCAAGTTGGTCAGCGCCGTGGTCAGGGCCGCGGTCGGCAGCATCACCACACGATGGGTGACGACGGTATCGACCAGCGCCCGCATGCTGCGCTGTCCGGCGGCGGTCAACGCGAAGATGCGCCCGGCCAGAGCCGTTCGATAGACCGCCGCCAGATAATGGTCGCGGCCGTCGCAGGGCAGCACTATGTCGGCGTCACCATCACCGACCAGGGCGTCGATCACCTCGACGCCCAGATACGGCATGTCCACCGCGCCGACGAACGCGCGCTCGAATCCGGCCGCGGCCGCGGCCCGCAGTCCCAGGCCGGTGGCCGGCAGCGGCCCGAGCCCGCGCACCTCGTCCCGCAACACCTCGGCGTCCAGCGGCGGCAACACCTGACCCGGAGCGGCGATGACGAACACCGCGGCGCACCGCTGAGCCAGCACGGCGACGGTGTGCTCGACCATGCTCAGGGCGCAGCTCGGGTGCCGCATCGTGGCCTTGTCACGGCCCATCCTCCGCGACTCACCGCCGGCAAGCACGACGCCGGCCAGCGGCCCGGAGTCGCGAACGGCAACCACAGGACGATTGTCCCACCGCGCCGGTACGGTTACCGCCGCCGGATCGGCCGTGGGCGGAATAGATTGGGCTCATGACGGGCGGTGAGGCCAATGGCGACTACCGGGCCGATTGCGACGAGCACGCCGTCGAGATCTCCCCGCCGCGAACGGCGGCCGCCGGGATACCCGCCGTGCTGGTGGCGATGCGGCGCAGCCTGACACAGATGGGTTTTGTGCGGACGCTTCGCACGTGGGCGCGCGTCAACCAGCGCTCGGGGTTCGACTGCCCGGGGTGCGCATGGCCGGAGGCCCCGGGCGGACGGAAGCTGGCGGAGTTCTGCGAGAACGGCGCCAAGGCCGTAGCAGAGGAGGCCACCCGCCGGGTGATCACCCCGGAGTTCTTCGCCCGGCACAGCGTGGCCGACCTGGCGGCCCGCCCCGAATACTGGCTGTCCCAGCAGGGGCGGCTGACCCACCCGATGGTGCTGCGCCCGGGCGCCACCCACTACCGGCAGATCGGCTGGGACGACGCCTACGGGCTGATCGCCGATCATCTGCGGGACCTGCCCGACCCGGACGCGGCGGTGTTCTACACCTCCGGGCGCACCAGCAACGAGGCGGCGTTCCTCTACCAGCTGATGGTGCGCAGCTTCGGCACCAACAACCTGCCCGACTGTTCCAACATGTGCCACGAGTCCTCCGGCACCGCCCTGATGGAGTCGATCGGCGTCGGCAAGGGCTCGGTCACCGTCGAGGACATCGAACACGCCGATCTCATCGTCATCGCCGGGCAGAACCCGGGCACCAACCACCCCCGGATGCTCTCGGTGCTGGAGAAGGCCAAGGCCAACGGAGCCCGCATCATCGCCGTCAATCCGCTGCCCGAGGCCGGGCTCATCCGGTTCGACGACCCCCAGACGGTGGCCGGCGTGGTCGGCCGGGGGGTGGCCATCGCCGACGAGTTCGTCCAGATCCGCCTCGGCGGGGACATGGCGCTGTTCCGCGGGATCGCCCGGCTACTACTGGAGGCCGACGACCGCACCCCCGGCAGCGTCATCGACCGCGATTTCCTCAACACGCACTGCCAGGGCTTCGAGGAGTATGCGGCGGCGGCCCGCGAGGTGGACCTCGGCACCGTGCGAGAAGCCACCGGCGTCGCCGAGGAGCAGCTGCGCCGGGTCGCCGAGATGATGGCGGGCTCCCAGCGCACCATCGTGTGCTGGGCGATGGGGCTGACCCAGCACGCCCACGCCGTGGCCACCATCGGGGAAGTCACCAACGTGCTGCTGATGCGGGGCATGATCGGCAAGGCCGGCGCCGGGGTCTGCCCGGTTCGCGGGCATTCCAACGTTCAGGGCGACCGGACCATGGGCATCTGGGAGAAGGCCCCGGAATCCTTCCTGGCGGCCCTGGATGCGCGCTACGGCATCGACGTCCCGCGCCGGCACGGCCATGACACCGTCAACGCGATCCGGGCCATGCGGGACGGGACCGCCGGGGTGTTCATGGCCATGGGAGGCAACTTCGCCGCCGCCACCCCCGACACCGCGGTGACCGAGGCCGCGTTGCGCAACTGCGCGCTGACCGTCCAGGTGTCCACCAAACTCAACCGCAGCCACGTCGTGCCCGGGGGCACCGCGCTGATCCTGCCCGCGTTGGGCCGCACCGACCGTGACGTCACCGACGGGCGCAAACAGGTCGTCTCGGTCGAGGATTCGATGTCGATGGTGCACCTCTCGCGGGGCGGGCTGGAGCCACCGGGACCGCAGGTGCGCAGCGAGGTGGCGATCATCTGCCAGCTGGCACGACGCTTGCTGGGGCCGGAGCATCCGGTGCCCTGGGAACGCTTCGCGGCCGACTACGACACCATCCGCGACGAGATCGCCGCGGTGGTGCCCGGCTGCGCGGACTACAACCGGCGGGTTCGCCAGCCCGACGGCTTCCAGCTGCCGCACCCACCGCGGGACACCCGGGAATTCCCCACCCGCACCGGCAAGGCCAACTTCGCCGTCGGCCCGTTGCGGTGGGTGCCCGTACCGCCGGGGCGGCTGGTACTGCAGACGCTGCGCAGCCACGACCAGTACAACACGACGATCTACGGCCTAGACGACCGCTACCGCGGGGTCCGCGGCGGGCGGCGGGTGGTCTTCGTCAACGCGGCCGATATCACCGCGCTCGGCCTGAGCCCCGGCGACCGCGTCGACCTGATCTCGGAGTTCTGCGACGGGGCCGGCGAGCGGCGCGCCGCGGACTTCCTCGTGGTGCCCTACCCCACTCCGGCCGGCAACGCCGCGGCCTACTACCCGGAGACCAATCCGCTGGTGCCCCTGGACCACGTCGCCACCGGGTCCAACACACCAGTCTCCAAGGCCGTGGTGATCAGGCTGGAGAAGTCCAGCTAGTGGGCAGAGTGACCTCCCGGCGCCGGATACGGCGCATCACCGGTCAGGCGGCAACCGAACGGGCCGAGACCCTCGTGGTGGAGGAGCCCCTCGAGATCCGTGTCAACGGGTCGCCGTTGACCGTGACCATGCGCACGCCAGGCTCGGATATTGAACTGGCACAGGGCTTTCTCCTCACCGAAGGGGTGATCGCCGAACGCGGTGACGTGGCGACGGTGCGGTACTGCGGCGCCGCGCAGCAGGACGGAACCAACAGCTACAACGTGCTCGACGTGACCTTGCGCCCCGGACTGTCGATCCCGGCCGGCGCGGTCCGCAATTTCTACAGCACGTCCTCCTGCGGGGTCTGCGGGAAGGCCTCACTGGATGCCGTCCGGCTGGCCAGCCGGCACAGCCCGGGCGATGATCCGTGCGCGGTGCGGGCGGACACACTGGCCCAGATGCCGCCCCGGCTGCGATCGGCGCAGAAGGTTTTCGCCACCACCGGCGGCCTGCATGGCGCCGCCTTGTTCGACCTCGACGGCCGACTGCTGGCGGTCCGCGAGGACGTGGGCCGGCACAACGCCGTGGACAAGGTGATCGGCTGGGCGCTGGAGTCCGGCCGCGTCCCGGTGGCCGCATCGGTGCTTCTGGTCAGCGGCCGGGCGTCCTTCGAACTCACCCAAAAGGCGGTCATGGCCGGCATCCCCATTCTGGCGGCGGTGTCGGCGCCGTCCTCGCTGGCCGTCGACCTGGCCGCCGAGTCGGGGCTGACGCTGGTCGCGTTCCTGCGCGGCGAGTCGATGAACGTCTACAGCAGAGCGGACCGGGTGGTCGGCTGACCATGCGGTGGTTGGTGTTGCGGCCCTCCCCCGGCAGGTGGCCGTTGGCCGCCCGGGTCGCGGTGAGCACCGCGATCACGGCCGGTGTCGGCTGGGCGGCCGGTGACATCGGCGCCGGTCTGATCGCCACCCTGGGCGTTTTCACCGCCGACTACGGCACCGACCGGCCGTATGCCAACCGCGGGATTCAATCGGCGATCATCGCGGTGGCCCTGGCCGCCGCGGTGACCGTCGGGGCATGGGCCGCGGCGTTGACCTGGCTGGCGGTGGCGGGGGTCTCGGTGGTCGCGGTGCTCGCGGTGTGGCTGTGCGCCGCACTGGGGGTGGGCCCGCCCGGCGGGTACATGTTCGTGGTGGTGTGCGCCGCGGGAATCGGTGTGTCGGCGTCCCACCTGATGCCGTGGCAGATCGGCCTGCTGGTACTCGGCGGCGGGGCGACCGCGTGGCTGGCCCAGATGAGCGGGGCCATCGCAGACCCGCGGGGGCCGGAAAAGAAGGCGGTCTCGGCGGCCGGCGCCGCGGTCGCGGCCTACCTGCGGGCGACGGGCACTCCGGCGGCGGCGGTGGCCCGGCAGCGGGCCGCCGAGTCCCTGTCTCGGGCGTGGGAGACGCTGGTCGATCACCAGCCCGCCGTCGCACGCTCGGGCGACGCGCTTTCGCGGTTGCGCGATGCCAACCACGCCCTGCACGTGTTGTTCGCCGAGGCGATGGCGGCAGCCGGGAGAGGCCGGCCCGCGCCCGCCCCGACCGCCGACCTGGCCCGGGCCATCGGCGCACTCGAGGCGGACCCGGCCGTGGTGATCGGCCCCGACCGGAACCGGCCACCGCTGCCGCCGGTCGCCGTACCGGTGAAACTCGCCGAATCGCTGCGCCGGGGCAGCCACAACCGGCGGGTGATGGTGCGCGTCGCGGTGGCCACGCCACTGGCCGGCGCACTGGCCGCGGGCTTCGGCGTGGGCCATGCCTACTGGGCCATGGCCGCCGCCGTACTGATCCTGCACCAGGGCGTCCATCTGGTCGCGACGCTGCAGAGAGGCGCCGAACGGGTCATCGGAACGCTGGTGGGACTCGGCTTCGCGGCGCTGATCCTGGTCCTGCACCCGCAGGGCTGGTGGCTGATCGCCGTCGTGGCTGGCCTCCAGTTCTGCATCGAGATGTACATCGTGGCCAACTACGCGCTGGCCACGATGTTCATCACCGCCATCGCGCTGACCATCTCCTCGGGCACCCACCGGGTCGACATCGCCGCCCTGATCCTGGACCGCGGGTTGGACACCGTGCTCGGCTGCGGGATCGGGGTACTGGTCTACCTGACCCTGGCCCGGCGGCAGGAGGCCAGCCGGGTCCACGCCGCGATCGCCGAGGTGCTGGCGCGCACCGCCACGGCGACCGAATTTCTGGCCCGGAACTCACCACGGTCGATCCCCGCGCGCAGCGCCCGCCGTGCCCTGCAGGACAGCATCTTCGCGCTCGACGCCGCCGACGACGCGGCCCGGCACGGATCCCGCTCCGACCGGGCCGCCGCAACCCGGCTGGCAGCCGTCACCGCGGCAACCGAGCACCTCGGCTACGCCACCGTCGCCGGGTGCTGGGCGGCCGAGCAGTGCGGTTCCGGGATCTTCGGCGGCGCCGACCCCGGGGCCTACCTGGCCCTGCTTCGGCGGCTCGCCGACTCCATCGAGCGGGTGGAGCCTGCGGCGACCGACAGCGAATTGCCGCCCTTCGCCGCATCGGAGGCGCGCGACCTGCTGGCGGCGGTGCGGGGGCTGCGCTGACGGACCTTCGCCCCTACCGGCCGCGCCCCGACGTCGCAAGGATGGAACCGAAAAGCCGATTACCGATTCTGCGTTGGGAGCTCGTCATGATCACGCTGCTGGAGGATTTCCCGGACGACGTCGCCGCCTTCGCCTGTCATGGGCATGTCACCAAGTCCGACTACGAAACCGTTCTCATCCCCGCGGTCGACAAGAAACTCGAAACCCACGACAAGGTGCGGATCTACTACGAGGTGGCTGAGGACTTCGACGGATTCGAGCCCGGCGCGATGTGGGACGACACGAAGCTGGGTTTCAGCAAGTTCCTCCGCTGGGAACGCTTCGCGATGGTCACCGACGTGGAGTGGATCCGGCACACCATGCAGTTCTTCGGCTTCTTCATGCCGGGTGAGTTCAAGACGTTTCACCGAGCGGAGGCCGACGCGGCACGGAAGTGGGTCAGCGAGCCTGAGACCGTCTCGGCCTGAGCCTCACATCGCCGGCGGCGGCCGCCTCCTCCGGTGTTGTCGGAGCAAGACCCCCTACCGTCGGCCGTTCCTGATCCATCACCTCGCGGTACTTCGTGTACCCGCTGCCCATGGTCAACGCCAGAGCGCTGAGTGTCAGCGCTGAGAGCACTGCGCCACCGGCGGTCGAATCGAACGGACTCCTCTCCTGCTGGGAGAAGCCGACGACAATGTAGGCGGCGAGGAAGATCCACACCGCACCGATGGAACGGCCGGCTTCATCCGCCCGAACCTGTGCCATGGTGCTCAGGTCGCGGGCGTGAAACGCCCAGACCATGGTGAGGAACATGCACAGCGCATGCATGACGAACGCGAGCAACAGCATCGGATCGGG
>JAGQTO010000058.1 GCA_020439025.1 Mycobacterium sp. | reverse complement strand
GATGCTCAACCTGGTGGCCTCCTATGCGGCGCGGCCGCTGGATCCGGACTGGCTGTTGACCACGCTCGGCCTGCGTGAGGCGGCCCGCACCACCTACCGGCGGCTCTCCGGAGGCCAGCAGCAGCGGCTCGCGCTGGCCTGCGCGATCGTCGGCCGCCCGGAACTGGTGTTCCTCGATGAACCGACGGCGGGGATGGACGCCCACGCCAGGTTGGTGGTGTGGGAACTCATCGACGCGCTGCGCCGCGACGGCGTCACCGTGGTGCTGACCACCCATCAACTCCGGGAGGCCGAGGAACTGGCCGATCGGATCGTCATCATCGACCACGGCTCCCCGGTCGCCTCGGGAACCCCGGCCGAATTGATGCGCAACGGCTCCGAGGACCAGCTGCGGTTCACCGCACCCCGGAAACTGGACCTCTCGCTGCTGGTCTCGGCGCTGCCGGAGGGCTACCGGGCCGCTGAGCGGACCCCGGGTGAGTACCTGGTCGAAGGCAAGATCGACCCGCAGGTGCTGGCCACCGTGACCGCGTGGTGCGCGCGGCTGGACATCCTGGCCACCGACCTTCGGGTGGAGCAGCGCAGCCTGGAGGACGTGTTTCTGGAGCTGACCGGCAAGGAGCTGCGGTCGTGAGCGAAGACCAGAGCGGGACCCACTCATCGAGCGCGCGCTCAGCGCGCGAAATCGCGCGGAATACCGCAGTGACGGTATGCTCGGCGGGGAGGCCGGTATGACCGGTCAACTGTTCCCCGCCGGAACCTTCACTCCCGATCCGCGGCCTAGCAGCGTGTCGCGGATGCTGGCCGCGCAGTACGGACTCGAGCTGAAGCTGTTGCTGCGCAACGGCGAGCAGTTGCTGCTGACCATGTTCATCCCGATCACCCTGCTGATCGGGCTCAGCCTGCTCCCGCTCGGCTCGTTCGGCGAGAACCGGGTGGCGGTGTTCGTGCCGGCGATCATGGCGCTGGCGGTGATCTCCACGGCGTTCACCGGACAGGCCATCGCGGTCGCGTTCGACCGCCGCTACGGCGCCCTGAAGCGACTCGGCGCCACCGCCCTACCGGTGTGGGGCATCATTACGGGCAAGGCGCTGGCCGTGGTCTCGGTGGTGTTCCTCCAGGCACTGCTGCTCGGGGGGATCGGAATGTCGCTGGGCTGGCGGCCGCACCCGGGTGGCCTGCTGCTGGGCGCGGCGATCATCGCGCTGGGCACCGCGACGTTCGCCGCGATGGGCCTGTTGCTCGGGGGGACGCTGCGCGCCGAGATCGTCCTCGCCGTGGCCAACCTTTTGTGGTTCGTCTTCGCCGGGTTCGGGGCGCTGACCCTGGACACCGCCACCGTCCCCGAGGCGCTGGCCTGGGTGGCCCGCTTGACGCCGTCGGGGGCGTTGACCGAGGCGTTGTCCCAGGCGACCGCTTCCCACGCCATGACACTGTCGGTCGACTGGTTCGGCATTGCCGTGCTGGCGGTCTGGGGCGCGGTATCCGCGGCCGCCGCGCTGCGCTGGTTCCGGTTCACCTGATGCGGCGGGCACTCTCTAGGATCGGGCGGTGACGTTCATCCGGCGGCTGGTGAATCTGCTTCCGCTGCCCAGCGTTCGGACCCAGCGCCTCATCGCCGCTGCCGTCGTCCTGAGCCAGGCGCTGATCTCGGTCACCGGGTCGGTCGTGCGGGTCACCGCCTCCGGCCTGGGCTGTCCCACGTGGCCGCAGTGCTTCCCCGGCAGCTTCGTCCCGGTGCCGCACGCCGAGGTGCCGGGTATCCATCAGGCCGTCGAGTTCGGCAACCGCCTGATCACCTTCGTGGTGGTGCTCACCGCCCTGCTGGCGGTGCTGGCCGTCACCCGGGCCGGGCGTCGGCGGGAGGTGCTGGTGTACGCGTGGCTGATGCCCGCCTCCACCGTCCTGCAGGCGGTCATCGGCGGTATCACGGTGCGCACCGGCCTGCTGTGGTGGACGGTGGCGATCCACCTGCTGGTGTCGATGGCCATGGTGTGGGTGGCCACGTTGCTCTACGTCAAGATCGGGCAACCCGATGACGGCGTCCCCGTCGCCGTGGTCCCGAAGCCGTTGCGGCTGTTGACGGTTCTGAGCGCGGTCATGCTCAGCGCAACCCTGGTGAGCGGCACCCTGGTCACCGGCGCGGGACCGCATGCGGGCGACAAGAGCCCGGAGCGCACGGTCCCCCGCCTCGAGGTGGAGATCGTCACCCTGGCCCACGCCCACGCCACACTGCTGGTGAGCTACCTCAGCCTGCTGATCGGCCTCGGGGCCGGACTGCTGGCCCTCGGGGCTCCGCAGCAGGTGAGACGCCGACTGGCAGTGCTGGTGGGCCTGGTCGCGGCCCAGTCGCTGGTTGGCCTTGTCCAGTACCACACCGGGGTGCCGGCCGCCCTGGTCGCAACCCACGTCGCCGGCGCTGCCGCCTGCACCGTCGGGACCGCGGCGTTATGGGCGTCGATGAGAGAGCGGACCGAGCCCCAGACGCTCGCAGGCTGATTCCACCGCGATCGCGAACCGGCGCTGCCGGCGGCCGCGAGCGCCGTCGTCGAGTTGGCGCCACCCCAGTGCCGGTTCGATGAGTTCCAACTCCAGGAGCACCGCGTCACCCCCGTCACCGATCACGTCAACGCGGGCGTAGAGCACCTCCTCCGGCGTTATCCCGACATGGGCACAGCCGGCCGCCAGAGCAGCCCGGCCGAGGTCCCAGACCTCGAAGTCGGGATCGGCGAGGGCAAGATTCTCGGCCGCAAACACCCCGGAGTCGTCCAGTTCCGGCGCCCGGCCGTCCGGCGGCAGGATCGGACCTTTGGTGAACGCGTGCGACTGCTTGCCGCCGATGAACACCAGCGCGGTCTCACCCGCCTCCACCCTCGGATCGTAGGACTGGACCAGCACGGCTCGGCCCCGGTCCAGAATCGACGCGGCGTGAGCGGTGGCCGGCGAACGATCGGTGAACCGCAGGGTGTCGATCGAGCCCGCACCGACGGCGGGCTTGACCACCAGCTCGCCGTCCGGCAGGGTCGGGCGATCGCCGGGTTCGAAGAACCACGAGGGGACGGTGGGCACCCCGGCGGCGGCCAGATCCCGCAGGTAGTGCTTGTCGCTGTTCCATTCCACCAGCGCCGGCGGGTTGAGCAGGTTGCGCACCCGCCTGCTCCAGGCCAGGAATTCCTCGCGGCGCTCCGCGTAGTCCCATGTGGCACGCAGGATCACCAGGTCGGCGGTCTCGGTTCGAGGATCGTCCCAGGACATCCAACGCGCGTACAGGCCGCGGCGCCGCAGGGCCGCCACCAGACCGTCGTCGTCCCCGTCGCCGGAGTCCAGCTGCGAACAGGAGGCCAGCACGATCTTCGGGTGGAACAGATCCGGCCGGGCCAGCTTCATCGCAACCCCTCCGGGCCGGTGATTGCCGTGGTGTGCCATATGGGGAAGCGCATGGGGGGATGATAGTGACATGCATGCGGTGGAAGTCGCCGAGACGGGCGGCCCGGAGGTTCTGCGCTACGTCGAGCGGCCCCGGCCCTCCCCCGGCCCGGGCGAGGTGCTCATCGAGGCCGAGGCCATCGGGGTCAACTACATCGACACCTACTTCCGCTCCGGCCTGTACCCGCGGGAGTTGCCGTTCGTCGCCGGCCAGGAGGTGTGCGGCCGGGTGGCGGAGGTCGGCGAAGACGTCGCCGCCATCAACGTCGGCGATCGCGTGGTCACCGCCAACGCGGTCGGCGCCTACGCCGAGTACACCACGGCGTCAGCGGATTTCGTGGCCTACGTCCCCGACGCCGTTCGCTCCGATGCCATCGCGTCGGCCCTTCTGAAGGGGATGACGGCGCACTACCTGATCAAGTCGGTCCATCAGGTCCAGCCCCAGGATTTCCTGCTGGTTCACGCCGGCGCCGGCGGCGTCGGCCTGCTGCTGACGCAGTGGGCGACCAGTATCGGCGCGCGGGTGATCACCACCGCCTCGACGCCGGAGAAGGCCGAACTGTCGCGGCAGGCCGGAGCGATCGAGGTTCTGGACTACCCCGAAGACCCGGCCGAGTTCGGCCAGCGGGTGCGGGCGCTGACCGCCGGGCGCGGGGTGGCCGCCGCGTACGACGGCGTGGGCCGGACGACCTTCGACGCCAGCCTGGCCAGCCTGGCGATCCGCGGCACGCTGGCGCTGTTCGGCGCGTCCAGCGGGCCGGTGCCCCCAGTCGATCCGCAGCGGCTCAACACCGCCGGTTCGGTGTACCTGACCCGGCCGAACCTCGGCCACTTCATCCGCACGCCCGACGAGTTCGCCTGGCGGGCCGGTGAGCTGTTGGACGCGATCGCCGACGGTTCGGTCACCGTGACGGTGGGCGGTCACTATCCGCTGGCCGAAGCCCAACGCGCGCACGAGGACCTGCAGGGCCGCCGGACGACGGGTTCCGTGGTTCTGCTGCCCTGAAACCCCAGCGCGCAGACCCGCCTCACCCGGCGCGAGCAGACGCAAATGACCCCGAAACCCGGCGTGTCGCGGACGTTTTGCGTCTGCTCGCGCCAGAAGCGGGCTTTAGAACAGGGTCGGCAGCGGGATGACCGAGTCGACGGCCAGCGCGACGAACACCGCGGCCAGGTAGTTGTTCGACTGCAGGAACAGCCGCAGCGGCTTGACCGGGTCGCCACGCAGCACCCCGGCATGGAGCCGGTGCGCCAGGGTGAGGAACCAGGCACCGGCCAGTGCCGCCACCGAGGCATAGAGCCAGCCCGCGGCCGGGACC
>JAGQTO010000335.1 GCA_020439025.1 Mycobacterium sp. | reverse complement strand
TGGACTTGATCTCGCGCAGCGTCACCGCGCCGTAGATGGTGTAGTCGTTGAGCGCGTA
Source organism: Mycobacterium sp. (assembly GCA_020439025.1). Taxonomy (GTDB): domain Bacteria; phylum Actinomycetota; class Actinomycetes; order Mycobacteriales; family Mycobacteriaceae; genus Mycobacterium. The sequence goes on along the minus strand of JAGQTO010000335.1, from coordinate 1,550 downwards.
GGCCTCCAGATAGACCACGTTGGCGCCGCCCAGCATCATCCCGTAGTGGTGGGACTGGTGGCAGTTGCGGTCCAGCAGCACGATGTCGCCCGGAGCCACCAGGGACTGGGTGATGATCTTGTTGGCCGTCGAGGTGCCGTTGGTGACGAAGAAGGTCTGCCGGGAGCCGAACGTCTTGGCGGCCAGTTCCTGGGCCTCGCGCAGCGGACCGGTCGGCTCCAGCAGCGAGTCCAGACCGCCGCAGGTGGCCGAGGTCTCCGCCATGAAGATGTCCAGGCCGTAGAAGTCGACCATGTCCTTGATCCAGTGCGAGCCGATGATCGACTTGCCCTGGGAGATCGGCAGCGCGTGGAACACCCCGGTCGGGCGCTTGCTGTACTCCTTGAGCGCGCTGAAAAACGGGGTCCGGTAGCGGTCGGCGATCCCCTGCATGAGGCTCAGGTGCAGTTCGAGCAGTCCGTCGCGCACGTGGAACACCCGCCGGAAGCTGTTGCCCTGCCGGCCGGCGATGCGCTCCACATCGACCTCGGTCATCAGGTAGCGGTCGAGGCCCGGCCACAGTTCACGCAGGGCTTGGGCCAGGATCTCGGCCCGCGCGCCGGGGTCCGTCTCCTGCCCGACCGCGTCGGCGACATCCGCGTCGATGAAATCGGCCAGCGACGACAGGTCCCGGCTGCTGTGGGCGGTGAACTGCCGCCCGATCACCGCCGCCTGAAGGTTGGCGTTGAGCCGGGCTGCGATCAGCGCCTCCTCGGCGCTGGACACGATCACCAGCTCGTAGATGAACTCGTCGTCAGGACGGCGCCAGTGGTGGACCTGTTGGCGGAGGTGCCGTTCCTGGGCCTCGGTGAGGGTTTCGATGGCCAGCACCTCGAAGTATTTCGGCTCGCGATCGGCGGCCGACAGCCCCTCCATGCGCACGGTGTCGGCGGCCAGGATGTCGTCGTTGTCAAGGTCGACCAGGTGTGCCTCGCCCAGGCGGTAGGTCTCGTGGGTCAACGCGTGGTTGATGTAGCCGACGGCGATGGCGAACTTCGCGTAGTTCCCGGAGTTGAAGATCTTCTGCAGCTTGGTGAACAGCGCCGGGCCGGGGAAGGCCCAGTAGGGTTCGACCGGTATCAACTGGGCGAGCACATCGGCGCAGGTGGCCTGGCGGGCGTCGGTGGGCTTACCGGAGGCTGCCAGCCTGGCCAGCTGGCCGGCGGCGTCCTCCAGCCTGCACCATGCGTCGGCGCGCATCTGCCAGACACTGTTGTAGGCGTGGTAACGGGATTCCATGTGGGCCCTTTCGGTCGGCTCTTCTCGCGACGACGGGTCAGCCGGGCAGCACCACCACCGGAACCGGGCTCACCCGAAGGATTTTGGTCCCGCGCGAACCGAGGAACACCCTGGCGACGTCACCCCGTGGCGACGTTCCCAGCGCGAGGATCTCGCCGTCCTCCCACTCCGCGTCATCGAGGGCCTGATCCCAGCCGTTGCCGCTGACCACCTGCAACTGCACGTCCCTGTCTACCACGCCGTCGGTTCGCAACTGTTCCTGCATCGCCCGG
>JAGQTO010000334.1 GCA_020439025.1 Mycobacterium sp. | reverse complement strand
GGGGCCGAATCCGACGGGGCCGAAGCCGACGGGGCCGAAGCCGACGGGGCCGAAACGGAGAGGGAGCCAGTACCCACAACCGCGAGCACCGACGGGACAACCGACGCCGGCGCTGGTGACACGACCGTCACCGACGGCGCCGTCGATACCGACGGGGAGGACGCCGCAGACGCGTCCGATCCGGCCGCGAACTCTTCGGCGGATGCCACAGCCGACGATCAGCCGACTGCTGGCGCGCTGCGCAACCGGCGCCCCTCAGGCAAGATCCGCCAGCGACTGCGCCGCTGAGTCACCCCGCCGTCTCGGCCCCGCGGGCAGCGGGAACCGGCTCCGGCCGGAGGCTCGATCAGCGTTGGGCGGCCCGCACTAGACGACCGCTACCGCCGGGATGTCCCGCAGTGGCAGGTCGACTTGGATGTCGGTGATGTCGACCACGCCGATCGCGGCGTTGGCGAAGATCGACGACCAGGAGGCGATCTGCAAAGTCAGCGAGTCGCCGGCACCCACGGTGTAGGCGATGTCATAGAGCGGCATGGACACCGTGTGCTCGCGACCATCCAGGGTCAACGGCACGGCCGTCACCTGGTTGCCGACCACCAAGCCCGTGGCGTCGTCGACCAGCTGGGCGAACACCGCCTGGCCCGTGCCCAGGCCACGGTAGGTGAAGCTCAGCTGGGGCGCGCCGACGATCTGATCCCCGACGTCGGGGGTCAGCGCGACGTTGATCGCGTTATCCGCCGGGGTGGGGAAGATCAGACCGATCGGGAAGGATCCGAACAGCGAACCCGACCCTCCGACGAACGGGATGATTCCCAGCGTGCCGCCGGCGTCGGTGGCGCTGTAGGGGTCCACCTGGTTGAACCCGTCCTGGAAGGGCAGCAGGTCCGAGGTGTAGTAGTCCGCGTTCTGGTCCCACCACTGGAACACCGGGACGGCGTCGGCGCCCTGGCCGGTGCCGGCGACGTACTGGTTGAGCCAGGCGAAGGTGTCGGCGAAGAGTTGCGGGCGCTGGTCCGGGCTCACTCCGGTCGAGCAGGAGCCGTGACCGCCGCAGAACCAGGCCATCTTCACCGGGGCGCCGAACGGGTTCTCGGTGATGGTCTCGGCGTTGAGCACCGACTGATCCAGCGGGAACAGCGCATCGACGGTGCCCTGGAACAGCAGGGTCGGGATCTGCAGCTGGTTGAGCAGGGTCGTCGGTCCGCTGCTGGACAGGACCGCCTGACCGGTCTGGGTGATGAAGCCGAACAGCCCGGTGAGGGCACCGATGTAGAGCTGATTGTTGATCCGGGCCCCCGCCGTCACCAGGTCAAGCAGCAGAATGCCCGACCAGGCGGTCTTGGGGACCTCCGAGGGGTATAGCGCGTCTATCAGTGAGTACCAGTTGCCGTTGGGCACGATGGCGTCGATGCGGGGGTCGGTGCTGGCGGTGACCATCTGGATGCCGCCGCCGTAGGACCCGCCCACCATGCCGACCGCCGGGTCGCCCGGTGCGTCCAGTTCGACCAGCGGGTTGTTCGCGGCCCAGCTGACGATCGCCGAGGCGTCGCGGCCCTCGTAGAACGGGCTGTCCAGCTGCAGCACACCACCGGAGGCGAACTCGCCGCGGGGATCCCAGGTCACCACGTTGTAGCCCTCGTCGCGCATGGGGTCGACGCCGGGAACCGAGCCGAAGGTGCCCAACACGTTGTAGGGATCGGTCTCGCCCGGCGAGCCCAGGCCCGGTCCGTTCAGCAAGGTGGGGGCGGTCTCGCCCGCCGCAATGCCGGTGGCCGGGAAGAAGTTTGTGCTGATCGCGGTGCCGTCGAAGGAGATCACGTCGTAGGTGAACGACAGCGGGGTGTCGCCCGGAGCGTCCGCGGCAACGTTGACGTCGATGGTGGCCACGATCGAGCTGCCGATGATGGGCGCCAGGAGGTCGCTGATCAGCGGCAGTTGCTGGAGCAGGTCGATCACCGGAGCGGCGATCAGGCCGACGACCGGGATNAGGAACTGGTCGAAGCCGGTGGTCTCGCGGATCCGGACGGAGAACTGCTCGGTGCCCTTCGCACCGCCGGCGTCCAGCCAGGTGGCGTACGGCAGGATCGTGTAGCTCTGCGGGTCCGTCTCGGTCGGCGACACTGGGACGGTGTCCATGTCCAGCTTGCCGCCGTTGCTGCCGCCCAGCGAGGTGTAACTCAGGGCGGCCCCACGGGCGCTGGTGGCGTTGAGCGTTCCCTGGAAGAAGCCGTCGATGAACTCCACCGTCGGGTCGACGGTGATTCCCTTACTGGTGACCGACTGTGCCGTGGTCACCGAGGCCACCGGGCCCGCAGTGCTCGCCGCACTGAGCGGTTGGCGGCGGGCGACGGCCAGCAGCGCCCACGCCAGCGGCGAGTCGACCGGAACCAGCGGATCGCTATCGGCGCCGTCGGACAGCCCGTTGTCGGCTTCGGAGAGGAAACCGGCAACCTCGCCAGCGGGCGCCGGATCGGGCTCGGGGGTCGGCACCGTGGCAACGACAACCTCTGCCGCCGCCGGCGGCGCTGAATGGGTCGAGGGCACTTGGACCACACTCGCGGTGGGCACGCTCGGCGCCGCGACGGCGGCCGCGGTCGGCACCGGCACCACGGCCGGTGTGGGATCGACGTCGACCTCGAGGGCCGAGGACTGCCCGCCGGAGACCGGCGGCGCCGAGGGCTCCGCAGCCGAGTCCGAACGGGAGTTGCGCTGCTGGCGGGCGCCGATCCGCGCCGGTGCGGCGCTGGGGGCCTGCGCCGCGGCCTTGCGGCCGCGCGACGCCGACTGAGATGAGGAGGAGTCGTTGCCGCGCGAGGCGCCGCCGGGGTCCGAGCCGGATCCGGTGGCGTCAGCCGATGCCACGCTCGACGAGAACGCGGCGGCGCCGACCCCCAAGGCCACCGCCAATCCCCCTACCCGACCGATGAATTTCGATGCGCCCATGGCGTGTCCTCCCAAGTCCGAAGCCTGAGCGAACAGTAACGCGCCTCAGCTTCTCCTTAGGGCAGGTTTCCCAAATCGTCAGAAAAGAACTATCCGCCTGATCACCAGATGGAGAAGTCGGTCGAACCGATTCCGTAGGGGTCGTCGAACCCGTAGTTGAGGTAGATCGGATTCTGGGCAAACGGTGCGTTACCGGTGTTCATCAGACCGCTCCCGATCACCGGGGTGCCGTAGACGCCGCTGCCGGTGGTGTAGGTGTACAGCAGCGTCGCGCCGTCGGCGGTGTACACCGCGATCGTGGTGCCCGCCGGGAGGTTCTGACCGACCGTGGTACCAGTGGGGTCGTTGGCGGTGTTGAGGGTTCCGTACACGCCGCCGGAGTCGATGATGGCACCGGCGTCGGTCTTGGCCCCACCGTTGACACTGACCGTCACGTAGGCGTCCGGAGCCCCCGGTACCGATACCCGGGTCGGCAGCGCGTTCGGGCCGAGGACCATGAAGCCGCCCAGGCCGAACGGCCACGCGTTCTGGTAGAGCAGCATGCCGTTGCTGAGCTCGCCGGGCATCAGCGCGGTCGGGATCGGGGCCGGACCCGGGCCGGCGGTATTCGCGCCGACGCCGAGGATGCCGTCGGCGCCCCAGGAGAAGAAGTCCTTGAACACCGCGACACTGTCCGGGTATTCGTCGTTGTCGGTCACGATGTTCACCGGCGCCGTGGTGACCGCCCCGCCACCGAGGTCCACCGTGGTGTTGTAGGTCTCGTAGTGGTAGCAGATCCCGCCGCTGAAGCAGCTGTTGCCCTCACCGGTCATCGGGCCGAGGTCCCCTGCGCCGACCTTGTCCTCCGTGGTGACCAGTCCGGAGGCTCCGGTGTCGACCAGCAGGGTGGCGGCCGATCCGCCGTTCACCGAAACGCCGACCACGGGCTGGGTGGTGGCCACCATCCGCACCGGCACCACCGCGTAGACCTTGCCGTCCTGCCGGGCGGCGGCGACCTGAGCCTCCGCGGCGCTGACGTCGGCGCCGAACACGCCGACCAGCGGCATGAACAGCGCCGCTCCGCCCATGGAGATCTCTGCCAGGCTGGGCAGCAGCATGTTGCTGAGCAGGGTGATCTGCGCGACCTGGTGGATCAACGGAATCCCCGCCGTTCCGGCGAGGAAGTCCTGAACGCCCGGATTCGTCGCCCCCCAAGCGGTCAACGACAGCGAGGCCCCGGCAAGGAACACCTGCGGGACGATCGCGACCACGCCGGCCAGGATGTTGCCTGATCCCCAGGTCTGCTGGGTGAGGATGCCCTGTGCGTCGGCGATTTCCTGCAGAGCCAACTGGACGTGGGATCCGGGCACGATCTGGGTGCCGGGATTGCCCCCGGCTCCCGGCAGCCACGAGGTCATCACGGGCGCCGGATCAGCGGCGGGGCCGGGAACGGCCGCCGCCGGGGCGGGATCAGACGACGGGTCGGCAACCTCAACCGCCGCCGGGTCGGCAGCGACCGTGACGCCGTCAGGCGCGGTCTGCGCGGGAACCGCGACGGCCGCGCCGCGGGAGGCTCGGACCGCACGTTTGGGGGAGGCCGTCGCAACGGCGGCAGTGGCCTCCTCGGCGGCGGGGGCAACGGGCTCCACGGCAACCGCGGCGGCCGGCAGTGGGGCACTCAATCCATAGTCAACATCACCGGGGGTCTGGGCATCACCGGGGATCTCGGCATCGCCGGGGGCCTCGACATCACCGACGTCCAGCGCAGCATCGGGGAGTTCCGGTGCCGCCGTCGCGCGGCTCTTGCGCCCCTGAGCCGCCGACGCGGGCGATCCCACTGAGTTGTCCGCCCCCGCCGCGGCGGCGCGGGACGGGCGCAGGACCTTGCGCCGCGGGCCGGCAGCGTCGGACTTGGCCGACGTCGCACCGGCGGCGCCCGCGCTCTCGGAGGTCGTCGCGGCGCCCGCCGAGTCCGCCCCGGCATCGGCGAAGGCCACCGCGGTGCCGCCGACCAGAGCCACGCCCATGCCCACGGTCACCGCGCCGGCGCCGAGCCAGGCATAGGGCTGGATGCGGCGGCTTCCACCACGCTTGCGCGCTGACTGGGACATCGACGGGACCCCCTACGGAATCGGTTCGAGAAACCTTAAGATTTACTGAGATGTCTACCACACTTCCCTGGGAGCCGGGTTCAGCTTTCGCCCCCAGCGAAGGCCCACTCCCGCCTGCACTACTCCCGCGTGCGGATTTCGCGATCCGGGTCCTACCTCCTCAGGTCCCGATCCCGGCTCGGCTGCACCCGCTTGGGTTCGCCCGGCATTTTCGGGTAGTTGGG
>JAGQTO010000005.1:11741-14686 GCA_020439025.1 Mycobacterium sp. | reverse complement strand
CACAACCGCCTGGTCAAACGCGGCGGCTGGACCACCCGAAAACGCCAAAACGGCACCACCGAATGGATACCCCCACCGGGGCTGCCACTGATCGGCGGCACCAACACCTACCACCACACCGACAAGGCCGTCCGACGACTCCGCAAGCGCCGGGACTGAGAACCCGTGTACTCAGCCCTTGCGACCGATGCGGCGCCAGCCGTGCCCAGCGAAGGCCCGCATGACGGCCAGCGCGATCCGGGCCTGCTTCTTCGACGACGAGTACCACATCAGCTCGGACTTGCTGGTGGGGATCCGCGGAGCGGTGATCGCCTGCTGACGGCAGAACTTGATCAATCCGTTGGCGCCGCCGGAGCGGTAGCCGATCCCGGATTCCTTCCAGCCGCCCATCGGCAGCGTCGGGCAGAACACGTTGGTCATCGCGTCGTTGATGTTGACCGCGCCGCATTCCAGCCGACGGGCGATGCGCTCACCGCGCTTGACGTCACCGGTCCACACCGTCGCCGACAGGCCGTAGCGCGAATCGTTGGCCAGCCGGACGGCCTCCTCCTCGTCGGCAACCTTCACCACCGGCAGGGTCGGCCCGAAGGTCTCCTCGGCGATACAGGACATGTCCGCCGTGACATCGGCCAGGACCGTGGGCTGGAAGAACGTGCCCTGCCCGGTCGGCTTCCCGCCGGCGAGCACCGTCGCCCCGGCCTCGGTGGCCTCACGGACGTGGCGGTCGACGATATCGCGCTGGGCGGCGGTGGCCATGGCGCCGATGTCGTAGGTGAACCCGGCGTCGGACTCACTGCCCTGCTGGATCTTGCGCACGTTCTCGGTGAGCTTGGCGACGAACTCGTCGTAAATCGGGGCCTCGACGTAGACCCGTTCGGTCGAGATGCACACCTGGCCGGCGTTGAACATGCCGCCCCAGGTGATCCCGTTTGCCGCCCGGTCGACATCGGCGTCGGCGAGCACGATGGCCGGGTCCTTGCCACCGAGTTCGAGGCTGTAGGGAATCAGCCGCTCGGCACAGGCCATGGCGACCTTGCGGCCGGTGGCCGTCGACCCCGTGAAGTGAACGTAGTCGGCGTTGTCGATCACTGCCTTGCCGGTGTCGCCGAACCCGGTGGTCAGCCCCAGGATCGGCGGGGCGCCGACCTCGTTCCAGCCGCGGACGAACTCCACCGCCGACAACGGTGTGACTTCCGACGGCTTGAGCAGGACCGAGGCGCCGGCGGCCAGGGCGGGCACCACATCCAGACCCAGCATGGCCAGCGGGAAGTTCCAGGGTTCGATGATGCCGACCAGCGGATACGGGTGGTAAACGGTGGTGAGCTTCTTGACCCGGTAGATCAGCGTGTGCGGCGTGGGATGGCGGTCGGAGAGGAACTCCTCAGCGTGACCGGCCCAGTAGTTGATCGCGTCGGCGATACCGACCGCCTCGACACCGGCGTCACCGTGGGCCTTGCCGGTCTCCGACATCAGCACCTCGGTGAGGTGCTCGGCGTTGTCGAGGATCCAGTCCTGCCACAGCAGCATCCACTTCTTGCGCCCGCGCGGGCCGATGGCCTCCCACTCCGGCTGGAACAGCCGCAATTCGCGGGCCTTGGCGGCCACCGTATCGGCGTCGTCGACGGGCACCGTGCCCACCACGTGGCCGTCGGCGGGGTTGCGCACCGTGATGATGTCGGCCTTCGGTTCAACTGCGGTCATCGAACGGTCCTCCCAGCACTCGGCCTCGATAATCCGATGCTATCCCTACCCCGGTGTCTAGAACAGACCGACCGGTTGGTTGCCTCGATCAACCGGCGCGATGAGCTCTGGGCCGTTGTTACCCACTTTGTTGACCAGGGTCGAGACCTCACGCATCGCAATACCGTCGATCGCAGGGGTCGCGGCGAGCAGGTCCGCCGGGGCGGGCGCGTCGGGGTCCAGCCAGCGATCCCAGTCCGCCCGCGCCAGGATCAGTGGCATCCGGTCGTGCACCCGGGCCGGGTCCCCGACCGCATCGGTGGTGATGATCGTGCAGGTCAATTTCGCCCCGGCGGCATCGGACCGGTCGGGTTTCCAGGCCGACCAGAGCCCGGCGACCAGCAGCGGCCCGCCGTCCTCGCGGAACATGTAGAACGGCCTCTTGCGGGGCGTGCGGGGGGCGTCGGCGTGCGGGTCGTCGGCGGTGCGCATCCACTCGTAGTAGCCGTCCATCGGGATCAGGCAGCGCGTGTGCCGGGCCGCCGAACGAAACGCCGGCGTGGTGGCGGCCGTCTCGGCGCGGGCGTTGATCAGCTGGGACTTGGCCATCGGGCGGCCCTGGGCATCGGCCTTGACCCACGACGGCAGCAGACCCCAGCGCATCATCCGGATGCTCCGGGGCGGGTCGTCGCCCCGGGCGACGACAGCGGCGATCTCTGTGGTGGGAGCGACGTTGTAGTTGGGCGCGAAGGAATCGGGTGCCGAGCCCCCGGTCTCGTCGACGGCGTCGATCTCCTCGGCCAGCCGGTCCGGGTCGGTGGTGACGGCGAAACGTCCGCACATCCCTCCATGGTGGCAGGACCGGATTCCCCGACAGGGCAAGATGGTCTCCCGTGAGCCATCAGATGTGGTCGGCACCGACCGTCAACACCCCGGTGCACGCCACGGTGACGGTGCCGGGCTCGAAGTCGATGACCAACCGCGCGCTGATCCTGGCCGCGTTGGCAGCGGCCCAGGGCGGCGGCGCCTCCCGTATCGACGGCGCGCTGCGCAGCCGCGACACCGACCTGATGATCGGCGCGCTGCGCACCCTGGGCTTCGACATCACCGGCGACGGCGCCGACCTGACGGTCCAGGGTGCCCTGCACCCGGCGCCAGGCGCCCGGATCGACTGCGGGCTGGCCGGCACGGTGCTGCGGTTCGTCCCGCCCCTGGCCGCCCTCGGCAACACCGCGGTGGTCTTCGACGGTGACGAGCAGGCCCGC